>NZ_JBWKVL010000001.1:0-488647 GCF_059421685.1 Citrobacter sp. GW821-FHT02E08 | reverse complement strand
GGGGTGGAGCAGCCTGGTAGCTCGTCGGGCTCATAACCCGAAGGTCGTCGGTTCAAATCCGGCCCCCGCAACCAACACATTGTGAAGAAGAAGTTACTCGATGGAAGAGTAAAAGACGGACGCGGGGTGGAGCAGCCTGGTAGCTCGTCGGGCTCATAACCCGAAGGTCGTCGGTTCAAATCCGGCCCCCGCAACCAACATAAAGAAACCGCATAGTCGTTAATGACCTGCGGTATTTTTTTATCTGCATATCCCCAAAACCACACTGTTCATCGTTCACAATCAATTTTTTACCATCTTACCGCCAAAGAAATCAATAATCGACTGGGCAGTATGGATTCCTGTCTCATGATATGATTCCACTGTCGCCGCAGCTATATGTGGCGTCGTGATAATATTTTGCGAGTGCAGCAAAGGACTGAATTGCGGTAACGGTTCTTGGTTGAATACATCCAGTGCAGCATAAACATTCCTTTCTTCAATAACCTGTAATAAAGCACTTTCATCAACCAGTTTTCCCCGGGCAGCATTAATCATCAGAGCACCGTTTCGCATCATTGATAGATATTTATGACTGATAAAATTTTCTAATGAGGGCGAGTAAGGGAGAAGAACAACAATGATGTTCGATTGCATGAAGATGTCTTCTACGGAAACAAACCTAATACCGAATTTCTCAGCATCGCTAAAATCGAGTTTTTTATCATATGCCAGGATTTCAGTGTCAAAACCGGACAGTCTTTTAACAAGAGTTTTTGCGATATTCCCAAATCCTAATAATCC
Organism: Citrobacter sp. GW821-FHT02E08; assembly: GCF_059421685.1. Classification (NCBI taxonomy): domain Bacteria; kingdom Pseudomonadati; phylum Pseudomonadota; class Gammaproteobacteria; order Enterobacterales; family Enterobacteriaceae; genus Citrobacter; species Citrobacter sp. GW821-FHT02E08. The sequence goes on along the minus strand of NZ_JBWKVL010000001.1, from coordinate 487,864 downwards.
AATCCTTTTTCCGTTTAATTCACTTCCCAGAGAATCCCCCCAGTAACCGTTTTGCAAGTCCAGATAACTAGCTGGGATATTCCGCAACCCTGAAAAAATAAGTCCCATGATAAATTCAGCAACAGCGTTAGAATTAATACCCGGAGCATTATTCACCACTATTCCATAGTCCTTCGCAGCAACCACATCAATATTGTCAATACCCGTACCGAATCTTGATATGATTTTTAAACCAGGCATAAGAGAGAATGTGCTGGAATCATAACAGTCTGTACCCGCAATGACTGCACAAATTGATTCCCTTACCTCCGCTGACTCTGATTTCATAAGATGATCAACATTATTTTTAAATATAAGATTAAATTGGCTGTCTCTCAATAACTTGCACGCTGAAACACAACGCCCTGAAAAGCTAGAAACAGTAACTAATACATTTTTCATCCTGATATTCCCTACAAGGCACGCCACCATACAGATGATGGCGTTGACCGGTTACACTAAATATTAATAAACTAGGCTATGAATTCGCTTTAATGCCGAGAGCACCTCCAGGATGAAATAAGCCAAAATCGGCTCGAGTAAACTGCTTAATTTCTGATAACGCGAGTGCAACTGCATCACCTACGACAAGAACTGCTGTAGATGAACAGGATGGTGCCAATCCCAAATTATCCGCCTCATATTTAATAGGAATTTCAATAGATAAATCACAACGTGTAGCAAGTGATGAGTTATGACTTCTGGTGAATGAGACCAGAAAATTTTTCATTTTTTTCAGGCTTGGTAGGGTTGCTAAAATTTCCGTAGTTTCACCACTGTTAGATATCAGAATAACAACATCGTCTTTGGTAACCATGCCAAGGTCACCATGCAGAGCTTCTGTACCGTGAATAAAAAATGACGGAGTTCCCGTACTCGAAAATGTGGCGGCCAATTTTTTGGCGATAATCCCTGATTTTCCCACTCCAATAAAAACGACTTTTCCATTACAGGATTGAAGTATTTTTATCAAACTTGCCGCTTCAGAAAGTGGAGAATTAATAATATCTTCAACTGCTTTTTGTTCATTACGCATAAAATTTTTAACAAGAGAAACAATATCGGAATTACTCATGATTACTTTCCTGATTAATTTTATCAATAACGTAGGCAATGCGACACAACCCTTGGTATAATTTTTCTCTGCTACACGCCAGATTCAGTCGCAGAAAATTCTCTCCACCTGGGCCGTATACGCTACCGGCCATAATACCGACTTTACCTTCATGTATTAATTTTGAGTAAAACACCTCAAATTGGCAACTAATATGCGAGCAATCTACCCAAGCAAAATAACACCCTTCGGGGTCTCTAAAAAATAGCGAAGGTATATTTTTTTTGATATAAGCAACAGTAAAGTCAATATTCGATTTAAGGTGTAATTTTAAATCTCTTAACCATGTATCGCATTCATTATAGGCAACAATGGTTGCAATGACGTTCAGCACTGAAGGCGAGTTCACGAAATCACGGTAGCGAGTAATCGTTCTTAGCTTATTATTAAAATCGCCATCAGGAGCAATAACATATGAACCGGTCAAAGCCGGAACATTAAACGTTTTGGATATAGAGTTAAAAGTGATGGTTTTAACATAGCGTAATCTCACTGCAGATGTAAACTCCTGACTAAACGTGAAATCACTATGAATTTCATCAGAGAAAAGCCAGCATTTGTATTTATCACAACTTTCTGAAATTCGTTTCAGCTCATTCTCCGACCACACCCTTCCTATCGGATTATGCGGATTACATAATAAAACAACCTTAGCGTTTTTGACTTTCGAATTAAAATCATTCCAGTCAATTCCATAATTACCTTCTTCATCTTTAATCAGAATAGATGTTAACAATCGTCTACCAGAGTTTTTTATAACATCAAAAAAAGCATTATATGCAGGAGTAAAAATAAGAACACCATCCTCCTGACAGGTCAGTATCTCAATAGATTTTGCAATGGAATACATTACACTTGGGCTATATGTAATCCAGTTCGCATCAATTTCAGCATTATAATTACGCCCATACCAGTGGCATATTGCGTTAAGATATTCACTGTGCTGCCAGCGGCTATATCCAAATACAGGATGTTCCAGTCGTTTGCGTAATGCTCTGGTAATCTCTTCCGGAATCGTTAAATCCATATCCGATATGGAAAAGGGAATAATGTCTTTCACACCAAACCTGTCTTCACAGAAATCCCACTGGGTACAAAAAGTTCCTGCTCGTGAAATAGGATTGTTAAAAATATCCATCAGCATAACTCCATGTATTTATCCATTTCCTTACGCAAGGAAATAACCTTTGTACCTATGATAACCTGCAGTGTATTTGCATCGAGTTTGACGATAGCGATCCCACCAAGTTTTTTAATGACTGCTTCGTCTATTAAGTCCATGTCCCCAATTGTTAATCTCAAACGGGTAACACAATTATCTAGTGATTTGATGTTCTCTTTACCACCAAGCGCCTTAACCATTAACTCAGCTGTTTTCAGATCTGCATTTATGCTCATTACAGGTTTAGTTATGCTCGTTAATCCATCTGTAACTGTCGTTTCTTGAACATTGTCTTCGCGACCAACAGTCATCAGATTATATTTAATGATGGCCCATTTAAACACAAAGAAATAAATAAAGAAGTAAGCAATTTCGATACAGACGGCAATAGGCCAACCTGTTCTTGTACCACGCAATACGCCAAAACTCATGAATTGAATAAGATCACCAGTAAATCCCATTTTTACACCAAGATACGGTAAGAACATATTGGCAAAACCGTTCATAAAGGCGTGAAATGCAAATAAAATCGGACTTACGAACAAAAACAGAAATTCAATTGGTTCACTAACACCACCGATAATCACTGTAAGCACACCGGAAATAAGAAGAGCTTTAATAGCTTTACGGTTTTGCACCTGAGCCGTCTGATACATAGCAAGAGCAGCACCAGCAAGACCGTACTGGATCATCAATTTACCCTGTTCCATCTTACCCGCAAGATCTAATGGAATAACGGCATTCTCTTTGATATAAGCCATAAACATGTTGAGCGTGCCATAATATTCCTCGCCACCAATTACCTCAGATCCGCCAATTGGCGTAAACCTAAATACAGATGTAACCAAGTGATTCAGCCCAAAAGGGATTGTCACGCGTTCTGCAACGGCATAGAAAAAATATCCCACTGGACCAGAGGTCGATATCCAATGACCAATCAGCATGAAAAGACTAAAGAATGGAGGCCACACAAAAGGTATGACAAGGCCAAATACACTCATAATAATCAACGTGACGATAGGGACAAGACGTGGACCACTATAGAATCCAAGCGATTCCGGGATACGTAAATTTACAATCCGTTTGTACATGGTGAACACTATAAGACCTGCAACTATTCCACCCAATACGCTTGTGTTGTATGACTGAATACCCAAAATAATAGTCTGCCCATGAGTTGACATCTGATCCGCTGTGACCAATAAATTATGGTTCTTAAGATAGAAATTCGTTCCCAAATGCATTGCCATAAAACCAATCAAACCAGAGAATGCCCCATAAGCTTTATCCTCTTTTTCTTTTAATAGTCCCAGCGGGATTGCTATCGCAAATAAAACGGGTAAATTAACAAATGCAAATAAACCAAGACTGACGACAAAGTCTAAAAATGATTTAATTGAAGGAAACCCTAGTACTGGAATTAATTTAGCCATCTCCTCACTGGCTAAACCGCTTCCCAGTCCTAACATCATACCGCACACACTTAACAGAGCGATGGGATACATAAATGCTTTACCCAGACTCTGAAAAAAACTCCAGGCTTTTTTCTGTGTCATGTTAATTATCTCATGATAATGTGGAATAGAGTCAGTCCATTAATACTTTAATGCGAATTGAGAGATACAGTTTTTCTTCCATTGCCAGTTCATAACTAAATACTGAATTTAAATAGTTTTCTACTTTATGTATGGAGCGTTGTAGAGTTAAATCTTTTTCAAGAATGTGTTCATAAATATCTCCAATGTCTTTTTCCTTAATGTTTTCATTGCATAATACGCGACAAGCAAAATATTTAAGATGTATCATGAACCGAGAATAGTTATATGCGTTTTTGTCTACCTTTCTTTCATAAACTTTTTCAATGATATCTGTAATTTTTTGTGATAACTCTATAATCCTGACAGATTCATAATCTGATGTATTTTCATAATTATTTAATATATGCAACGCTATAAAACCAATTTCATCATCTGGCAATTGTATATTAAACTGCTCATTGATGATAGTTAGCGCGTCTCTGCTGATAGCATATTCTGATTTGTATAATGATTTAATCTCATCAAGAAACACATTACTTATCTGTACCCCTGATGTAATACGTGAAATTGCATTAGAAATATGGTCTGCAAGAATTAATAGAAGCGACGGGTTTAATTTTTTATCTAGATTCATCTCTGCATAACGAACGATTTGTTCAGACACGAAAATATAATCAATATCAACGCGTTCAATTAGTTTATATAATTTATTTTTTTCATCACTTCTGACATAAAAAGTTCTGTTCGATGGATGCTGAGGAACTGACATTCCATATTTTTTATTGTAACCAACTCCGGGACCGGAAATGATTACCTCCTGACCGTTCATCGATGCCAGCACACAATTATTGTTCATGACTTTTTCGATGATCATTTCATAGCTCCAAAAAAAAGGCAAGACAAGTAAGAAGTAATAATTACTTCAAACATTGCCTTGCCTGATTTAACAGTTACAAGATGAATAACTAATGTACATACACTACACAGGATTTCTTTTAATAAAAGAGATACCGATCCTGTTTTTGAATTAACTTATCAAAACCACGATCCAAATCACAAAAAATCATTTATAATTTATTTCATGAATTCATTTCAAAAATAAATAAAAAAAATACAATATATACTCTGGATGACCAGGCCAAAACCGTCTTCATCGCAGACAGCTTTTTTATTATCCCCTTCTCGCCAGCGTCGCCCCATCGGCGAAGTAGGCTTTGATCCCTGCCAATATAGACTCTGCCACTTCCTGCTGGAACGTCGCTGTTTTGAGCTTCCGCTCTTCTTCAACGTTACTGATAAAGGCAGTTTCAACCAGAATCGAAGGGATATCTGGCGCTTTCAACACGGCAAACCCGGCCTGCTCTACCTGATTCTTGTGCAGGTTGTTGACCTGGCCAAGTTTCTTCAGCACCGCTTTCCCGAACTTCAGGCTGTCGGCAATGGTCAGCGATTGCACCATGTCGAACATCGTGTGATCGACGTAGCGGTCGCCGCTTTTACTGACCCCCCCGATCAAATCCGAGGCGTTCTGGGTTTGCGCCAGGTATTTTGCAGCCGTACTGGTTGCGCCTTTAGTGGAAAGGGCAAACACCGACGACCCGCTGGGCTGTCGACTGGTAAATGCATCCGCGTGAATTGAGACGAAAAGGTCGGCACGCTGTTTTTGAGCTTTCGCGACGCGCACTTTCAGCGGAATGAAGATATCTTCGTTTCGCGTCATATAGACCTTCATGTTGCCTTCTTGCTCGATCAGCGCCCGCAGGCGACGGGCGATCTGCAACACCACATCTTTTTCACGCGTCTTGTATTTGCCCACAGCGCCGGAGTCTTCGCCGCCGTGCCCCGGATCGAGCATGATCACAATCGGACGATCACGCCCCGCTTTACCCGGCTGTGGGCCGCTCTGCGCGGGTGGTACCTGTTTCTCCAGATCGCCTTTGTTGTAATCCTCAAGCAACGCCAGCAGCGGATCCTGCATGTCCTGCGCATTGGCAGGATAGAGATCCATCACCAGACGTTCTTTAAAACCCGCCACCGGCGCGAGGGCAAACAGCTGCGGCTTCACGTTCTGCTTCAGTTCAAACACCATGCGCACGGTCTGCGGATCAAACTGCCCCACTCGTGCCGATTTGATGTAGGGATCATCCGGGCGGATCTGGGTTCCGATGCCTTTGAGCACGGAGTTCAAATTCACACCTTCAATATCCACCACGACGCGCTCAGGATTACTCAGGGCAAATTGTTTGTATTTCAACTCGCGGTTCGATTCCACCGTCACACGGGTGTAACTGGATGCTGGCCAAATACGAACCGCAACGACCTGACTGACCGCAGCCAGACCGACCTGGCTTACGCTCAATAGCCACATGGCGCCCGCCCCTTGCAGTAAACGACGGCGGCTGATTGCTGGATTGGATCCCGACATGCTTCTCCCGAGCAAAACAAATCTAACGGTGCTGATTTACAAAACGTCTGAATTGACCGGAAACTTTAGCGAATGACGCATAATCTGTCATCTATAAAACGGTAAACTTTCTTTTTGTATTCACGGTATTACTGATAAATACCTTCGACTGCTGGCAAATTTGCACTTGCGCCCGGAGAAAAAACAGAATAAAAATACACTTAATACGAATAATCATGCAAAGAGGGTGTGCCGTGGTGAAGGAACGTAGAACCGAACTGGTACAGGGATTCCGCCATTCTGTTCCCTATATCAATACCCATCGGGGGAAAACGTTTGTCATTATGCTGGGCGGCGAAGCCATCGAGCATGAGAATTTCTCCAGTATCGTCAATGACATCGGGCTTCTGCACAGCCTCGGCATTCGCCTGGTGGTCGTGTATGGCGCACGTCCGCAAATCGACGCGAACCTGGCCGCACACCATCATGAGCCGGTGTACCACAAAAATACGCGTGTGACGGACGCCAAAACCCTGGAGCTGGTCAAGCAGGCGGCTGGCACATTACAGCTGGATATCACCGCCCGTCTGTCGATGAGCCTCAATAACACGCCTCTACAGGGCGCGCACATCAACGTGGTCAGCGGCAACTTTATCATCGCACAGCCGTTGGGCGTTGATGATGGCGTCGATTACTGCCACAGCGGGCGTATTCGTCGTATTGATGAAGAGGCGATTCACCGCCAGCTCGACAACGGCGCGATTGTCCTGATGGGACCGGTCGCCGTCTCTGTCACCGGTGAAAGTTTTAACCTGACCTCAGAAGAGATCGCCACCCAGCTCGCCATCAAACTGAAGGCGGAGAAAATGATTGGCTTCTGCTCCTCACAAGGGGTTACCAACGACGATGGCGACATTGTTTCTGAACTGTTCCCGAATGAAGCACAGGCCCGCGTAGAAGCACAGGAAGAGAAAGAGGATTACAACTCCGGCACCGTGCGTTTCCTGCGCGGTGCGGTGAAAGCCTGTCGCAGCGGCGTACGTCGCTGCCATTTGATCAGCTATCAGGAAGATGGCGCGCTGTTACAGGAATTGTTCTCGCGTGACGGTATCGGCACGCAGATCGTGATGGAAAGCGCCGAACAAATCCGCCGCGCCACCATTAATGATATTGGCGGAATTCTCGAGCTTATCAGCCCGCTGGAACAGCAAGGGATTCTGGTGCGCCGTTCCCGTGAACAGCTGGAGATGGAGATCGACAAATTCACCATTATTCAGCGTGATAACCTGACCATCGCCTGCGCGGCGCTGTATCCTTTCCCGGAAGAGAAGATCGGCGAAATGGCCTGCGTGGCGGTACATCCGGATTATCGCAGTTCATCGCGGGGAGAAGTCCTGCTGGAGCGGATTGCCGCGCAGGCCAGACAAATCGGGCTTAGCAAGCTGTTTGTGCTGACCACGCGGAGCATTCACTGGTTTCAGGAGCGTGGCTTTACGCCGGTGGATATCGACCTGCTCCCCGAGAGCAAAAAAGAGATGTACAACTATCAGCGCCGTTCAAAAGTGTTGATGGCGGATTTGGGGTAGCGGCTTAATACGTTGCCGGTCTGATAAAACCGTTTCGCGCGCCATCGGGCACATTGCCGGATGGCGCTAACGCTTATCCGGCCTACAGTATCGGTCTGATAAAACAGTTTCACTTCGCCATCAGGTACATCGCCGGATGGCGCTAACGCTTATCCGGCCTACAGTATCGGTCTGATAAAACAGTTTCACTTCGCCATCAGGTACATCGCCGGATGGCGCTAACGCTTATCCGGCCTACAAATCCTGCTGCGTATTATCCTTGTTAAACAAGGCCGACAGCCCGCTACGGCGCTCGGTACGGGTCGCTATCGCGCCACTCAACACCCGTTCATCGGTATACAGCGACAGGCGACGGCGCGCTCGCGTAACCGCGGTATACACCAGCTCGCGCGTCACAACCGGTGTACGCTGCGTGGGCAGAATAAGCGCCGCGTGATCAAACTCCGAACCCTGAGATTTATGCACCGTCATCGCCCAGGTCGTTTCATGTTCCGGTAGACGGCTCGGCTGCACAGACTTAATGGCACCGTCCGGCATCGTAAACCAGACTCGCAGCCCCTGGCCGCGATCGAGCGCAATGCCGATATCGCCGTTAAATAATCCCAACGCGCTGTCGTTTCGCGCAATCATAACCGGCCGCCCTTCATACCAGCGCGAGTGCGAAGGAGTGGCAATTTTACGTTTTTCCCGCATCACGTGTTCGATACGGTCATTCAGTCCTTTTACGCCAAATGGCCCTTCGCGCAGCGCGCACAGCAGCTGGTAATCATTGAACGCCTGAATGATGGCATCGGGTTCCGCCCCCGCCCGAACCAGATCAAGATACCGCCCGTACCCAGCCATTGCCTCATCCAGCATCGCTGCGTAGTCTTCACTGCTCATCAGCGTCCGTTTTTCAATGTCGCTAAATCCTTGCTGGAAGACCGCCTTAACCGCAGATTTATCGCCGCGATTAATGGCAGCAGCCAGTTGGCCAATGCCGGAATCACTGCCAAAACGGTAGCTTTTTTGCAGCAAACAAAGGCTGTCACGCAGGGAAGCGGCGGCTTCTGTTTCTGCTCCAGCCGAAACCTGGCATCCGGTAAGCCGACTGAGCTGTTGCGCACGTGCAGGCGTAAAGCCGTCCTTCACACAGGCACAGATATCCCCCAACACAGCGCCCGCCTCAACGGATGCAAGCTGGTCACGATCGCCCAGAAAAATAACCCGCCCGTGCGTCGGTAACGCATCGATCAGGCGCGACATCATCGGAAGGTCAATCATTGACGCTTCATCAACCACCAGCACATCCAGATGCAGCGGGTTGCCCGCATGGTGACGCAGACGCTGACTGCCAGGCTGCGCGCCTAACAGTCGATGCAGGGTACTGGCGTCATCCGGGATCCGTTTTTTTTGCTCATCGGTAAGCGGTAATTGACGTAATGCTTTCCCCAGCGATTCTGTCAGTCGCGCCGCCGCTTTGCCCGTGGGCGCCGCCAGCCGGATACGACAGCGTTCGCCGTCGGCCATCTGAATCAACGCCGCCAGCAGCTTTGCCACGGTCGTCGTTTTGCCCGTCCCCGGGCCGCCAGAAATCACCGAGATACGGCGGGTCAACGCCACGGCAGCCGCCACTTTTTGCCAGTTGATTTCATCGGTGGGAGGGAAAAGCGCATCAAGCGTCTGGGTTAGCTGCTGCTCATCCAGCTCAATCGCCTGATTCACCTCGCTAAAAAAGCGCGCTACCGTACGTTCATTACGCCACATTCGGTTCAGATAGAGGCGATCGTCGTGCAAAATGAGCGGCGTTGGCTGTTCGCCACGGCTAACCGCGGCAGACGTTAACAGGCGTTGCGTCCAGTCGATGCGCTCTGGCGCTTCGTTGAGCCATGTCAGCAACAGCGGATGAGTGTCTTCCGTGATGGACAGCCGCGAAAGCGGCAGACAGACGTGGCCTTCCCCCGCATCACGACTGAGCAACGCCGCCGCCAGCGTCACCGCCGGATCGTCATTGCCGGCAACAGCCAGCGCAAACTGCGCATCCAGCGGTCTTAACTGCTTTTGTTCTACTGCATCCAGTAAGCGTTTCTGGATTGTCATTACGCCTCCTCCCGTACCGCGCCTGCAAACATCTCGTCCATCTGTGCAATTAATTCGCTGTCCGGACGGGTCGCGTAAATGCCTTGCTGTGGTTGTTCGCTATCCACGCCGCGCAGGAAGAGATAGATAACGCCGCCGAAATGGCGCTCGTAGTCGTAGTCCGCGATGCGATGGCGCAAATACCGATGCAGGGCCAGCGTATACAACTGGTATTGCAGGTCGTAACGGTGCGCCTGCATCGCCGAAGCCATCGCCTGTTGGGTGTAGGCGGCACTGTCCTCGCCAAGCCAGTTAGATTTGTAATCGAGCAGGTAATAACGCCCTTCATGGCGAAACACCAGATCAATAAATCCTTTCAACATGCCGCGCACCTGCATGAAGTCCAACGGCGGGCACCCGGCAGAGAGCGGATCGTACTGACGAATGAGCGCATCCAGTTGGCTGGCATTCAGCGGCTGGGCTATCGGCAGATAAAACTCCATCTCTACCTGTTTGTCGCGCTCGGAGAGATGACGCAGACTCACGCCCGTATCGTTAAGCGGCGCCTGTAAGACGGCCTCCAGCCACGCTGTCAAAACCGGTTCCCAGTGTGCGTCGAAACCTCCCAACGCCAGTTTCTCTTGTACCCAGGCGGCATCAACAGACTGAGTAAAATCAAGGTCTTCAAACAAGCTGTGCAGGAAGGTGCCCGGCGATGCGCCGCGCGGAAACTGATGTGGGGTTAACCCCGGCTCAACCGTCACCTCAGCGACACCAGCGGCATCAACATCAAGGCGAGGGATTAAGTCCTGAGCAACACTGTGGCCTCGCTGCTGTAGGCCGGAATAACTGGTTACCCGCCAGCTATCGCTCAGGGGGCGTTGTAACACTTTCGCGCTCAGTTCGGCGCGGGCGGCTTGCGCCACCTGCCAGCGTTCGGTGTCCGGCGCGCCCGTTATTTGCAGGGCGATATCTTCACCACACAACGATTCAATGCACGCGCGAAGCCCGGCGGCATCTTTCGGTTCACCTTTTTGCAGCAGACGGCCCAGTGCGCTCTGGTGCACATCCGTCTCCCCTTTTTTATCACTACGGCGACGCACCAGCGGCGCAACGCCGAGACTGCAATGCCATACTGAACGGGTCAGCGCAACATAGAGCAAGCGGAGATCTTCCGCCAGCCGTTCGGCTTCCGCCAGTTCAATGCTCTCATCGGCCTCGCTGAGATCCAATACCGCTTCAAATGAGCGGCGATCATGATAAAACGCCTGATCCTGAATACGGAAATGGCTAATAAAGGGCAACCAGACCAGCGGGTACTCCAGCCCTTTCGATTTATGAATGGTGACGATTTGCACCAGATGCTTATCGCTTTCCAGACGCATTTGCTGGCTGGAGGCATTGCTGTCGGGTTCCAGAATATGCTGCGAAAGCCAGCGAACCAGCGCATGCTCGCTCTCCAGTTGCGATCCCGCTTCCTGCAAAAGTTCGCTGATGTGCAGAATATCGGTGAGACGGCGCTCACCTCCTGCTGTCGCCAGCAGGTTTTCCGCAATGTTTCTCTGCGACATCAGCGCGCGCAGCATGGGCATCACACCGCGTTTGCGCCAGATCTGACGGTAGCCGTCAAACTCCTCCACAACCGCGTCCCAGGCGTTCTCGTCATTATTAAGTCTGTCGATGTCCTGCGCATTTAACCCCATCATCGAGGCGGCAAGCGCGCTGCGCAGCGTGTTTTCGCGCTCAGGCGTCATCACCGCCTGTAAAACCCACAGCAGCTCTTGCGCTTCAAGGGTGTCAAAAACGCTGTCGCGGTTAGAGAGATACACAGACGGGATATCCAGTTGCGTCAGCGCATCACGAATCTGGGCGGCTTCCTGACGACTGCGCACCAGTACGCTGATATCCGAAGCGCGAACGGGTCGCGAGGTTTTGCCGCTGTTCAGCAGAGCCTGACCCGAGTGTCCCGCCTTCAGCCAGTCACGGATTTGTGCGGCGCAAACGTGCGCCATGGTGCTTTGGTAGTCGCCAATGCCACAACTCTCACCGTCCATTAACCACATGCGCATGGCGGGTTGCGTCTCGCCGTTCAATACAAATTGCAGCGCCTGATTTTTATCAGCGGACTTCACCGGCGTGAACGGGATCTCACGAAACATGAAGGCATCATCCATCTGATCAAACAGCGTATTGACGCTGTTGACCATGCCCGGCGCAGAACGCCAGTTCGTGTCGAGCGTATAGTGCGCCGTCACCTCGCTGCGCGCCTTCATGTAGGTGAAGATATCCGCGCCACGGAATGCGTAAATCGCCTGTTTTGGATCGCCAATCAGCAACAGCGCCGTCTCCGGCTGATGCTGCCAGATGCGGCGAAAAATACGGTATTGTTGCGGATCGGTATCCTGAAATTCATCGATCATCGCTACCGGAAAACGACCGCGAATGGCCGACGCCAGCGCCTCGCCGCTTTCACTTCGCAGCGCCGCATCAAGGCGGCTGAGCATGTCATCGAAGCCTAACTCTCCCCGACGCTGCTTTTCCCGTGCGACCGTTTCCCGAATCTCCGCCAGTGCCCGGGTGATAACCAAATCGCGAATCGTCAGCGGCTCTGCAAGGAGTTCGTCAATTGCCACAAACAGTGCGTGCTCGGGCGTAACACCGCCCGCTTTGGTTCGCTCTTCTAAAAAGCGCTGCGAGAATTTCTCCAACGCTTCAGGCAACTGATAAGTCTGCGTTTCTGCCTGCGCCCATGCGGTTACCTTCTCGATCCATTTTGCCTGGTTGCCACGGTTGAATTTTCTGCGATCGATGCCTGACGATTCGATCAGCGCGTCAAGTTCCTCAACCGCTTCACACCATTGCTGTTTGATCCGGGTGATTCGCGCCAGAATCTGCGCATGGCGCGATGCCAGCGTCTCTTCGTCTGGCGGAGGGGCTTTAATTACCGGAGCTTCACCCTGCAGGTAGCGGTCAATATCTTTCAGCAGCGCCTGCGGGCCTTTCCATGTTTCAAAGACAACCTGGGCAATTTCACGCGGGAGTGGGTAACAGTGACGACGCCAAAAGTCCGCACAGGCCTGATAACGCAGGAGGGATTCGTCTTCGATGAGCTGTTGCTCGAATAACATCCCCGACTCAAAGGCATTCAGACTCAGCATGCGCTGGCAAAAACCGTGAATGGTGAAGACCGCAGCTTCATCCATCTGCCGTTCGGCCAACAATAACCACTGTGCGGCCTGCTTTTTATCGTTAATTTCGTCTAACAGGCGGGCATAGAGCGGGTTATCGGTCGATTCCCGCAGACAGGCAATGCGCAATTCGTGGATATTACTGCGGATTCGACCGCGTAGCTCTTCGGTGGCGGCCTCGGTAAAGGTCACCACCAATAACTCTTCTACGGTTAACGGACGGGGAAAGGCGGCAGAGCCGCCCAGTCCAAGTAGCAGACGCAGATAGAGCGCTGCGATAGTAAAGGTTTTGCCAGTGCCTGCGGACGCTTCAATCAGGCGCTCGCCCGTGAGGGGCAAGCGTAGAGGATCAAGAGACTCAGCATCATTCATTCTTTTCACTCATCAGGGGCAAGGTTTGCTGCAACGCGCTGACGGTCTGCCACACTTTCCCGCCTTCCAGGGTCGCATATTCTGCTTTCCCGTTCTGGCTTCCGGAAACCTGTGACAGTATCGCCATGCCTTGCGGCTCTACCACCGCCTGATGGAAGAAGTCGGCAAGTTTTTGCGGCGTCAGCAGTTTAATCTGAGCCACGATTTTATCACGCGAATCGAAGTGCATATTACCCCGATCGAAATCTTTGCTTAACTGCGAGGCTTCCGCGCCCAGCGTTTGCGGCGCTTCTAACATTTGCGCAATGACCGCCTGCTGAATTTGTGCAAACTCGGCCGGTTTCATTGCCCGCAGCTTCGCTTCCGCCGTCGGGAAAAAGGCTTTATAGCGCTCCCAGAGATAAGCTGGCTGTTTGTCGCTGCTTTGCAGCAGGAAACCCATCCCCCACTGGCGACCCACGTTCATCGGAAAAGCAAACACCGCGTAGCCCAACTGTTCTTCGGTACGCAGTTGGTTGTAGAACCATGGCTGAACGATTTGCCCCAACATGGCGCTGTACGCAGTACTGGTGTGTTCATCGTATCCCGAAGGTACAAACACCGCCGCCAGCGCAGAGTCCGTACTGCTGCCCGCTTTTTCAAAAATGACCGACTGTTTTTTATCGACCAGCACATCTTTGTTGCGACACCATTCTGAACCCTTCGCACCCAGCTGTTTCTGGATATCCTGCGCCATGGTTTTGGCCTGCGTTTCGCTCATGTTGCCGATAACCAGAAACTCCGGTCGGGCCCCCACTTTTAACGCATCGCGGTACGCCATAACCTCTTCCAGGGTGATTGATGGCAACAACTTACGGCGTTCATCACGCGAGAAGTAAGGCACCTGAGAAATCATCTGCACGGGCATAATGGCCTGATCGTAGGCTTTACCTTTCTCGGCAGAATCCATCATCTGCGCATACCAGGACTTCGCCTGTTCCAGCTGCTCTTGCGTTGCAGAGTAGCTGAAGTAGCCTTCCAGCAACGCCTGGAAAAGCTGCGGCAAACGCTGAGTGTAGCCATTGGCGTTCAGCATCAACCCATTATTGGCATTAGTCGAAAACCCTATCCCGCCCACGGCGGCCTGATTACTTAACTGATCAAGCGCAATGCCTGCCAGATAATCATTCAGCGCAAACATCACCTGATTTCTGGCGCTGTTCATGGCTTTTGGATTACGCAGCACCACGCTCACATCGGCTTTTGGCTCACTGGCAAAGTAACGGCTCGGTGCATACACCAGGCGTAAATCCGGTTTATCGATGATCAGTTCCGGGTGTGCATATTCCTTCTCTTTCTTAATCAACGAGAAGTCATCAGGAATGTAGGGGTTAAGCTCCGGCAAGGAGAGCGAAATCGCCTGCGCTTTTTGCTGCCACTGGGCAAAGGTTTTGTCGTCGATTTTGTTGACCTGATAAGGGGCATCAACAAAGTAAGCGGTTTTGTTATGTGGCTCATTCGGGCTGATATACCAGACGCGGGCATTCTGCGGCGTCATCATCGCCAGACGGGCTTTTACCGCATCAGCATCATACTGATCGGCGATGTTAACCGCATCCAGAGTATGGTCGACGGGCACGCGAATCATGGTGTCTGCCAGCCATTCCACGTAATCCATATCACGTGTGATGGACGGATAACGGAAGTCGAGATCCAGGACGTGCGCCAGCTCATCAAAGTAGCGTTTATCCACGCCTTTTTCGCGTAACAGATTGAGATAGCTAAAGATGGCCGCGACAACTTCATCACGATTCGCCAGACCTTTGTCGGTAAGCGTGGCTGAAATGGCCAGCACACCGCTGTTACCGTTGACGACAGGATCGGAATCCGCACGAATACCTTCCACCAGTCCTTGCTTTTGCAACCAGTCAGAGAGGGTGCCCGGGCTACGATTGCCAATCAGATAGGTCACCAGTTCGTCGGTTTTGCTACGGAACTGAGCGCTGTTGTTGTCGATACGAAACTCGACGCGCAGCACTTTACGCGGCAGCGCAGGCACATAATGGATGATGACCCCTTTTTGCGCGTCAGTGACCACCGGAACCGTGATTTCCGGTTTTACGGTATTTTTATTCGGTACCCGACCGTAGGTATCGGCAGCAATACGCGCCAGCTCTGGCAACGGTTTATTGCTATAAATCACCGCCTTCATCAGGTTGGCTGAATAGTATTTCTCATGAAATTCCTGCAAAGCCTGCAGCACCGGCTGACCGGGTTTGTCGCTTAATGTTTGCAGATTCCCGCCAGAAAAACGTGAACCGGGGTGCGCCGGGTTAATGGTTTCCGCACTCACTTGCGCCATACGCATACCATCTCGCGTGCGCGCCAGTGTCAGTTCAGCGTTAACGGCATTGCGTTCGCGTTCGGCATATTTTTTATCCAGCAAGGGCGCTGCGATGGCATCGGCCAGACGATCCACCGCCCCCACCAGCGCATCGTTCTCGACTTCCAGATAGAAAGCAGTGCGATAAGGCGCGGTGCTGGCATTGTGGCTGCCGCCGTGCATCTTGAGGAATTCAGAGAGACTGTCTGCCTGCGGATATTTTTTCGAGCCCATCAGACTCATGTGCTCAAGGTAATGCGCCAGCCCCTGATGTGCTTCCGGGTCTTCCAGCGATCCCACTGGGACCACTAATGCAGAAAGCGACTTTACGGCTTGCGGATCGGATACCAGCAATACCACCATGCCATTATCCAGGCGCACGGCCTGATACTGGCGGGTGTCTTTATCGCTTTTACGGATGGTTTCTGCCAAAGGCTGCCAACCTGTATCTGCCTGACTTAAAGGTGCCCAAAGGGCGACAAACAAAAATAACGCTCTGAACCAGGTGCTGCGGGGCATTCACGAACCTCATCATTAACTTTCATTCCTGCTCGTACCCAACACCGCGAGGATGTCTGATTGAACAGGGCAAAGACTTTGTGCTGAACCCGTCAGCCTCTCTTTATGTAAAAATCAGTCCGTGACAGAGAGCGCATGATAGTAGAAGACGCTCAATTGCGCAATTTTTATACAACCATCAAGACTGATTAAAACGAAATAGCGGTAATAAATAGTGCTGCGACGTATGGATAATGGTTTCCATGGTGTCTGACTCCAGATGACGCCACAGGCGCTGATACCAGATGTCATCCCCTTCGCCACGCACCATCACGTTGCCTTCGTACGCCTGCAGGAATTTAGCCCGGGCTTTTTGCAGCGTGTCATCGTCATCTAACATGGCATCATTTGCCGCGTCGTAACAAGTTTTTATCCATGCGCCACCGCTTTCAGGTAGCACGAAGAGCGGGGAAGACATACCTTCCCGATAACCGTCAATTAACTGCGCCAGGTAACCCTGCGCCTGCCCGGCATCCATCGGCGGAAAACGCCATTCCCCTTCTTTACGCAGGAATAAACGGCTCTCCCCGGTTCCCCCGCACGCACAATAGACAAGATGTTCCAGCCAAAGTTGCATCCCCTGAGCGACGCTGATTAATGATGGACGCCAGCGCAACAACCCATCCTCCTGTACTTGCGGTAGCCAGCCGGTCAAGTGTACGCCGTTACAGATGAGATCGATTTCCATGCTCTGACATGGCTGGCGACAGGCGATGACCCTTTCCGCAAGCCCTTGCATTTCCTGATGTTGCGTTTCCCAGAGGATCTCACCAAACGCGCCATAGGGCAGATCGCCTGCAGCACGGAATCGGCGAAACAGGCGTTCGGCATCCTCCTGCTGCACAAGGGCGTTAAGCAACTGCTGATTGAGCTGATAACGGCTTAACCCCTCAAGGGTGAACGGCTCAGTTTCAGGAATATCGCTCTCTTCGGAGCGAAAATTCACCTGCAGGCGCATCTGGAAAAACGCGCGCACCGGATGCGCCCAGAACCGCTGCAGCGCTTCCAGTGTGAGTGTTTCAGGCATGACAAAGAGGATAGGTTGTACAAAATTCGTATGCGCCTCCCCGGACTGATTTGCCGCTGGCAGCCATTCACGGGCATAACTTTGCCACTCACCAGGCAGATAGTTTTGCGCATCAAAAGGCATACGGGTATGCAAATGGACGATGTGCGCTTTTACACGCGCCTCGCTCTCATCAGAGGTCAGTAACGCATCGCCAGGCAAATAGTGACTTTGGCCGATGTAATCCATCAGTTCCTGAACCAGCACTGACGGGAATCGTTCGCTGTTATCCTGAATGGAACGCCCGATATAGCTGATGTAGAGCGTCTGCTGCGCGGAGATCAGCGCCTCAAGAAACAGGTAGCGATCGTCATCACGGCGACTGCGATCCCCGCGTTTCGGTTTCTGACTCATCAGATCAAAACCGAGAGGCGCCAGTTGTCGGGGATATACCCCGTCGTTCATACCGAGCAGACACACCACTTTGAAAGGAATAGAACGCATCGGCATGAGCGTACAGATATTCACCGGCCCGGCGAGAAAACGCTGGCTGATGCGTTCTTGATCTAACCGTTGCGCCAGCTCATCGCGTAGCAGTGTCAGCGGTATCGCGTCGGCATACTCAGCGCCAACGCCCTCGGAAATCATCGCCTGCCACTGTTGCTCTATGAGCGTCATTGCGGCTTCGGTTTCAGTGTCTGGCAGGAAAAAATCATTCAGCATATTACGACAAACCGGCAGCCAGGCGTCCAGGGGACGTTCCTGCGCCAGCTCCCGACGCCAGATATTCAACTGCATCAGTAACGAGGCCAGATGACCTACCAGCTCGGCAATTAAACCGCTGGATTCATCATACGGAAGCACCGACTGCCACTCTCCCTGCGCGCTTTCCATAGCGTATCCCAGCAACATGCGCGTCAAACCAAATTGCCAGGTATGCTGGCCGGTGGCGGGTAGCGCTAACTCGCGAACGTTGTCATCATCAATCCCCCAACGAATTCCCGACTCATTGACCCACAGGCGGAGATAACGCAGCCCTTCTTCATTGATGTTAAAACGGGCAGCCAGAACAGGAACATCCAGCAATGCCAGTACATCTTCAGAGACAAAGCGGCTGTCCGGTAACGAAAGCAAACTGATAAATGCCTGCAGAACCGGGTGCGACTGACGGGCGCGACGATCCGAAATGGCATAAGGCAGATAGCGTTCAGCAGGCGCGCTGCCAAACACCGACTGAATAAACGGACTGTAGCTGTCGATATCCGCCACCATGACAATAATGTCTCGCGGCGTCAGCGTGGGGTCTGCTTCCAGCATGGTAAGCAGTCGGTCATGCAATATTTCAACTTCTCGTTGCGGACTGTGGCAGACGTGAAAGCTCACACTGTTGTCGTTCGGGTCGAGCAGTCGTTTGTTGTCGCTACGGGAATACTCGTCAAGATTCACCCCAGCCACCGCGTTGCTTTCCAGCTCAAGGATATCTGACTGAATGTTATGCAGCAGATTGTCCGGCGTGATATCAACGAACGCATCCAGCTCCTGCGCGCTGTCCAGCTCGGAAAGCAGATAAATATAATCCCGCCCCAGTTTTCCCCATGACGCTAACAGGGGGTTTCCCACATCCTGTTCGCCGTCACTGTTAAATAATCCCTCTGCGTTTTGGCCGTCGCGAAATAGTGGCAAATGGCGGTCTTCAAAACTGTGGCGACGCTGGCGAGCCATCAGCTTTGCCAGATACGCAGGGTCTTTGATATCGCCCCAGTAGTAGCGACAAGGGTTGGTAAACAACAGGTGGATTTCGATATGTTTACCCAGCGCCTGTAACGCCTGGAGATAAACGGGCGGCAACGCGGAAATACCACAAATAAAGACGCGCGACGGTAACCCCGCCGGGCAGGTTGTTGCGTTTTCCAGCGTCTGAATAAAACGCTGATAGAGATTGGCGCGATGCCAGCGGGGCTGCCCCAGTTCCTCTGTATACTCGACCAGCGCCTTCCACAGAGGCGCTTGCCAGATTTGGGCTTCCCCCAATCCCTCAACCAGACGCCCCGCCTCCCAGTGCGTGAGCCAGTCCGGACGGTAGACCAGATACTGGTCAAACAGGTCTGCAGCGCGAGAAGAAAGCTGAAACAGCTTACGTTTGTCAGTGTCGTCAATCAGGTAGTGGCGCAGTAAGGTAAAATCATCCTGATGCAGCAGTTGCGGCAGCAAGGTCATCAACTTCCAGCTCATGCTTTGCTTGCTAAAGGCGCTTTCTTTGGGGATCTCCGGCAGTACGCGCACGAACATATCCCAGATAAAACTCGCAGGCAGTGGAAAATCAATATTAGCGGCAATGCCAAATTTCTGTGAAAGGGTCATCTGTAGCCACTGCGCCATACCGGTGCTCTGCACCAGTATCATCTCCGGCTCAAACGGATCGTCCAGACGCTCGCGCTCGACGATAAATTCCATCAACGCTTCCAGCACATCCAGTCGATTGGAGTGGTAGACCCTTAACATAGAAACTCCTGGCTACTGACTTGTTGGGCAATGTAAGCGCGTCATTTGGCCTTGTCTGCCCAGGGGAGAAATAAGTTTACTCCTGATGCTGACACATCCCGCCGAGGTTGTCTGCATTCGGCTAACCTGCCAGTGCTCAGGCGGTGAAAATGAACGCAGCGCCGTTTGCTGCCAGGCGTTTCGCCAAAGCTGCTGATACTGATTTTTGACGGCAAAGCCGTTCATTAACTCGCGCTGATAACCTGACAGCGCGGTAACGACCATCACCATTAAAAGCAGCGCCAGCATCACCTCCGGTAAGCTAAAACCACGTTGCGGATTCAGGGCATCTGACATAGCAATACCTTGTTTAGTGGACAAAAATCACTCCAGCCCTGCGGGGAAAAGACCAGGCGTCCCTCCACTATGTTTCCAAGACGCCAAAGGGAAACGCCCTCGTATTGTGCAATCAGCAAGAGTTCATCATCAGAAAGCACACGCAGACAAACGCGCGCTTGCGTCGACAAATACGCCCGACACTGTACTGCGGGTCGCAGCAGCCAGGGCTGTACTTGCCCCCACTCCACTGCTGACTGCACAACGGCCTGGCGTTGTAATGACTGACTTTCCATCGCAACACGGTTCGTGAAACTCACCTGCTGTTGATTCATCCCCTGGAGCATCAAACTCCCCAGAATCAGCAGCAACAGCACCATTGCCAGCGACGATACGCCCTGTTCACGATTCACTGATTGAACCCCGTGACACTGTAATCAGCCTCAATGACTATCCGGGGTTCCGATTTAGTCGCTCCCTGAAGATGGACGGTGAGGATGGGCGAAAAACCCGCTATTTTCTGACGTTCAACCTGAAATGTCGTTACCAGGAGAGTCTCAGGGTCAGTCATTTTATCCCACCCTTTACCTTCGCATGACGTCGCCCCGCGCAATGTTTCCAACGCCTTGTCTTTTAGGCGGAATCCTGTTTGTTCCGCGTCTTTAACCGGTAACGCATCCCAGACGCCGTTATTGTTTGCATCCCACTGCGCAATGACGCAGTCCCCTTGCGCGGTAATCACCAGCCCAACACCTGCACATTTTCCATGGCAGTATCCCGCTCGCTGTAGATGTTTTGCCACAGTATAAACGCGTTGCCAGACCTCATCCTCCAGCGAAAGCTTGCGCGTGTTGTACAAAATCTCACGCTGCAACGCAGGTAAAAACCTGGCAGCACCCATCAGTAAAATGCTGCTTATCGCCATGGCTATCATCACTTCCAGGAGAGAAAAACCCCGCTCGTTTATCGGCATACATCCCCTTCATCGCGCTCGCAAAGTCGGATCCGCCCCATCCCGGAGACGATCACTCGCCACTCGCCTGCGGCATTTCTCAGATAGATATGCCCAGCCCACGCGGTATTGCGTAAGCCGAAAAATGCCAGCGACGGCGTTATGTCCACCACCTCGACATCGGCCCATAACGGCGCAAAGACGAATGCGTTCTTTGATGCACAGGTGCTTTGTGGGACAACCGAACTGATGAAACACCATGACGTCCCCTCCCTGTTGATGCTGATGACATGATCCCGGTTATGCCAATTGGCGTCCTCACGCAGTTGCAGCAGGTAGTCGCGCACCTGAAAGGCGGTTTGCCACAGGCGTTGCTGTTGCTGCCAACGTTGCCAGCCATACAGCCCCGTAGCGCTGAGGACGGCAATCAGGATCATCGTCACCATCATTTCAATAAGCGTGTAACCCAACTGTTTTTTCATGGCGGCAGTATGGAACGATGAGAAATAAACACGAGGGGAGAATTCAGACTGTGCGAGACGCTACGGGGAGTGTTTATGCTGTTGCAGTGCGTTGCAATATTTCGGGAATCCGCGTCGAACCAAAGAAATTAACGCAAAAAAAACCGACGCACGTTGGCGTCGGTTATGACAGAGTTACCGCGGTCAGATGGCAACCGGCGCTTTAATGCCCGGATGCGGATCGTAGCCTTCAATTTCAAAGTCGTCGAAACGATAATCGAAGAGAGAGTCCGGCTTACGCTTAATCACCAGCTTCGGCAATGCACGCGGTTCACGGCTCAGTTGCAGATGCGTCTGTTCCATATGATTGCTGTACAAATGGGTATCCCCGCCCGTCCAGACAAAGTCACCGACCTCAAGGTCGCACTGCTGCGCCATCATATGCACCAGCAACGCATAGCTGGCGATGTTGAACGGAAGTCCGAGGAAAACATCGCAGGAGCGTTGATAAAGCTGACAAGAGAGCTTGCCATCCGCAACGTAAAACTGGAAGAAGGCATGGCACGGCGCCAGCGCCATTTTATCCAGTTCGCCCACGTTCCATGCAGAAACAATAATACGGCGGGAATCCGGGTCGTTTTTCAGTTGGTTAATCACGGTAGTGATTTGGTCGATATGGCGACCATCTGGCGTTGGCCATGCGCGCCATTGCTTGCCGTAAACCGGACCTAAATTACCGTTTTCATCAGCCCACTCGTCCCAGATTGAGACGTTGTTTTCATGCAGGTATGCAACGTTGGTGTCGCCCTGTAAGAACCACAGCAGTTCATGGATGATGGAGCGCAAATGGCAGCGTTTTGTCGTAACCAGCGGAAATCCTTCCTGCAGATTGAAACGCATCTGATGACCAAAAATGGACAGCGTTCCGGTACCTGTACGGTCGTTTTTCTGTGTGCCTTCATCCAGCACTTTTTGCATCAGTTCTAAATACTGTTTCATGGTTCCTCAGGAAACGTGTTGCTGTGGGCTGCGACGGTACGCCCAAACCATCATGATGATACCCGCGACAATCATTGGGATAGAGAGGATCTGCCCCATGCTGATGTACTGTACCCAGGCGCCGGTAAACTGTTGATCCGGTTGGCGGAAAAATTCAACGATGATACGAAACGCACCATAGCCAATCAGGAATAAGCCAGAAACTGAACCCATCGGGCGCGGTTTACGAATGAACAGGTTAAGGATGATAAACAGCACAATCCCTTCCAGCGCCATCTCATAAAGCTGGGAAGCATGGCGCGGCAGCGCACCGTAAGTATCGAAAATGGACTGCCACTGCGGGTTGGTTTGCAGCAGCAAAATATCTTCTGTACGGGAGCCCGGGAATAACATGGCATACGGGAAGTTAGGGTCGACACGTCCCCACAGCTCACCGTTGATAAAGTTACCCAGACGCCCCGCGCCCAGACCAAACGGAATCAGCGGTGCAATAAAATCAGAAACCTGGAAGAAGCTGCGCTTCGTGCGTTTGGCGAAGATAATCATCACCAGAATCACGCCGATAAGGCCGCCGTGGAAGGACATACCGCCATCCCAGACGCGGAACAGATAGAGCGGATTCTCCAGAAACAGCGAGAAGTTATAGAACAGCACATAACCAATACGCCCGCCGAGGAAGACCCCAAGGAAGCCTGCATAGAGTAAGTTTTCAACTTCGTTTTTGGTCCAGCCACTACCTGGGCGATTGGCGCGGCGAGTTGCCAGCCACATCGCGAAGATAAACCCCACCAAATACATCATGCCGTACCAATGAAGGGCGACGGGTCCAATTGAGAAAATGACCGGATCGAACTCCGGAAAATGCAGATAGCTACTGGTCATCTATCACCACAATTTCTTGTTATGTCGCTGAAATCAGACAGCGATTGATAAGCGCGCCTGAAGGTTACAGGCGCTCCAAAGGTGCGAATAATAGCACAAGGGGTGCATCGGAGATGCCGGGAAGATGTAAAAGATCTGTATAGGCTATCAATGACATACTCAGGAATGCCCGATGGCGCTGCGCTTATCAGGCCTACAGACTTAGCGCAATCCCGCAAGAATGCCGCCGTTTGTAGGCCTGATAAGGCGATTTTTCCGCCATCCCGTCACCAGAGACAGAGCGCCTGTCACAGTCCCCCGCGAATTAAGCCTCCCATCCCGCGACGTTCCATAAATGCTGCCACCTGATGACGCACTTCAGTTGCCAGTTGCGCTTCCAGGCTACGTTGCGCAAGGGTTTGCGCTTCGTCAAAATCGATATGCCGCAACAGATATTTCACACGAGCGACCGAACGACCGTTCATCGACAAATGCCGGAAGCCCAAACCAATCAGGATGACGACACACATAGGATCGCCCGCCATTTCGCCGCACAGACGCAGATCGATACCGTTTTTTTCCGCTTCCTGGGCGATCATCGCCAATGCGCGTAACATCCCAGGATGCAGACTGTCATAAATATTGGCCACCCGGGTGTTGTTACGATCGACCGCCAGAATATACTGGGTTAAATCGTTGGTCCCCACCGAGATAAAGTCGACCCGATTCGCCAGGTGCGGCAGCATGAACACCATTGAGGGTACTTCCAGCATGATGCCAATGCGCGGTTTCGGGATCGCGTAACCGATCATCTCTTCCACTTCGCGTCCGGCACGTTCAATTAGGCGGCGCGCTTCATCCACTTCATCAATGCTGGTCACCATCGGCAGCAAAATGCTTAAATTTCCGGTCGCCGCATTGGCACGCAGCATGGCGCGAACCTGGATCAAAAAGATCTCGGGTTGATCGAGCGTTATGCGGATCCCACGCCAGCCCAGGCACGGATTTTCTTCGCTGATCGGCATGTAGGGCAATTGCTTATCCGCTCCGACATCCAGCGTACGCAGCGTCACCGGTTTGTCGTTGAACATCTGCAGCATGCCCTGATACTGTGCAACCTGCTCTTCTTCCGAGGGAAATCCGCTTTGTAACATGAAGGGGATTTCGGTGCGATAAAGCCCAATACCGTCGATCCGGGCACCCAGTTTTTCTTCATGTTCCGGACTCAGACCGGCGTTGAGCATGATCTTCACCCGCTCGCCGCTTTTCAGTTGCGCGGGCTGATTGACGTCATCTTCCGCCAGACGGCTCAGCTCAATCTCTTCACTGATAAGGCGCTGATATTCCTGAATCAATATCGGTTCAGGATCCACCAACAATTCGCCGCGATAACCATCAACCACCAGCGTACGCCGGTGCAAAACTGACGGTTGAATATCCGCGCCCATGACGGTCGGAATGCCGAGCGCACGCACCATTATCGCCGCATGCGAGTTGGCCGCGCCGTCACGCACCACGACGCCAACCAGCCTGTCCTGGGGCAGTTCCGCCAGCGTTGTCGCGGAAAGCTCGTCGGCTACCAGTACAAAGCGTTCGGGCCAGGCGTTGGGTCCCTGAATGGAATCATCGAGATGGAACAGCAGTCGCTGACCCAGCGCACGTAAATCTCCAGCACGTTCCTGGAGGTACACATCGGTTAATGCGGCAAACTGTTCGGCAAACTTCTCGATGATCTTTTTGACGGCCCATTCGGCGACCGATCCATTGTCGACCTCGGCGAACAATTCCCGACGCAGTCGGGCATCCGAAAGCAGATGCGAGTAAAGATCAAAAATTGCCGCCGTCTCTTTCTGCGCACCGGCAGCGAAACGCTTGCTGTAACGGCGGAATTCATTTGCTGCTTCTTCGAGCGCCCCGGTCAGTCGTTCTCGCTCAAGCGCCGCATCCAGCGTCGAGGCTTCATAGACCTGCTCCATCAGCGGCAACGTGGCATCCTGCCAGCCTTCAGCAATCGCCACCCCAGGTGCTGCGGGCAGCGCGCGAATTCGCGTCTGTCGGTATTGACCAAACAGCGCGGTGAGCTGGGACTGGGAAAGAATGGCTGCCATTTGTGTGGCAAGCGTCACCAGGAAAGACTCTTCGCTTTCATCGTACTGGCGCAGCTCACGCTGCTGTACGACCAGCACGCCTAAAAGCTGCCGACGCTGAATGATCGGCACACCTAAAAACGCACGGAAGCGCTCTTCTTTAACGGAAGGAATATATTTAAAGCTGGGGTGTTTTTGCGCATCAGCAAGGTTGATCGGTTCCGCCAGCCTGCCTACCAGGCCGACGATACCTTCATCAAATGCGAGCGCAACTGTGCGACCACGTGGTTTTTTTAGCCCCCGGGTCGCCATCAGGTAATAACAACGTCGGTCATGGTCGGCGAGATATACCGAACAGACCTCTGTGTCCATCGCAAGACAGATGTCAGTGACCAGAATATTCAGCGCCTCATTGAGACGCGGGGCACTGGCCACCTTTTCGACTATTTCTCGCAGGCGGGTGAGCATAATTTGCGTGGCTTAACCTCTTTTACGTCGATAAGCAGGTGCACTTTGCGGCTTAGGGGTACTTTCCTGAAGCGCCATCACAACACTTGCGAACTCTTTCATCACCCTGCGGTAGACATCGCGTTTAAATGATACCACCTGTCGGACCGGGTACCAGTAACTCACCCAGCGCCAACCATCGAACTCAGGAGTGCTGCTGGTTTGCATATTGATTTCCGCGTCACCGCTCATCAGTTGCAGTAGAAACCATTTCTGTTTCTGGCCGATACACACCGGCTTTGTATCCCAACGCACCAAACGTTTCGGTAACTTGTAACGCAACCAGTTGCGAGTAGATGCAAGGATCCGCACATCTTTGCGGCTTAACCCTACTTCTTCAAACAGTTCCCGGTACATCGCCTGTTCTGCTGATTCTCCTGGATTGATTCCACCTTGCGGGAATTGCCAGGAGTGCTGACCAAACCGCCGGGCCCACATAACCTGCCCCTGACGATTACAAATTACGATCCCTACATTTGGGCGGTAGCCATCGTCATCAATCACCGGACTACCTCAACATAAACCTTATATATAAACGATTGTTTCACACTACAGAGAGACGGTAAACCACTCTCTTAACCGCACACATTTCTAATAACAATTGAATAACTCACAGTTAAGGACCGAGTTATAAACAGAGGGAGGGACTTGCAGGCGATTTTATTCACCTTTTCTGTGGATATAGTTGTGAAGAAGTATGGAATTACCACGGGAAAACCCGGAACAGTCTGAATGGGACTCTGAAAACCGTGAAAAAATAGCCGCGTATATTCATTGAGTTAACTGTCATATTCGCTACTCAGAGCATAGAATCGTGATGGGCGTCACATCCAGGATCATCGGACTGATGAAAGATCGACCAGCGTCGGTTTTATCCACAGATTGTGCCAATAAGTTAGGCACAATTTGTGTGAAAATTCGATTTTCGTCTCACGTCAAGGCTGTAAATTGAAACAGTAGTGAGGGTTTTGCACAGTTATCCCATCTTTCTGTGGATAACATGGTGTAAGATCCTGTTTATTTTCAGTGACCAGAATTGGAAAACTCATTTCGCCGTTGCGCAACTCGTCGATCAGCAAACTAAAAATCAATATAAATCATGAGATTGAACATAGCGTGTGGAAAAAGATAAACTCTGTTCACACGGTATAAAATCATTGTTCATTTTTTCACCTAAGGGATAACCCGATGTCCGGACTCCATCCATTACATTCACCACCTGAATCCGAGGCTCTGTTGCTGGCTCAGGCACAGCGGCTTTCAGGCTACACATTGGGTGAACTGGCAGCGCTGGCAGGGATCGTGACGCCAAAGGATCTGAAACGGGACAAAGGCTGGATCGGCGTACTGCTGGAGATTTGGCTTGGTGCCAGCGCAGGCAGTAAGCCAGAGCAAGATTTCGCGGAATTAGGCGTGGAGCTGAAAACCATCCCGGTGGACAGTCTGGGGCGACCTCTTGAGACTACCTTCGTTTGTGTTGCGCCACTAACCGGAAACAGCGGGGTGACATGGGAGACAAGCCACGTCCGCCACAAGTTAAAGCGGGTACTGTGGATACCCGTTGAGGGCGAGCGCTCCATTCCGCTGGCAGAGCGTCGCGTCGGTTCGCCGCTTCTCTGGAGTCCAAATGAAGAAGAAGAGCAGCAGTTACGTCTCGACTGGGAAGAGTTAATGGACATGATCGTACTGGGCCAGGTTGAGCGGATCACCGCCCGCCATGGCGAATTTTTACAACTGCGACCAAAGGCCGCCAACGCGAAAGCGCTAACAGAGGCCATTGGCGTGCAGGGCCAGCTAATCCTGACGTTACCGCGTGGTTTTTACCTGAAAAAAAGCTTCACTCGCCCACTTCTGGAACGCCATTTTTTAATACAGAACGATTAGGCACGCCATGACCTTTCCCCTGCCGCGATAGACGCATATAATCACCGCTTCATTTTTTTTGCAGGGCTTTGTTCGATGTTATTTGCATGGATATACGATCCTAACGCCTGGCTTGCGCTCGGAACACTGACGATTCTGGAGATCGTTCTCGGGATCGACAACATCATTTTCCTTTCTCTGGTTGTCGCAAAACTCCCGACAGCACAACGCAGTTACGCCCGTCGTCTTGGGCTGGCGGGCGCTATGTTGATGCGTTTAGGTTTACTGGCATCAATTTCCTGGGTAATCAGTCTGACCAATCCGCTGTTTGAGGTGATGGGTCAATCCATTTCCGCACGCGATCTCATTCTGTTTCTGGGGGGCTTGTTCCTTATCTGGAAAGCCAGCAAAGAGATCCATGAATCGATTGAGGGTGAAGAAGAGGGACTTAAAACCCGCGTAAGTTCCTTCCTGGGCGCCATTGTGCAGATCATGATGCTGGACATTATCTTCAGCCTGGATTCGGTGATCACCGCGGTGGGCCTTTCCGATCATCTGTTCATTATGATGACGGCGGTCGTCATTTCTGTTGGCGTGATGATGTTTGCCGCGCGCTCAATCGGTGATTTTGTCGACCGTCACCCTTCGGTGAAAATGCTGGCGCTCGCTTTCCTGATTCTGGTGGGTTTCACCCTGATTCTGGAAAGCTTCGAGATACATGTGCCGAAAGGGTACATTTATTTCGCCATGTTCTTCTCTATTGCCGTAGAGACTCTGAACCTGCTGCGCAATAAAAAGAATCCACTCTGATTGACCCCTTCGCTCCTCTTTCGAGGAGCGAAGACTCACTTCCCTCTCCGATCCTCACAGTTTCAGATTTTCCTGCTTTCGCCAGGCATAACTTCGCGTTATTACTAGACTATTATCAGACCCAAGCCACGCGAGGATAAATGGATGAAAAAATGGGCAGTAGTAATTTCCGCTGTAGGACTGGCTTTTGCTGTATCTGGATGTAGCAGTGATTATGTCATGGCAACGAAAGATGGCCGCATGATCCTGACCGACGGCAAACCAGAAATCGATGACGATACCGGTCTGGTGAGCTATCACGATCAGCAGGGCAACGCCATGCAGATTAACCGTGATGATGTCTCCCAAATTATCGAGCGCTAACATACCTCCCCGAGATTGAGGTCAGCCTCCTGCTGGCCTTTAGATTTTTCGCTTCCCCTTTTCCCTTCCCTCTGCCATTTTTATAGTCCTTATGTCGTAATAATAAAAAGGAAACGGCTATGCAATATCACCGTATACCCCACAGCTCGCTTGAAATAAGTACACTGGGGCTGGGCACAATGACGTTTGGTGAACAAAATAGCGAAGCCGACGCACATGCACAGCTCGATTATGCCGTGGCTAACGGCATCAATTTAATTGACGTTGCCGAGATGTATCCGGTGCCGCCTCGTCCGGAAACTCAAGGATTAACAGAAACCTACGTGGGTAACTGGCTCGCCAGACACGGCAGCCGCGAGAAACTGATCGTCGCCACCAAAGTCAGCGGTCCAGCACGTAACAATGACAACAGTATTCGCCCCAATCAGGCTCTGGATCGTAAAAATATCCGCGAGGCGTTGCACGACAGCCTCAAGCGTCTACAGACCGATTATATCGATTTATACCAGGTTCACTGGCCGCAGCGCCCGACCAACTGCTTCGGAAAACTGGGTTATAGCTGGACGGATTCCGCGCCGGTTATCTCACTGCTGGACACCCTGGAAGCGCTGACCGAATTCCAGCGGGCGGGCAAAATTCGCTATATCGGCGTTTCCAACGAAACGGCCTTCGGCGTGATGCGTTATCTGCATCTGGCGGATAAACACGATCTGCCGCGCATTGTCACCATCCAGAATCCTTACAGTCTGATCAACCGCAGCTTTGAAGTCGGCCTGGCGGAAGTCAGTCAGTACGAAGGGGTGGAATTGCTGGCCTATTCCTGTCTGGGATTTGGGACGCTGAGCGGAAAATACCTGAATGGCGCAAAACC
Source organism: Citrobacter sp. GW821-FHT02E08 (assembly GCF_059421685.1). Lineage (NCBI taxonomy): Bacteria > Pseudomonadati > Pseudomonadota > Gammaproteobacteria > Enterobacterales > Enterobacteriaceae > Citrobacter > Citrobacter sp. GW821-FHT02E08. The sequence continues at coordinate 457,886 of NZ_JBWKVL010000001.1, read as the reverse complement.
GGCTGGCGCACGTAATACGCTGTTTAGCCGCTTTACGCGCTACAGCGGCGAGCAGACGCAAAAAGCCGTCGCGGCGTATGTCGATATCGCAAAACGCCATAATCTCGATCCGGCGCAGATGGCACTGGCCTTTGTCCGTCGTCAGCCGTTTGTCGCCAGCACTCTGCTCGGCGCAACTACGCTGGAACAGTTAAAAACTAACGTGGAAAGCCTGCATCTGGAATTAACGGAAGAGGTGCTGGCAGAGATTGAAGCGGTGCATCAGGTTTATACCTACCCGGCACCGTAATGGAAAGAGCCTGATGGCGCTACGCGGCTCAGGCCGACAACACGCATGATGTATTGACCGGGTGAGGCAAAGCCGCTACCCGGCATATAAATTACTGGCGGCGCTGCCAGATCCACAGCGCCGTTATCGCAAACGCAAATAGCGCCCCAAATCCGATACCAATCGCGACCGCCGGAATCCCCACCAGAACCGCTAGCGAGTAGATGCCCAGCATCAGCAGCATCGCGCTGTTTTCGCCGAGATTCTGCACGGCGATGGCATTCCCTGCGCCAACACTTTTTTTACCGCGCTCCTGTAATAACGCATTGAGCGGGACCACAAAAAAACCACCCAGAACGCCAATCAGCATCAATAAAGCATAGGCCGGGAGCAGCGCGTGCTGGAGGGAGAAAATCAGTACCACTACGCCAATCAGAATCCCTGCGGGCATACAGCGTGCTACGGATTCCAGCGTGACCAGTTTTGCCGCCGCGCCTGCACCGACCACAATCCCGATCGCCACCATCGCATTAAGATAGGTCGGGGTGGCGTTATCGGTGATCCCCAGGGCCACAGGCACCCACAGCACCAACAGGAAACGCAGCGTAACGCCAGCCCCCCAAAAGAGGCTGGTGCCTACCAGAGAGAATCGCGTTTCGCCATTGCGCCACAGCGAGATACTGGCACGGAAAAAGCTACGCGCCATCTTGCCCAGATGCCAGGATTGCCCCGGACGCGCGGCAGCCAGTTTGGGAATAAAGACATTCGCCGCCACCGCGCCGCCATACGCCAGGACACAGGCCACCAGCGCAGCAATCACATGCCAGTCAGCCAGCACGCCGCCCGCAACAGAACCCAATAAGATAGCGGCAATGGTCGATGCTTCCATCAGGCCGTTGGCTTTCACTAACTTGTCGCCCGTGGTCAGCTCACCGAGGATGCCGTATTTCGCCGGAGAGTAAGCGGCGGCACCAATCCCGACCAGCGTATAGCCGACAAACGGGTTAAACCCGAAGCAGATACTGGCGGCACCCAGCAGTTTGAGGCCATTGGCGAACATCATGACCCGCCCTTTGGCAAAACTGTCCGCGACCTGCCCGACAAAAGGAGCAAACAGAATGTAAGCGCCCACAAACACCATTTGCAGGATCGGCTGACTCCAGTCCGGATAAAACTGCGCTTTCAACAGCGCCAGCGTGGCAAAGAGCAGCGCGTTATCACCAAACGCAGAGAGAAACTGCGCGACAATAACGGACATCATCCCCTTCGACCAAATTGAAGTGTTAGTGTGCACTGACTCACTCATTATGTTTTTCCGGTTCATCCACCCAGCTTTTCAGCGTCACAAAATCGGGCTTGCCGCTGCCAAGAAGCGGAAGTTGTTTCAGGTAACGAATATCCCGCGGGACAGCCAGTTCAGGAATGCCGTGAGCACGGGCATACTGCAGCAGTTTTTCACGCGTAAGCTCACCATCGGTTGTGAACAGCACCAGAGCTTCCCCTTTGCTGGCGTCGCTCTTGATGGCCGTGGCGTGCATTTTTTCAGCCGACACGCCCTGCGCCAGCTGTTCCACCATTTCAAGCGAGACCATCTCGCCTGCAATTTTAGCAAAGCGTTTGGCGCGCCCCTGAATTTTCACAAAACCATTTTCATCAATGCGCACGATATCGCCGGTGTCATACCAGCCGCGTTCCGTCTCACCCTGCGCATTTTCGGCGGTTGGGACTTCCAGCACGCCCGGTTTCTCGACCCGTAAATATCCGCTCATGATATTGGGGCCTTTAAGCTGCAGACGACCGCCCTCTTCAATACCGGGAACCGCAAGCAAACGCGCATCCATTCCAGGCAGGATCCGGCCAACCGTGCCCGGTTTTGCCGCCATCGGGACGTTAATCGAGACCACGGGCGCACATTCGGTGACGCCGTACCCTTCCAGAATACGCAGGCCAAATTTGTCCTGCCAAAGTTGTTTGGTGCTGTCCTGCAGTTTTTCCGCTCCCGCCACCACATAGCGCAGACGGTAGAAGTCATATGGATTGGCAAAACGCGCGTAATTGCCGAGGAACGTTGAGGTGCCAAACAGGACGGTACAGTTACGGTCGTAGACCAGTTCCGGCACGATGCGGTAGTGCAGCGGGCTGGGATAGAGGAACACTTCTGCGCCGGTCAGTAACGGCGTGAACAATCCGACCGTCAGTCCAAATGAGTGGAACAGCGGCAATGCTGACATGAAACGGTCATTGGCGGTGAAGTCCGCAATGGTTTTGATCTGCTCCACGTTTGCCAGCAAACTCTTATGGCTGTGAACCACCCCTTTCGGGTGTCCCTCAGAACCGGAGGTAAAGAGGATCATCGCGGCGTCTTCTGGCTGCTGTTTCACCTGTGCGAGACGTGGCATCAGCAAATGGGCAAAAATCCACACTTTATCGGCAGTGGTGACATCCGCTTTCAGATCTTCCAGATACACCCAGCGAACCTGCGTCAGCTGCTCAGGAAGATGCCAGAGTTTGCCTTTATCAAGGAACTGGCGAGAGGTAAAAATGGTTTTGATTTCAGCGGCGGTAATCGCGCTGGTCAGCCCTTTGACGCCTGCCGTGTAGTTCATCATCGCCGGAATACGGCGACGCGCAACCGCGCCGAAAATCACCGCCGCGCTGATGCCCGCGTTTGGCAGCATCAGGCCAATCTTCTCACCTTCGACGCTATATTTTTCCAGAATACGGCCAACAAACAGCGTCTTAGTGAGCAGTTTACGATAGGTATCCGGCGTGAAGTTGATATCTTCAATGCAGTTTTTGCCTGCGCCGTAGCGGTACTGAGCCGTCAGGAGCGACTCATACAGGGTTTCACGCGGTCGCACGGCCATGCGCGCTTCCATCATGATTTGATGCAGCATCTCCCCTGCCAGCTTTCGGCGATCGCGCGCACGCGGCGCTTCAGGCATCGGTAAGTGCGTCGGCGGCAGGATGTGCAGGCGAATTTGCGGGAAAAAGCGCTGCTTCACCAGACCTTTCAGGCGGCTAAAACGCGTTAACTCGGCGCCTTCGATCCGGATCGGCACCACCGTCGCCCCCGATTTCGCCGCCACAAATCCGGCGCCATCGTAGATTTTCATCAACGAACCGCTCGTCGAAATACGCCCTTCCGGGAAGATCACGACCGGGCGTCCCTGCTCAACCAGACGTACCAGATGTTTAATGGCCATCGGTTTGGTGGGATCAAGCGGAACAAAATCAATCAGCGGCGTGAGCCACCGCATGTACCACTGCTGGCTGATAGAGGAGTAGACCGCAAAGACAGGGCGAACCGGCAAAAATAGCGCCAGCAATATGCCATCAATAAAAGAAACGTGGTTTGGGGTGATTAAAACACGCTGTCCCTGCAACGCTCCGGCATTCCCCGTGACGCGTACACGGTACAGCACGCGGAACAGGTTACGAAAAAATCCAAATAGCATTACCACTCCCTTTGTCCATCAATTCGGTAAAAATGAGTGGAGGCAGATTACACGAGATGGGCAGTGGGGGCGACAGTGAGCATAAACAGAGGCAAAAAAAAACCTGCGCATCTGCGCAGGTTGGTGCAAGAGACAGGGTACGAAGTGCGTACCGAATAATCTCACCAATCAATACCTCTGGGATCTTGATTGTGGTCTCCACGCTGAATGTGCGCCAGTGCGAAAACGCAAAGGAATGAACGCAAATGCAACGAGTTGTGTAAATTATGTGTTACTGTTTACAGATTGCGTAGAGGCAAAAAAAAACCTGCGCATCTGCGCAGGTTGGTGTAATTCGTGTGATCAACCCGAAAGCTGATTTCACCTATCAATACCTCTGGGATCTCGACTCTATCAATTCGCGCTAATTCCTCACCAGCGAACAATCGAAACAGCCTTTAGCAAAGTGTAACTAAAGGTTTGTATTCTCTATTTTCTGTCTTACTTCATTGGTGTGCGCTCACATTTGCGAGGTCAGGATGGGCAATCTGCTTGAATAGCCCCTCTTTTTCCGTAACACTGGCAGGATGTAAGCGTTTACCCTCAATAGGTACTAGTGTCATGGCGACCATAAAGGATGTGGCCCGACTGGCTGGTGTTTCAGTCGCCACCGTTTCTCGCGTGATCAATGATTCCCCAAAAGCCAGTGAGGCGTCTCGTCTTGCGGTGACCAGCGCGATGGAATCTCTCAGTTATCACCCCAATGCCAATGCCCGCGCCCTCGCCCAACAATCGACAGAGACTGTTGGTCTGGTGGTGGGCGATGTTTCCGATCCTTTTTTTGGCGCGATGGTGAAAGCCGTTGAGCAAGTGGCCTATCACACCGGTAATTTTTTACTGATTGGCAACGGCTACCACAACGAACACAAAGAGCGTCAGGCGATTGAACAGCTGATCCGCCACCGCTGCGCCGCACTGGTTGTTCACGCCAAACTGCTCCCGGATGCCGAGCTGGCCTCGCTCATGAAGCAAATTCCCGGCATGGTATTGATCAACCGGATCCTGCCAGGATTTGAGAAACGCTGCGTGGCCCTGGACGATCGCTATGGCGCCTGGCTTGCCACTCGCCACCTTATTCAGCAAGGACATACCCGAATCGGCTATCTGTGTTCAAACCACACTATTTCGGACGCGGAAGACCGTCTGCAAGGTTACTACGACGCGCTGGCAGAGAGTCAACTGCCGTGTAACGACAGGCTGGTGACCTTTGGCGAACCCGACGAAAGCGGGGGCGAACATGCCATGACGGAACTGTTAGGCCGTGGACGAAACTTCACCGCTGTCGCCTGTTATAACGACTCCATGGCGGCGGGTGCCATGGGGGTATTAAATGATAACGGCATCGACGTCCCTTCGAAGATTTCCCTGATTGGTTTCGATGACGTTCTGGTTTCCCGCTATGTACGCCCACGGCTAACCACCGTTCGTTATCCTATTGTGACGATGGCGACGCAGGCAGCGGAGTTGGCGCTCGCGTTGGCGGAAAAGCGTCCTGTGCCGGACATCACTCATGTGTTTAGCCCCACTCTGGTCCGTCGACACTCTGTTTCGACGCCGACGGAGTCAGGGAATTCTTCGTCAAACGAATCACCGGAATAGCGTCATGACAACAATGCTGGATGTTTCACGTCGTGCGGGCGTATCAAAGGCGACTGTTTCTCGCGTGCTTAACGGGACAGGACAGGTAAAAGAGAGCACGCGGCAAAAAGTCTTTAACGCGATGGAGGCTCTGGATTATCGCCCCAACTTTTTGGCGCGATCGCTGGCGAACCGTACCAGTAACAGCATTGGTCTTGTGGTGTCGACATTTGACGGATTCTACTTCGGTCGACTGCTGCAACAGGCCTCGCGCCAGACGGAATCTCACGGTAAGCAACTGATCGTCACCGACGGCCACGACACGCCGGAGCGCGAGCAGGAAGCGGTACAGATGCTTGCCGACAGGCAATGTGACGCCATCATTCTCTATACCCGCTATATGAGCGAAAAGGCGATCATGGCGCTTATCAATACCATCGCCATGCCGCTGGTGGTGATCAATCGCGACGTCAGCCTGGCGCGGGATCGCGCCGTCTTTTTCGAACAAGAAGACGCCGCCTTTCAGGTCGTGGATTATCTGATCTCGCAGGGCCATCGCGATATCGCCTGCATTACCGTTCCCATCCACACCCCAACCGGAAAATCCCGCTTAATGGGGTATCGTAAAGCGCTGGAGAAGAACGGCATTGCCTGGGATCCAGCAAAGGTAAAATACGGGGACTCCAGCATGATGCGTGGCTACGATGCGTGCCGTGAATTGCTCGATGAAGGTGTGACGTTTAGCGCCCTTTTCGCCTGTAACGACGATATGGCGTTGGGCGCCTCGAAAGCGCTGCATCAGGCTGGACTTCGGATCCCACAGGATATTTCACTGTTTGGCTTTGACGATGCCCCCAGCGCAAAATGGCTTGAGCCGGGGCTTTCTACGGTCTATCTACCCATTGATAATATGATAACCACGGCTATCGATCAGGCCATACGCCTGGTCAGCGGTAAGGCGCTGGAGCCCATCCCTCCCTTTACGGGAACCCTGGTACTCCGCGATTCCGTCACCACCGGGCCGTATTACCAATCAGAATAACTCCAGCGCCAGCAGCTCTTCGATAGTCTGACGACGGCGAATCAGTTTTGCTTCGCCGTTATCAAACAACACTTCCGGTAACAGTGGACGGCTGTTGTAGTTTGAGGACATGGATGCGCCATACGCCCCCGTATCGTGCAGCACCAGGTAATCACCGGGAGCCACCGCCGGTAACGCGCGGGTTTCCACTTTTCCGCCTTCCTGTTGGGTAAACACATCACCTGATTCGCACAGCGGGCCCGCAACGACGGTATCCACCTGCGGTTCCGTTTCCAGCGAGCGTCCATCTGCCGCCAGAGCGCTGATACGATGATAGCTGCCGTACATGGCCGGGCGCATAAGATCGTTAAAGCCGGCATCCACCAACACAAAGTGTCGGCTCCCCATCTGTTTTACGCTGCGCACCTGCGTTACCAGGACGCCTGATTGCGCCACCAGAAAGCGTCCAGGTTCGATTTCCAGCGCCACGTGATGTCCAAGGTGACGCGCAATTTGCTCACGCGCGGCATTCCACAACCCGTAATAGTGTTGCGTATCAACAGATTCTTCGTTGTCGCGGTAGGGTATCGACAATCCACCGCCTGCGGAAATCGCCTCCAGATCCTGACCACATTCGATAACCTGACGCACCATCGCGCCGCACACCTGCTCCAGGTGACCGTAATCAACGCCAGAACCGATATGCATATGAATGCCCACGAGTTTAAGCTGATGGCGTTGTATCACCGCCAGCGCAGCAGGCAGATCGGTATGCCAGATACCGTGCTTGCTGTTTTCACCGCCGGTGTTGGTTTTTTGGCTATGACCATGACCAAACCCCGGATTCACACGCAGCCAGACCCGATGCCCGGGAGAAACCTGACCGAGCTGATCCAGCATGTCCACGGACCCGGCATTGACCGGAATACGCAACTCGCTAACGCGGGCGATGGTGGCGGCGTCAATCACATCAGCGGTGAATACAATGTCATCCGGATGCGTTTGCGGGTTGTACCCCGCCGCCAGCGCGCGCTCGATCTCGCCCAACGAGACGGAGTCAACCTTCACCCCTTGCTCGCGCATCAAGCGCAAAATATGGATGTTCGAGCAGGCTTTCTGCGCAAAACGCACCACATCAAACTGTTGCAGGGCGGCGATCTGGCGGCGAATAACCTGCGCGTCATACACCCAGACCGGGCAACCAAACTCAGCCGGTAAGTGAAGCAAATTTTCAGCGTTAAGCGAGGTCTCTGTGCAGTTCAGCGAATGTGGCATAGCGGGCTCCGGGCAAGATATTTTTTATGATTACGCCACAACCTGAAGAGAATAAAAAATATCGTTTTATCCTGACTCTATGCAAAAATGATATGGATTATCCCCACTAAGGAAAACCGATGCCCGCCGTGAATCTTCGTCATATTGAAATCTTCCATGCGGTGATGACTGCCGGAAATCTGACCGAGGCGGCGGCGCTGCTGCATACCTCACAGCCGACCGTCAGCCGGGAACTTGCGCGGTTCGAAAAAGTGCTGGGATTAAAACTCTTTGAACGGACTCGCGGGCGACTACATCCAACGGTACAAGGGCTGCGGCTGTTCGAGGAAGTCCAGCGTTCCTGGTATGGGCTGGATCGCATTGTGAGCGCGGCGGAAAGTTTACGTGAATTCCGCCAGGGGGAGTTGTCTATCGTCTGTCTGCCGGTGTTCTCGCAATCCTTTTTACCGGCGCTGCTGCAGCCTTTTCTTGCCCGTTACCCGGATGTCAGCCTGAACATTGTGCCGCAGGAATCGCCGTTGCTGGAAGAGTGGCTTTCCGCGCAGCGTCACGATCTTGGTCTGACCGAAACCCTGCATGCACCTGCGGGGACTGAACGCACCGCGTTGCTCACGCGAAATGAAGTGTGCGTCCTGCCGTCAGGTCATCCACTTGCGGCAAAGTCCGTGCTGACGCCTGACGATTTTCAGGGGGAAAATTACATTAGCCTGTCACGCACTGACAGTTACCGTCAGCTGCTGGATACACTGTTCAATGAGCATCAGGTTAAGCGCCGTATGGTTATCGAAACCCACAGCGCCGCCTCGGTCTGCGCGATGGTGCACGCGGGAGCCGGGATCTCCGTCGTCAACCCGTTTACCGCCCTGGATTATGCGGCAAGCGGGGTTACCGTGCGGCGTTTCAGTATCGACGTACCCTTTACCGTCAGCCTGATCCGCCCCTTACACCGCCCTTCGTCCGCACTGGTAGACACGTTCAGTGAACATCTCCAGGCCTCGTTACCGCGCCTTATCGATCCGCTGGACGCTATTCTTTCGCAGACGACGAAAGCATAAACTCCACCGCATCTGCGGCATGAATTGCAGCGGTATCAAACACCGGGAGCGCGCTGTCCGCTTCCGGGACCAGCAAGCCAATCTCGGTGCAGCCAAAAATAACGCCCTGCGCACCTTGCGCCGCCAGGCTCTCGATCACCTGCAGGTAATAATGGCGTGACCGCGCGGAGAACTCGCCAAGGCACAACTCATCGAAAATAATCTGGTTAATTTTGTCACGCGCATCAACCTCCGGAACCAGGGTTTCAATCGCAAACTGCTGCGCCAGTCTTTCCCGGTAGAAATCCTGCTCCATGGTATAGCGCGTTCCCAACAAAGCCACACGCGTCATGTTTTGGCGGGTAATGGCGCGCCCCGTCGCATCAGCAATGTGCAAAAACGGTAACCGGCAACGCGTTTCAATGGCATCCGCCACTTTATGCATCGTGTTGGTACACAGCACGATCCCTTCAGCGCCCGCCTGCTCAAGGCCCAGTGCCGCCTGTGCCAGAATATCGCCCGCTTTGTCCCACTCGCCGCGGCTTTGACACGCTTCAATTTCATGAAAATCAACGCTATGCAGCAACAGGCTCGCAGAGTGCAAACCGCCCAGACGTTGCTTAATTCCTTCGTTGATTAAACGGTAGTAGGGAATGGTGGATTCCCAGCTCATTCCGCCCAGCAAACCAATCGTTTTCATTGCGCACTCCTTCGTTGAAAGCTGATGGCAGTGAAACAAAGTTATGATTAAGTTTCCAGTTCAATTGTTATGCGGTGAGCGCCTGAGTGTGCCAGGTCAGCGAAAAGACGAAGAGAAGAACAGAAGAAGGGAAAAGGAGAGGGAAATGCCCGACCCGCGTTCGCAGTATCGGGCATTTACGGTTGGCGAATTAACGCGCCAGCCAACCGCCGTCAACAGCCACGGTATAGCCGTTGATGTAATCAGACGCGCTGGAAGCCAGGAAGACAATCGGCCCCATCAGATCGCTCGGCAGACCCCAACGACCCGCTGGGATACGCTCAAGGATCGCCGCACTGCGCTCTTCATCAGCACGCAGCTGCTGCGTGTTGTTGGTCGCCATGTAGCCTGGGGCAATCGCGTTCACGTTGATGTTGTGCTTCGCCCACTCGTTCGCCATCAGACGGGTTACGCCCATAACGCCGCTTTTTGATGCAGTGTAAGACGGAACGCGGATACCGCCCTGGAAGGAGAGCATGGACGCGATGTTGATGATTTTGCCGCCGTTACCCTGAGCAATAAAGTGCTTCGCCGCCGCCTGAGACATAAAGAACACGCTCTTGATGTTCAGGTTCATCACGTCGTCCCAGTCTTTTTCACTGAAGTCGATCGCATCTTCACGACGGATCAGGCCCGCGTTGTTGACCAGAATATCGATATGACCAAATTCCGCCACCGCACGTTCCAGCAGAGCCGGAATACCGTCGATCTGACGCAAATCAGCGGTCAGACTTAAAAAACGACGACCCAGCGCGGTAACGCGTTCAATCGTTTCTGTTGGTTCAACGATGTTAATCCCGACAATGTCGCAGCCCGCTTCTGCCAGACCCAGCGCCATACCCTGACCAAGACCGGTATCACAACCCGTAACGACCGCTACTTTACCTTCGAGAGAAAATGCATTCAGAATCATTGTAAACCCTTAATTTTTTAGTACCTGTCACGGACAGGCATCATTGCCGTTCGCGACTAGCGCAGATCTTTTACTGCCACGTGGTCCATGTCATCAAAGACCTGGTTTTCGCCCACCATGCCCCAGATGAATGTATACGCTTTGGTGCCCACACCGGAGTGAATAGACCAGCTCGGCGAGATCACCGCCTGCTCGTTGTGCATCACGATATGACGCGTTTCCTGCGGCTGCCCCATCATGTGGAAGACACAGGTGTCTTCGTCCATGTTGAAATAGAAGTACACTTCCATACGGCGTTCATGGGTATGACACGGCATGGTATTCCACAGGTTGCCTGGCGCCAGTTCGGTCAGCCCCATGCTCAACTGGCAGGTTTCCAGAACATCCGGAACAAAATATTTGTTGATAGTGCGACGGTTACTGGTGGTGTTGTCGCCTAAAGTGACCGGAGCCACATCGGCTGGCGTCACTTTTTTGGTTGGATAGGTGGTGTGTGCCGGTGCGCAGTTGTAGTAGAACTTCGCCGGTTTTGCCGTATCTACGCTGGCAAAAACCACTTCTTTCGCGCCTTTACCCACATACAACGCATCGCGATGACCAATTTCATAGCACTGGCCGTCAACGGTAATCGTGCCCGGACCACCAATGTTGATTACGCCTAATTCGCGACGTTCCAGGAAGTAGGTCACGCCCAGTTGCTTACCGACTTCACCGCCTACAGAAACTGATTTCGCCACCGGCATAATACCGCCGACGATAATGCGATCGATGTGGCTGTAAACCATGGTGTATTCGTCAGCCACAAACACGCTTTCAACTAAAAACTCATTGCGCAGTTCCTGGGTGTCCAGCGTTTTCGCGTGCGCACTGTGGATACTTTGTCTTACGTCCATATTTACCTCCAATGATAAATCGACCGTGAATTCCTGAACGGAGAGCAAAACGCTGTTCCGTTTTACCTAATGAGGCCATGATAGCCCTCCGTGAATCTGTTTTCAATTATAAATAAAACAACGTTTCATTTTTGCGATAATTATTGTCAAAAATGCAGTCCCGATCACGCTCAGGCGCAGCGCATCAAAAAAATTAAAAACAATTCATTTAAAAACAAAGAGATAATTGAAATATTGCGATTATTGCCCAACAGAGAGGCCAGGTGCAGAAAACAGAGAGGGAATGCGGAGGCGGTTATGACGCGTTTTATCATCAAGTTGCGTCATGAATCACAAATATTGAAACATTGTTTTGATAAATTATTCTTTGTTCGAGTGTTTCTGTAACTGGTCTTGCCCTCCGTGTGGAGGGCTTTTTTATGCCAGCGGCAAGGCGATGCTCAGTCTCTCTCGATAGCCAATGCCACGCCCTGCCCGCCACCGATACATAACGTCGCCAGCCCTTTACGCGCTTTACGCTTAAGCATTTCATGCACCAGCGAAACCAGGATTCGACAGCCTGAAGCGCCAATGGGATGGCCGAGGGCAATCGCGCCGCCGTTAACGTTCACCCGGCGTTCATCCCACTCCAGCATTTTTCCCACAGAAAGCGCCTGAGCGGCAAACGCTTCATTGGCTTCGATAAGATCCACATCTGCAAGCTGCCAGCCAACCCGCTCCAGACAGCGGCGAGTGGCATAAACGGGGGCAATTCCCATCAGCGCCGGATCCACGCCGACACTGGCAAAAGCACGAATACGCGCCAGTATGGGTAAATTCAACGCCTGCGCTTTGGCTTCACTCATCATCATCACGGCGGCGGCGCCATCGTTAATTGACGAAGCATTTCCTGCCGTGACCGATCCCAGACGATCGAACGTGGGATCCAGCCTGGCCAGCCCTTCGGCGCTGGCATCGGTCCTCGGCTGTTCATCCGTATCAATCACCCTTGATTGTCCATTACGCTGAGTGATAACAGGCACGATCTCATCTTTAAAGCGGCCCGCATCGATTGCCGCACGCGCTTTTTGCTGAGAGCTGAGCGCATAGGCATCCTGCAACTCGCGGCTGATCCCGTATTCCCGCGCCAGATTTTCAGCGGTTACGCCCATGTGGTAATCGTTGAACGCATCCCACAAACCGTCGTGAACCAGGCTGTCGACCAGTTGGCTGTTGCCCAGTTGCGCTCCGGTGCGGCTGTCGGTGAGAACATGCGGCGCGCGGCTCATGTTTTCTTGTCCGCCCGCAATCACAATATCCGCCTCACCGCACTGGATAGCCTGGGTCGCCAGATGCAACGCTTTTAGCCCTGAACCACAGACATCGTTGATGGTGATAGCGGAAACCGTATTCGGTAACCCGCCTTTGATGGCGGACTGACGGGCAGGATTCTGCCCTGCTCCTGCTGTGAGAACCTGACCGAGGATAACTTCATCGATGGCATGTACATCAACACCCGTGCGCGCCAGTAACGCTTTCACGACCACGCTGCCAAGCTCAACGGCAGAATGACGCGCCAGCGTTCCCTGGAAGCAGCCAATGGGTGTCCGTAATGCCCCAACTATCACAACCTCTTTCATTACCACCTCTGCGCAAAATAACACCGCAATAGTAGAGGATTGTTAAAAATTTGTTGCCTTGAATGTTTAAAAAAAGTGAGTTTTATCACAAAGGAAATTCGTATCGTTGTAGCTACGACGCGACACGCCCCTGTTGTAAATGGTATCGGAGCCAGCTCCCCGCTGCCCCTGGGGGAGATTTCTTATTCCAGAGGAGATCGATAGAGATAGCCCTGGGCCAGCCGGGCACATCCAGCTGAACCAACGGTTTCTCCGCGGCAAATTCTTCGACCAACGCACAGGGCAGCGCACACCAGCCGAATCCCTGCACCGCCATACTGAGCAATAATAAATAGTTAGGCGCGGACCAGACCGGTCCTCGCGCCACATTGGCGCCGCTTTCAAAATAGGTATTCAGTCGCAGTTCACGCCAGGTATGCAGTTGATCCCAGGAGACTTTTTCCTGCGTCGCCAGCGGGTGCGTCTCGGCAGCATACAGTCCCATCCAGGTTTGCATCGGCAAACGCGTGACGCCCATATCGGTCGGGTAGTCGTCGCGGGCCTCTATCAGCCCCACCTGGGCACGTCCTTTTTGCAGCAGATCGATGACATCCTCATCTTCACCGATCAGGCATTCAAACTCGGTATGCGGAAATTGCCGATCAAACTGCACCATCAGTTCTTCGAGAACATCCGGATGCAGAGTGTCGGAAAGGACAAAGGTCAGGCGCGCTTCCGTTTCTCCGGACAACGACAAGGCCACTTCATCCAGACGGTCGCTCGCCGACAAAATCGCCTGCACATAACTGAGCACCCGCTTTCCCTCTTCCGTCAGTACCGGTTGTCGCGACGATCGGTCAAACAGCGAGAAACCAAGGTCGGCCTCCAAATGCGCTATCGCCGTACTGATGGTGGACTGGCTTTTACGCAGCCGCCGCGCCGCCGCAGAAAAGGAGCCGCAGGAGACGGTTTCTACAAACGCCGTTAATGCTTCAGGAGAGTAGCGCATGAACTATCTACTTTATCGATGGATACTATCTTTTAGATATCACATTAAGCGATAAAATGCCCAGGATTCCACACTATTCCGAACATAAAAGAAGGTTTCACGCTATGCAACACGATGCTGTACAACGCCGCTCCTTACCTGAGCGTATTTTTCATGCCGTCTGCTTTGAGGGTATCGCAACGGCTATTCTCGCCCCAACGACGGCATGGTTAATGCAGCGCTCCGTTCTCGAAATGGGCGGTCTCACCGTGCTGCTAGCAACCACCGCGATGATCTGGAATATCATCTATAACGCGCTGTTTGACCGTTTTTGGCCTGCACATCTGGTCAAACGTACCGCCAAAGTCCGCGCCTTTCATGCCCTGGGATTTGAAAGCGGCTTTATCGTGATTGGGGTGAGTATTGTGGCGTATGTGCTGAGTGTCAGTCTGCTACAAGCATTCACACTGGAGATCGGTTTCTTCCTGTTCTTCCTGCCCTACACCATGCTCTATAACTGGGCCTACGATACGTTGCGCCATCGTGTGATCAAACATCGCCAGCAGCGCGTTACTGCCTGATAACGCTCTGATTTGCCGGAGTCGCTGTGATTCCGGCATTTTATCTGTACGCTCCCTCTATGTATTAGCCTCCCTCAATAACCCCTGTTTATGGTAAATTGTGCTTCTTTTTTGTTTATTTTATAGTTGATACGTTCAGATAATGTCGAAAATTTGGTCAAAAGAAGAGACTCTCTGGAGTTTCGCGTTATATGGAACTGCCGTAGGTGCAGGAACCCTCTTCCTCCCCATACAGTTGGGTTCAGCGGGGGCGATTGTTCTGTTTATCACCGCGCTGGTCGCCTGGCCTTTGACTTACTGGCCGCACAAGGCGCTGTGTCAGTTCATCCTCTCTTCTAAAACCTCAGCAGGAGAAGGGATCACCGGCGCGGTAACACACTACTACGGTAAAAAGATCGGTAGCCTGATCACCTCGCTGTACTTTATTGCCTTCTTTGTGGTCGTGCTGATTTATGCCGTGGCGATCACCAACTCGCTCACCGAACAGGTGGCAAAACACCTGCAGGTAGACCTCCGCATCCGTATGCTGGTCAGTCTGGGTGTGGTGGTGACGCTGAACCTGATTTTTCTGATGGGACGCCATGCCACACTTCGTGTGATGGGATTTCTGGTGTTTCCGCTCATCGCGTACTTTTTATTTCTTTCGTTCTATTTGACCGGAAGCTGGCAACCCTCTTTATTGACCAGCCAGATGTCTTTCGATCAGCACACGCTTAATCAGGTATGGATATCTATTCCAGTGATGGTTTTCGCTTTTAGCCATACGCCAATTATTTCCACGTTTGCCATCGACAGACGTGAAAAATATGGCGAGCAGGCCATGGGTAAATGCAAAAAAATCATGAAGGTCGCCTACCTGATCATCAGCCTGAGCGTGTTGTTTTTCGTCTTTAGCTGTCTGCTCTCCATTCCGCCCGCTTACATTGAAGCGGCCAAACATGAGGGCGTAACCATTCTGTCCGCGCTGTCGATGATGCAAAATGCCCCCGCCTGGCTGTCGATTTCCGGGATTATTGTCGCCGTTGTCGCCATGTCGAAGTCATTCCTCGGCACCTATTTCGGCGTGATCGAAGGGGCAACTGAGGTGGTGAAAACCGGCTTACAGCAGGTTGGCGTGAAGAAAAGCCGCGCCTTTTATCGCGCGCTTTCCATTATGCTGGTTTCGGTGATCACCTTTATTGTCTGCTGCATTAACCCAAATGCAATCTCAATGATTTACGCGATCAGCGGCCCACTCATCGCCATGATTTTGTTCATCATGCCGACGCTGTCGACCTATCTAATCCCGGCGCTAAAACCCTACCGCTCATTGAGTAATCTGATAACCCTGATTGTCGGCCTGCTCTGCGTTTCTGTGATGTTTTTTGGCTAACGACAATCTTAACGGCTCATACACCGGAAGGGGTTGAGCCGTTAAATTTCCCCCTCACTTCTCGTTAATTTGCATCCATACAGAGCAACGATGGCGAACCCACGGTGGTAAATGCCCAACCTTCCCGATACTTGTTAATCAGAAGCGAAAACGAAGCGCCACTCGCTAAATACAATGCGGGGAGTGCTTTGCGCTCACCGGCGTCTTTTAGGTTGTCGGAAGGAAACTGAACAATCCTGCTGCTGGTGAGAATATAGTGTTTACGTATTTTCTTATACGTGAAGTAAATGACGCGACTCACTTTATAAAGTCGGGAGTCAGACGTTTTCAAAATACCGGTAAGGGTAATGATCCCCTGACTGTTATGCATTTGATAAGAAATATCACCAGAGAAAACCTCATGGTCGATATCCCAAACGGCATAACCGCTGCAATCTATTTTTGGGTTAGTTTTCTTGGCATACCAGATGCTTCCCCCTGTGGCCAGAGAGACCAATACAACAATTACGAACAAGAGTATTTTAGTTTTCATTATTAATCGAATAGTAAGTTGTGCATTTGGTGGACGCCTTTTTCCTGACGTCCTGTGGGCAAATCACGGCGGCAATATTTTTGGCACTGCTCACTCCAGAGAGAAAGATATAGTTATTCTCGCGGCATAATTCATTATGATTTTGCATAAACCGCAGGTAATGGTTTTTTAGCGCATCATTTCCCTTCTGAAATACAGTGCAGGAGGGAAATTTATCCGTAGTCAAAATATCATACGACGATAACAAGGACTCCTGACGCAGGTGAAAGGTACCGATGACCCCGCCAATAATGGCAACCAGCAGCGATAAAGAAAGAAACAGGCCAGACAGAGGTGAACGAAACGACAGACGTTTCGCTCTCTTCTGCGTTTCAACCATCGGCGTAACAATCGGTTCAACAACAGGTGGTTCAATCGGTATTTCAACCGGTGGTGTTAAAACCGTTGCCGCTGGGGGTGTTTGTGCGATATCGCGAACCTGAATATCCGCTGAAATCATCAACCCCCGGCGAGCAATTGTTTTGATAATGTCGCGTGGTAAGCCAATGCCTTCTAATGCATTTCTGAGAATAAGAATGGTTTGATAAAACGTATTTGCGGATGTCACACTGTTCTTCTCCCCCCACCCTGCAGCAATAAGCTGATTCTGCGAAACGACACTCCCATTATTCATTATTAGACATAAGAGAATCAGGCTCGCAGGCGTTTGCAGGGTAACCACTTCATCTGTAACGCTATTTGATAGTGTTCGCTTGCCAGTATGAAAGTAAACCAGGTGATTAATAGTGTAATATCCAGCATGTTTTAACACGTCAGGCACGGTATTCCTTTTCATATTGATATCATGAATGTAATGCTACAAAATTCTTATATTGAGATCACTATAAATATTAACTAATGGGACTGGCATCAAAAAACCTCATCAAAAATAGTTATAAATCAAACACCTTCATTGTTGATAAGATCACTTTTTCTTAGTTAAGACTCTTTTTGATGAATATTCACGCTTCCCTGGATATTATTACGACACGACTAAAAACCGAACAAACAGATAAATTACCATTTATATAACTCAATAGTCGCGTTACAAACCAATGGTTAAAATTAACAAAATCACAACCTTTAACCATTGATGCCATTTAGAGATAAATCTCATACATTTTTTTAATATAACTATTCCTGGTGCCATAGATAAAAATCCTGGACGACGGGTACGTACGTTCTGAGCATGAGTCTCTCTCGCCTGGATGTGCAAACGTTAACGAGCATTCAATTATTTTTTGAAAAATCAAAAAATATGACCAGTAAGAAAAGTAGTAATTTTTGATATTTAAACGAATTCACGACAGTAACAAGGTATGACGTGGAGTATTGACAGGTTTAAAAACGGATGAAATTATGAAATTATCTACGGATAGGGAGGTTCTTTATGGGGCTGGATGTTAAATTAAAAAACATTACCTGCAGCAGTTGTTCTTTACGTTGTAATATCATACCAGAGAAATCACCTCGATTACAGTACTGCGCCAATGCGTGTTTTTGCATGTGGCCAGAACAAAGTGTTTATTTTAATCGCGGGGTCATGGATGGTATTTTAAATAATAACCATAATGCCAGATTAAGCGGCTATATTTTCGTGGATTTTTCAATTAGCTACCTGCGGCTGTTTCTGAATACCGAATGGATTGACTATCTCGCCAGTACGGGAATGGGGATAATACTGGTCAGCGATCGGAATATGCAGTCGTTAGCGAACTATTGGCGGAAAAATCATACTGCAGTTTCGGCTGTCATCTACCATGACGACGGACTGGAGATCGCCAACGAAAAAATAAGGCAAGTGTTCATTGGGCGCTACTTGTCTTTTTCGAAAGGGAATACGCTCACGCAGATGGAATTTACCATTATGGGAAATATGGTGTCAGGGCAAAACCCACATCAAATAGCTCAAACGTTAAATACGGATATACGCAGCGTGTATGCGTATAAGCAACGAATCGAAAAAAGAATGGGCGGCAAAATAAATACGCTATTTATCCATTCTCATCCTATTACACAGGGAAAATCAGTCTTCCCAATGGTAAAGAAAGAATTTGATCGTTCGCTAATTCATTGGCAAAGGCACCGGTAAGATCAACAAGGAGCGGTTTTCAGGACCGAGAGCCCGAAACCACAACGTTTTGGACATGTTGAACGCTATATTACGCACCGGAACCAAACATTCGTTTGTTGTTAATGACACAGCAATAGTCGGGTGGCGCCCCCGACTATTTGATATAGGAATCCAGCACTTTCAGGATCACATCCAGATCTTCTTCGCGCTTTACTTCATCGCCCTGATGAACAATATGTTCGGTCAGATGACCCTTGATAACTTCCCGCATCAGTCCGTTCACCGCGCCACGAATCGCCGCGATCTGCTGTAAAACTGCCGCGCATTCATGGGGTTCATCCAGCATTTTTTTTAAGGCAACGACCTGCCCCTGAATTTTGCTGGTTCGCGCTTTAAGCTTTTGTTTATCCCTGATTGTATGTGACATAACAATACCTCCTTAACATAAATCATTGTGGATTATAGCATTGCGCTTCTACTGGGGGGTAGTATTCGGTACTGGGGGGGAGTAGAATGAAAACAGGTATAAAAACTAAGAATCATTCTCATGGGCGAATTCTCGACACTTCTTCAGCAAGGTAACGCCTGGTTTTTTATTCCCAGCGCGATTTTGTTAGGCATATTGCACGGGCTTGAACCCGGACACTCCAAGACGATGATGGCGGCATTTATCATCGCGATTAAAGGCACCGTCAGGCAGGCTGTAATGCTGGGGCTTGCCGCCACACTTTCGCATACTGCGGTTGTGTGGCTTATCGCGCTTGGAGGCATGTATATCAGCCGGGCATTTACCGCAGAATCGGTTGAACCCTGGCTACAGTTTATTTCCGCGATCATTATTCTGGGCACTGCGACCTGGATGTTCTGGCGCACATGGCAAGGTGAGCGAAACTGGCTGACGGAAGCGCATGACCATCATCACCATGAGCACGATCATCACCATCATGAGCATGAGCATCACCACCATCACCATAAGCATGAACACCATCACCACGATCATGACCATCATGACCATGCAGGACTGGAAGGATTAACCGCTGGCTCAAAAGCCTATCAGGACGCCCATGAACTCGCGCATGCCAGTGACATCCAGCGCCGCTTTCACGGCAGAGAAGTGACGAACGGGCAGATTGTATTATTTGGCCTGACCGGCGGGCTTATCCCCTGTCCTGCGGCAATCACCGTACTGCTGATTTGCATCCAGCTTAAAGCCTTCACCCTGGGCGCCACAATGGTGCTCTGCTTCAGTGTTGGTCTGGCGTTAACGCTGGTCACGGTTGGCGTGGGAGCGGCAATCAGTGTCCAGCAAGCGGCTAAACGCTGGAGCGGATTTAATCGCCTCGCCAGAAAAGCCCCTTACTTTTCCAGCCTGTTAATCGGCCTGGTCGGCGTCTATATGGGCATCCATGGCTATATGGGTATCGTCAGTTAGATAAGGGGCTGTGAGAGGCAGGAGAAGCCCACCGTGGATCCAGGACATGCGGTTCCACGGTAGGCGCAGACATTAGCTGGCGACGCTCCCCCACACCAGCTTGCCTTTATGGAATGTCGCGGTACGCGGCGAAATCCGTGCCACTGCTTCGGCAGAACAAGAGGCGTCCACCAGCACAAAACTGGCTTCATCCTGCGCTTTCGGCCAGACGCGCTCGCCTTTATCATTCAAGGGCAACACATCCCCCGTCGCCAGGAACAACGCCCGCGACAGGTTTTGCTCATTAGGACGAATGTAGAGCTGGGCGTACAGGTTCGCTTTCTCCAGCATGTCGCCCAGGCCATACGGCGACCAGTGATCGATCACGCTGTCCGTTCCGGTGATCACCGTCACGCCTTTGTCGCGCAACTGTTTGAGCGGCATATGTAACGTGCCAATCGGCACCGTCGAAGCAATGGTAATTTGCTGGGCAGCCATCCGGGTTGCCAGCGCATTGACCTGCTGCTCATTCAACGTGGCGAGCGCAAAGGCGTGGCTGATGGTTAACTTCCCTTTGAGTTGCGGCGTTTTTTCTACCCGTTCAACCATGTAATTCACCGCCGCAACGCCCGCCGGGCTGGTTTCGTGCAGATGAATATCGACGCCTTTGTCATAATCCAGCGCAATCTGGAACATGGTGTCGAGGGATTTCTCCATCGCGCCATCCACGCTGGTTGGGTCAAGACCGCCAACGTAGTGCGCCCCCGCCTGCATTGCTTCGCGCATCAACGGTTCTGATTTTGACAGCAGCAAACCATGCTGTGGAAAGGCCACAATTTCACACTCAAAGCCCGCTTTTCGGCGCGCCAGTACCGCCTGCAAATTTTCGAGATTTTTCAGCCCGGATACTGGCTCAATGTTGCAATGACTTCGCGCCACAGAGGTCCCTTTTGACTGCAACAGGTCAATCAGCTTTTCTGCCCGTTCCTGGGTATACGGCTGTAGCTCAGGCAACAACTTTTGCTCAAGCGCGATCATATCCTGAATGGTGGTGCCCGCCGGGCGATTCAGCGATCGCCACGGCCCGCCGTAGAAGGTTTTATCCAGGTGGATGTGCATGTCGCGCATCGCAGGCAACATCAACTTCCCGCCCGCATCGTAATGCGCCAGCGTCGCATCCGGATGGCTTTTATTGGCGCGTAGCGCAACCATTTTCCCGTCCTGAATCTCAACGGTTTGCAGCTCGGTTCGGGTATGCACCGCCACCGCATTCTCGTACTCGAAGCCCGCTTCCAGCAGCACGTTATCCAGATAGTAATGTGTGTCGTTGATGGTCATAGCGCCTTTCGCGTCACCGGTTGTCCCGACAGAATTAGCAGCATACGCGACCGGCGCCGCCGCGCCAAACAGTGCGGCGGCGGTGACCATTTTGCCGCTCTGACTCAGAAACTCACGGCGGCTTTTGTTTTCCTTCATCGCATCTTCCTTTTATGAATGGACGATATGGGTGCCCGTTTCGCCGCGCAGTGCGGCGGGCAGACATTCCGGCGTGGTGATGATCACCCGTTTACCGCCCTGTTGCAGAAACGCCAGGCTGGCGACAATTTTGGGCAACATGCTGCCGGGCGGGAAATGCCCTTCCTGCATGTAGCGGGTCATGGTGGGGATATCCACCCGCTCCAGCGCCTGCTGCTCAGGTTTGCCAAAGTGAATACAGACTTTCTCAACGCCGGTGGTGATCACCAGAATGTCGGCGTGGATCTCACGGGCCAGCAACGCCGTAGAGAGATCTTTATCAATGACGGCGTCCACGCTGTGATAATCGCCCTGCGGGCTTCGCACCACCGGGATCCCGCCGCCGCCCGCGCCAATAACCACAAAGCCTTGTTGGGTCAGCGTTTTAATGGCATCCGCTTCGACAATGCATTTCGGTTCCGGTGAGGCAACAACCCGACGATAGCCGCGACCGGAATCTTCCACAAAATGCCATTGCGGATTCGCCCGCTGCAGTTCATCGCGCTGGGCGGCGTTAAAAAATGCCCCGATGGGTTTAGTGGGATGGGCAAAACCAGGGTCGTTTTTGTCCACCTCCACCTGCGTCACGACGGTCACCGCTTTCTGCTCCCCATGACGCGCCAGGCGATTGTTCAACGCCTGCTGGATCAGATAACCGATACTGCCCTGAGTATCAGCTACGCAGTTCGCTAGCGGGGTTAACGGCAGCCCTTCGCGTTCATGGGCGATTTCCGCACGTCGCAGATCCAACCCAACCTGCGGTCCGTTACCGTGGGTCAGCACAATGTTGTAATCCGATGCCAGCATCTCCAGCACCGTATCCGCCACTGCTTTCACCGCCTCAGCCTGATGTTCAATCGACTGGCTGGCGTTATCTTTGATAATGCTGTTGCCGCCAATGGCAACGACCACAAGTTCTTTCATCGTGTCTTCATCCCATCAACGTATTCAGGTGGTTTTCGTCGGTTCCTGCGCGGTATCAGTCACCGCTTCCCGACTGTCGAGAAAATGCTTCAGTACAAACACGCCGCTCACCATCAGGTAGGCGAGGACGAACATCAGTGAAGTGCCTTCGGCAATCCCCACCATCGGCGAATGGATGACCCCAAACAGCGACAGCAGCGCGCCACAGGCGGCAGCCACCGCGCCCCGCAGCGGTTTATTGATAATCGCGAAGATGGCGATACACCCCCACAGCATACTGGCGAGCGGCGCACCGCTGCCAAGATGTACCAGTCCGTCGTAATAGACGCCTTTACTGTGCAACAGATCGCTGCCCAGCTTCGCCGCCGACGTCCCTGCGGCACCCATCACGCTATTCACGATGGTCAGCGCCCAGTTCGCTATCCACGGGAACAGACAGATGAAAATGACCGGCACCTCTATTTTTGGCGTTTCGCGCACCACCTGGTTGGCGGTCACTACGCCGATAAAGACCAGAATCGGTACGATGGCAGTCATCGGAATAATGGCGAGCATAAATGCCCCCAACCCAAACAGCGGGACGAGGAACATGGTGACGCCCGACGCCAGGGTATAACCAATGCTGGCGCCCATCGCTTTCCACCCGGCATGCCCCACGTAAACGGTGACCGGGAACGGGTTCCCCATCAGACAGCCGAGCATGGAAGAGAGCCCGTTCGCCAGCATCACTTTGCGGGTGTTGTACTCATCGCCAGCGGCGTGGGCGCTTTCAATGTTTTCAAGGTCAAAAATGTAGTTCGCCAGGCCCAACGGCACCGCCGAGGCCAGGTACGGCAGCGCATGCGGCAACCCTTGCAGGAAGCTATCGACATGGACTTCCGGCGGGTTGAAACCAAAAGAAGACATCGACGCTTTAATCGCTTCCGGGCTTTGCAGACCGGAAATCCACGCCAGCGCAGTACCGGCAATCAGCAGCAAAAGACCAGTGGGAATTCGCGCAAAGATCGGTTTTTTGCCAAACCAGTTAATGAAGATCAGCAGCAAGACGATGAACGAAACCGTTGGTGCTTCAAAAGCCTGCAGCATCGGGTTCATCGCCAGCAGCAATAAACCGAGTCCGGAGAGACAGGAGAGCAGCACGGTACGCGGGATCATCTTACGGATGGTTTCGCCCAGGAAGGAACCGCCCGCCAGGATCAGCGCCTCAACAAAACACCAGACCAGGCCTATCTGAATGGCGAAGTCGGCATCCTGGGTTTGCTGGTAAACCGGCATCAGTACGAGGAAGGTCACGGTAAAGATCGACGGCGCGCTCGGTCCGGACGGCAGCGCCGTCACATCGGTACGCCCCGTCTGTTTCGCCATCTGCATGGCAAACCAGGCATAAAAGATACTCGCCACCAGCACCGCCAGACCAAAAGCAGGCGCAATGCGGCCATACACGATCTCTTTGGGGATCCCCACAACAAAGATGAGGAGTCCCATCATCGTCAGCAGGTTAGTCAGATTGTTGGTCATCAGCCCGAAGTAAGCGGCCCAGTCACCACGTTTCCACTCTAGTTTTATTCTGTTCATGGAATATCCTTCACAGGTTAAGCATCATTTGCGATCCCGACGATCGCCCGGCCCTGCAGGTGAACAACGTTGTTAGCTTTGCGACACCAGGGCTAACGGTGTTAGCCCCTGTGGTTGTTATTGGCAGTAGCGGTCACGCCAGCTCAGAATCGCCTTTTCAAAGCAGGCGAACGGCGGGTGGACAATGCCGGCGCCGATCATGCCGATCCCCGCATCTTTGTGCGCGATGGCGGTATTGATCACCGGCAAAATGCCGGTACTGCCGACGCGCGTGATGTCGATAGCCGTAGGGATCCCCATAAAGCCCAGCAATGGAATGGTGACGTTCGGGTTTTCGCCCAGCGTTATCTCTCTCATCTGACGGGAGAAATCGACGGCCTCTTCCACCGTGCCTCCCACCAGCGCCACGATGGCGGGTGCGGTTGCCATGGCAAAGCCACCGATACCGTAGGTTTCCGTGATGGCGCTATCGCCGATATCACGCCCGGAGTCCTCCGGCTTATAACCGGCGAACATCGGGCCAATCACCTGCTGCGCCGGACCGGTGAACCAGTGTCCGGGCAGACCGCTGATGCGCAGACCAAACTCCACGCCGTTACGTGCCATGGTGGTCACGACGGTGCTGTACTCAATGCCGTGAGCGGCGTCCATCGCGGCTTTACACATTGCCATCCACGTCGGGCCGGAGAAGTAGTCGCTGCTGGC
The DNA here is from genome assembly GCF_059421685.1 of Citrobacter sp. GW821-FHT02E08. Lineage (NCBI taxonomy): Bacteria > Pseudomonadati > Pseudomonadota > Gammaproteobacteria > Enterobacterales > Enterobacteriaceae > Citrobacter > Citrobacter sp. GW821-FHT02E08. The sequence continues at coordinate 433,354 of NZ_JBWKVL010000001.1, read as the reverse complement.
GACGAACTCAAACACTTCACGCTGCTGCGCCACCGGATACCCGGTCTGAATAATCCACGGCGTCAGCGCCTGAATCAGTAGCGCGGTGCCTGCGTTGTTGCGGTTATGACATTCATCACCCATGTGCAACGCCTGCGCCAGCATCAGTCGCAGATCGATTTCACCCGCCAGTTTCATGGCATCGCGCAACATCGGTCCCAGCACATCGCGCATCCACACCAGACGGTCGATGACGCTCTGATCGTTAGCGCCCATGCGCAGGATCTTCGCCATCTGTTCGCTCATGTTGGTATACGCGCGATTGCCGTAGGTTTTGTTCTCCACGATGTGCATGAACATCGACGCGGAAGTGACCCCCGCCATCGACCCCACACAGTCGTGCTCATGGCAGGGTGAGAAGGTAATTTCACCGGAGGCGGCAAGCTCTGCGGCCTGTTCCAGATCGCTCGCCAGCCCTTCAAAAACCAGCGCCCCTGTCACGGCGCCTTTCATCGCACCACACATTTTTTCCCAGCGAATCGGCGGTCCGGCGTGAAGAATGGTTTTGCGGGTCATCCCCGGTACGACGTTGATCGCCTGGTCATAGCCAATCAGTACCGGATGGGACTGAATAATGCGTTCCAGCGCCTGCTGGTTAGCGGCGGCAATTTTCTCCGCCAGCGGGGAATCTGCAATCTGATCCAGCGCGCTGACAACCTGCATGTTGCCCTGACCCGGCGGTGTCCAGTCGAGTTGAGTGACCGGCACATGCTGTTTTTTCAGATCATCACTGAACATGGCAATGCCGACGTTAATCACGTTGAGTGGCTGGTTAAACAGTGACTGGCTCATCAGGCTTCCTCCCCTTTGCAAACAAATTCACGCGCCAGCAATCCGGTATTGGTGCTGCTGCTTGCCCAAATCACGCCAGCGTCCGTCAGCATCTGGCACTGTTTTTCCAGCGACGGCGTATCGAGATCGGTGCCGAGCACATAGCCCAATATTTCCAGCGGGCGTCCTTCTGCGGCGGCGATCGCCTTCGCCTCTTTGACAGCATCGATCATGACGCCGACTGGATCCTCGTGCGATCCGAACCCGAGGACAAAATCCATCACGATCACACCGACTTGCGGATCGCGCGCTTCCTGTAACAGGCGGCTGATGCGATTGGTGGGGTCGATCATCGGGTGCGGCTTGCCGTTGGTAAAATCGTCATCGCCAAAATCGAGGAAGGTATGCGCCACGCTGCGGTTGAGATCCGTCAGACGGCGGCTCGGGTCCGGGTGAATATTGCTATAAACTTCGTCATGTTTTTCCATCGCGGCGAACATGGCTTCGTCGCACAGCGTGCCGCCGCAGAACAGTCCGCGAATGTATTTTTGCTGCGGCGTCAGGCGGGCGCGCACCTCTTCGATCAGCGACCAGTTGAGCGGATGGAGATCCAGGCTCTCTTTTTTCACCCCTGTCAGCAGCACCGCTTTCAGCGCCGCCTCTTTGGTTCCGCGCGCAAACAGCAGGCCGTTTTCGTCTGCGGGTGGTTCTTCGCGACCGAGGAAACAGACCACCACCGGTTTCTGACAATTGCGCGCGCGTTCCAGCACCTTGCGGGCAACGGCAGGTGCTGGAGGTTTGGAGATCAGCGCGATAATCTCCGTTTGCGGGTCGGCTTCCAGCATGCCGATGGCGTCCAGCATCATCAGACCGCCAATCTTTTCACTCAGATCGCGCCCGCCGGTGCCAATAAGTTGGGAAATCCCCCCGCCGAATTCGTGGATACGCACGCTCAGCTCCTGGCTACCGGTACCCGATGCGCCAACAATACCGATATTGCCGCGACGCACGGCGTTGCCAAAGCACAGCGCCGTACCATTGATGATGGCTGTGCCGCAATCCGGTCCCATCATCAGCAGCCCTTTTTCGTGTGCCAGTTGCTTGAGCGCCAGTTCATCCTCAATGGAAACATTGTCGGAGAAGAGCATCACATTGAGGTTGTTTTGCAGTGCCTGCCGGGCTTCGCGCGCTGCGAATAACCCGTTGACCGAGATCACCGCCAGGTTGCTGTCTGGCACATGCATTTTCGCACTGGCCAGGGTGGCGTAACGCGCTTCATGCTGGCCGCCCTGTTCTTTATGCGTGAATAGCGCATCGATGGCGACCAGGGTTTTCTCGTTCGCCGCGTCGCTGGCGCCCTTAATCACAATCATCAGATCGCCGCTTTTTGCCTCGTTCAGCTCGGGCGTCAGCAGACCGAGATTTTTCAGTACGCCTTTGTTCATCTCTGTTGCCATCGCCACAAACGCCTGCTCCACGCCTTCCAGCTTATTGGCGCGCGTGGAGATGGACATCAGCGAGACGGAATCAAAATACGTGTTCTTTTTAACAACTATCCTGATTGACATAATTCCCTCCAGACCAGTGGCTCAAAGCGCAGGCGTCCGCCATACCGTAAAGCATGTCGCAGCCAGAACTTGAACCGATATTTTTAATGTCGGTAATAATATGGGTAGAAAAATTATCTGACTCGGTAATAATATTTTTTACCAGTCGCGTAATACTTTCCCGATACCGTCGATGAAAAGCCTCCTCCAGCGTTATTTTGCTGATCAGCGTGGTATTTTCTCCGGCGTATCGTAAGGCTGTTAAAAATGTGTCCTGATATTTTTCCAGCGGATGTCCGCGGATAAATAAAATAATGCTCAAACCCACTAAATAATCATCGGATGACGGCGTTAATCCGATTCCAAGACCGATTAGGCGGGTAATCGCATCCGTCATATTTTGTTGTTGCTGCAGCGCAGAAAGTAAATATTGGCGGCGCTGCTGCAGTTCTCTGGCTAATTCGCGATAAAAGGGATTATCGCCGGTATACAAAAACAGAGTGTCGTCACATCCGAGATGCTGATACAGCGTCCCGGCCCAGCGTCGCCAGGGAATGGCGGTAAAACAATCCTCGCTCATTGATATTTCAGGCATCAACCAGCGCGTGCAGGCAACGGTTTCAATCCATTTATCATCGCCTATTGCGATCCCTGACGCCGTAAATCTGACCTGTTCACCAGGGCGGAACAGGTGGTTGCAATGTGTCAGCGCCAGACGGCAGCTGTTAGGGGCGTTGTCACAGCGTTCACTGAGGAGTGTCAGTAATCGCTGCTGTCCGGGAATGAACAGGTTTACCGCCCGGGAAAAAACCTGTTCAACCCGTCCCTCCATTCGCTGTGCGAGAAACGCGCTATCTGCCGTTAACGCCCTGACGCATTGCCGTAATGGCGATGCGATAATGGTGTTCCTCCGTCAGGCGCCTGCGGCAATCAACAGCCCGGCAATCTCGTGATACCCCTTCTCCTGCGCCAGTTCCAGCGGGGTTTTACCGTATTTGTCCGTCATGTGTGGGTTCGCACCGTTGTCCAGCAGCAGCTTGACGATCTCCTGCTGTTTTGCGCCGCCATCGTTGAGCACAATGGCCTCCAACAGCGGCGTCCAGCCGACAAAATTGGTGTGGTTGACGTTAATATTCGTGCGTGTGAGCAGTTCACGGACAATCTCGACGTGACCTTTTTCGCTGGCTGGCGTAATTCCCACACCGCCAAAACGGCTCAGACGGTCGAGATCAGGGTTGGCAGGTAATACCGTACGCAGCAGGGTTAAATCGTTGGTCAGGCAGCTGATGAGGAAAGGGTTAAAACAGGTTTGATCCTGCTTATTAATATCCGCACCCGCCGCAATCAATAAAGACACACACTCGTAGTGTTTATTCAGACTGGCAATAATAATCGCAGTTCGTCCCTGACGATTAGTGGCGTTAATATCCACATTATTTTCCAGACAGGATTTTAATCCTTCAGCATTGCCCTGCTCTGCTGCTAGCAGAAATTCTGTGATGAGTTCGTTCTCAGACATATTCCCTCTCCTGCAGTTTTTAGACTTCTTGCAATTCCGATAGCCTGAGAATAGCAACAGAGTGATGAGAAAAACATCCGCTTAAATTTCATTCATCGTAAGCGCGTCGATTATTGAAATAAATTTCACAATAAAGACAAAATGTGCGGCAGAGCAATCTTTCTCTTATGGTTAGCCTCCTTTCTATCCCGGGTTGTAATGCGCGCCCCCCTCTCTCCAGGCAGCACAGCGTGTGGCCTGTCACTAAAGCTCAGAAGTGTGATTCTCTTCAAATCAAATGTAACTTTAGTGTTAAATTTCGTTCAAAACTGATTGCCTGCCATAAGGATTACAAATACATTCAACAATCGCTGCATGACAGACGACAAACGCAGGGCATGGGGGAGAAAGATGAATTCAATTTTTACCGAGGAGAATCTGTTGGCCTTCACGATGGCTGCCCGCTATGGCAGTTTTAGTAAGGCGGCAGAGGAGCTTGGCGTAACCACCTCAGCCATTAGTTACACCATCAAGCGGATGGAAATGGGACTTGATGTTGTTCTGTTTACCCGCAACACGCGCAGCATTGAGTTAACCGAGTCCGGCCGCTATTTCTTTCGCAAAGCGACCGATCTGCTGAACGACTTCCACGCCATCAAGCGCAGTATTGACACGATTGCCCAGGGCATCGAAGCGCGAGTGCGCATTTGCATCAACCAGTTGCTCTATACCCCAAAACATACCGCCCGACTGTTGCAGGTGCTGAAAAAGCAGTTTCCAACCTGCCAGATAACGGTGACGACAGAGGTGTACAACGGCGTCTGGGATTCCATTATCAATAACCAGGCCAACATCGCGATTGGCGCACCGGACACGCTGCTCGACGGCGGCGGTATCGACTACACCGAAATCGGCGCCATCCGTTGGGCATTTGCAATCGCCCCGGATCATCCGCTGGCCTTTATGCCGGAGCCCATTTCCGAGAGCCAACTGCGCTTGTACCCAAACATCATGGTCGAAGATACGGCGCACACGATTAATAAAAAAGTGGGCTGGCTGCTGCATGGTCAGGAGTCGATTCTGGTGCCCGATTTCAACACCAAGTGCCAATGTCAGATTCTGGGGGAAGGGATTGGCTTTTTGCCAGACTACATGGTGCGGGAAGCGATGGAAAAATCGCTGCTGGTGACCCGTCAGATCCACAACCCTCGTCAGGACTCACGTATGTTGCTGGCGACTCAGCATTCGGCTACAGGCCGTGTGACCCAGTGGATTAAAAAAGAGTTTGGCCCACACGGTGTACTGACGGGAATTTATCAGGATCTGCTGCACCGGGAGTGATATGCCGGACGGGGGCTATGCCTTATCCGGCCTACGGTTTGCCGGATAAGCGAAGCGCCATCCGGCGGGAAACCGTACTCAGGCGCGGATATCGTCATATTCACGAGTGTTATCAAACTCGTGTTTCGCAAACGGGCAGAGCGGAATGACCTTGCGGTTTTCCTGGCGCATTTTTTCCACCACTTTCGCCACCAGTTTTTTACCTACCCCCTGTCCTTTCAGACTGGGATCGACATCGGTATGCTCAATGATGCTCAAATGCTCCCCTGTGGGTACAAATACAATCTCCGCAACCTGATTGCCTTCAGCATCGTTAACATAAAATTTGTTATGACCTTCGAGTATTTCCATTCGTCCCTCGCTTATTTCTGCCGATACTTCAGCGCGCCGCTCGGGCACGTATCAATCACTCTGACCACCGTAGCGACATCCACTTCATCCGGGATAATCCACGGTTTGCGTTTCAGGTTAAAAAGCTTCGCGCTCCCGCGCACGCAGTTCCCCGAGTGCTGGCAAATCCCCGTATTGAAGTAGACATCTATTTTCTCACCGGTATAAGCCCGGTACCCCGCTTCCAGTAATTCTTTATCCATGACATTGCCTCTGTTGTTTTTAGGGTGTCGAGACAAAGCATAGTCCTGTGCGCGTCTGGTGACTACGACACATTCACCAAAATGATATTATCAAACTTGAGAACATCCTCCGGGGCTCACGCTATTTTTGATTTTCATTCGACTTTTCCGCAGCGTTTTAATCTGCTGTTGGCCCTAACTAACTCTGGTGCGACAGAAGCAACGGCTATAAAATAGAAGGTACGATTAACATTGCTCGCGTGGTTTCTTTAAGTGCAGACTTCTATTCCGCTTCGTTTATTAGAAGTGAATTCTTCGCTGATCTGGCACTGGCCATATTTGCAGAGTGCCATTGCGGTGATGGTTCGGGACCAATTTAATGGTCTTGTCATTAATCAGCAGAATTTATTATCTTTATTAGTCTCACCCTCCATTTATTGTCAGCATGGCCGTGAGAATCTGCTACGCGAGCGTCAGGAACATTTATTATATCTGCAACGTTTATGCCGTTATTGCCGGGCATCAGGCATTAGCGTTTGGTTACAAGGTGAAGCCCTACCCCGTGATGGAAAAATACAAGAAAAATATCCCGAATATGCGTTGATTGAAAATAGTAGTGCAGATGAAGTTTTCTGGAAAAACTTTTATCAGCAGGATCTCTTTGAAGCCTTACAACAATTATCCGGTATTGATGGCATAATTGTGAATCTTCCCCGACATCAACCCTACAAAGCCAGTTGGGTCACGACAATCCCTTACCTTTATCAAACCCTGCGAAGCCTCGGAAAGAAAATGGTCCTGCGTGACTATATGGAGGATGAGGCGGCATCATGGCAATTAGTCAATGCGCTACAGGTATTACCGCCGGATGTGCGGGTATCAATTAAGGCCGTGGCTCATGGTTATCGCCCCGGCTTTGTGAATAATCCTTTACTGACTCAACTGGAAGGGCGAATCAAGTGGATTGAGTTTGATATGTGGGGACTGGAGTACGGCTGGACACTGCTGCCCTGTTACTTATTAGAAGAAATTCAGGGTCGATTGAGCTGGGTCGAAAGTATGGCAGGCGAGCATCTGGAAGCGATTACGGGTCGACTCAGTTGGGAGTGGATCTCTAATAGTTCTCTGATCAACTCAGTAAATTCGGTGAATTTGCATGGTTTAGCCATGTTTGGCCGCGAAATATTTATGTCTGAAAAACAGGCATTTCACTGCTGGCTCACCGATATGCTAGAGCATAAAGTGGGAGTGGCTGAATTAAACACCTTTCATCAATTGTATACCTGTAGCTACGAATGGATGAGAAAAACGCCCTATATACTGGGGCATGTTTTACACCACTACAGTCAGATACCTGAAAGCTATGCCCAGGCCGTAAAACAGCTTCAGTTACATTTACGCCATTCTGACGATTATAGTATGTCGGTATTATTCCCGATGGACGATCCGGACACCGGGCGCGAACAATACCAGCAATTATTATTAGAAAAGCAACGGGCGATCTTTTTGGCACAAGATTCTCGTAATCGGTTACATCAAATAATACATTCGATTGCGATGTCGGAAGAGAAAAGAGATCTGTTTAAACGTGTCTGGGAACGCGTCCCCTACTACACCGAAATGTTTAATGACGTCGCTCGAAGCGTCGCAATGAAAATGATGTTAGACCGCTACGGAAATCAAAGTGGCATCTCTTTATTTGAGTTAACCAAAGAGATTAATCAACTGCGCCTGTTAGCACATCGAATTTCCGAATGGCTCGATAAAGAAGAACAACAGCAACCCCATTATCTGGCCATGTTATTTGATCCTGCCAGGCTGCTTAGCCTGGCAGAAAGTCTAACAGCAGATTAATCCGCTAATGACTTAACACCGTTCACTTAAGTCAATGAATTAGGGGAAACACCGGGATTTGGTTCCCGGAGGGACGCCAAACCCGGTGGTCGCCCCGGATATCTCGGTCTTAAACTAACAGTGTTAGCTTATTACCCGGCATTTTTGAGCTGCTGATAAAAATCACGCAGCACATAAAATGCCTTTTTGCGTGTTATTTTGTCAGCGGTAATAAGCCCCTTACAGTTGAATCCTTTCTGGTAAGGATTCTGCCGTCTTTCTGTACGGTAGTCATACAATAGCCACGGGGTAAAACCACGGACATAATTAAGTTTTGGCAAATACTCGGTCTGCTTGCGATAAACATCCGCCATATAGTTTTCCGAGAACGGCCCTGACTGGGGAGCATGATCGCCGATCACACCTTCGGCCCCCGTTTCGGTGATCACCACCGGTTTTGTGGGCGACGAGTTTTCTCCCAGTACAATCAGATCATCAAAATTCTCTTCATACCAACCGTAATATTCGTTCAGTCCGATGATATCGAGATAATCAGCCAGACGATCTTCAATTTTCATTTTGGCATGATTGACCAGGCAAGCGGCAGAAATCAAACGGCTAGGATCGGCCTGACGGGCAGCATCTACCAGCGAAGTCATAAAATTCAGTCGCTCATCGGTATCGGCATTTTCATTACCGACGGACCAGATAATTACGCTGGCACGATTTCGGTCACGATAAATAAGCTCCATCAACTGATTATGCGCATCGCGTTGGGTTGCCGGATTCTTAAAATCGATCGCCCAGTAGTTTGGAATTTCCTCCCAGAGCAACAGGCCCACTTCATCCGCAATGCGCGCGGCCAGCTCATGGTGAGGATAATGCGCCAGTCGCAGGTAATTGCAGTTGAGCTCTTTGGCATCCTGAAAACGGCGGCGGATATCCGCTTCGTTGGTCATTTTCCCTAACAGGACATCATCTTCATGGCAATTTACGCCCCGAAGATAGAGCGACTTACCGTTCAGACGAATATCCGTTCCCACGACCTCTATTTGTCTGAACCCCACGCGGTCACTGACACAATCACGTCCCAGCATCGCCATGACCCGATACAATTTAGGATGCTCAGGAGACCAGAGTTGCGGCTCAGCAGACAATGTCGCTTCAGCAACTCCGTCGATCACAGGCTGATTCACGCAGATACCCAATTCGGCGAGGGTGAAATTGACCTCCGTCGCGTCACCTTCAACCGCTATTCTCACGGCGATTCGATTATAGTTCCCATCGGGGACTAAATAGACAAACAGATCCCGAATATAGGTTTGCGGCGTTCGAATAATATCGATTTCACGATATATTCCGCCGTAGTTAAACCAGTCGTTATTTCTCAGAGGAAGCCTGTCGGTGGTGCGATTATTATTCACACACAGCATCAGCACATTATTGCCGGGTTGTAATAGCGGCGTTAACTCAGCACAAAATGGGGTTGAGCCACCATAATGATTGCCGATGAACTGATGGTTGAGGAAAACTTTGCAATCGTAGTTAGCAGCACCAACGCGTAAAAAAATACGTTCATCAGCGTCCTGAACGATATAGTCGATTTCGCGGGTGTACCACGCACTCCCCTCAAAATAGAACCATTTTTCATTCATCATCTGCCAGCATCCCGGCACCGGAACGGTATCACCGGCAAAAGGATCGTAATCATAAGGGTCCCGGCGCGTTTCAGCATCGCGTTTATCCAGGAGATGCCATTTTTGCCTTAACCCTGTGTCGTGAAGATCCAGCGTAAATCGCCACTCCCCGCTCAGGCTTTCGCACTGGCGACCGCCAGTGAACAACAGATTGGTATGGTTAAGATTCTGCGTGTTGTATGGCTGGTCATATTGCTCGTTGTGCAGGCATTCAACGGCATTTTCTGCCAGGTCAGATTTTTCCAGCATGAGATATCCTTCATAAAAGAGGTGTTGCTGAAGAATAACGGCTCAAAAACCGGGCTTGATGGCGATCCTCGGGATCACAAGACTGAGAGAGAGGAAAAAACAAGTAAATGTGACAACCGTCTAAAATGCAGAGCGCCTCAGTGTGATCAGTGTCTCATAATAAATTTTATCGTAGTGACCTGCATCACATTAACAACCTTGGGTAGCGATATTACTCACATAAAATTATAGCTGAACTTCAGGGATCTCAATTCTCTTTCTAACCCGTCACGGACTCAGACCAGGTCACTTACACTGGCTGAACGTAATTTTTGCTGGGTCTGTTTGGATAAGTTCTCATATCGTGACGGAGGAAATACGATGGGGCAGTTGCAAAGTGGTGTCAGTAATCAAGCAGTAAAGATGAGTTCTACAACCAGTCGATATCGATGGACAATTTGCGCGTTACTCTTTTTTTCAGTCACTATAAATAATCTTGACAGATCTATTTTAGGGTTACTCGCGCCAATGCTACAAAAAGATATTGGCTGGAACGAGATTGAATACGGCAATATTGTGACGGCATTTCAGGCCGCCTATGCATTAGGTTTATTTCTGTGCGGACGTATCGTTGATGTTTATGGTGCCCGCCTGGTCTTACCTATCGCTCTGGCGCTCTGGAGTGTGGCGGCGATGGCTCATGGTATGGTCGGCACAGTGATTGGTTTCATTTACGCCCGTATATTCCTTGGGCTGGGGGAAAGCGCCAACTTTCCTTCCGCAGTAAAGGTTGCAGCTGAATGGTTCCCGAAACGAGAACGCGCATTTGCGACCGGTATTTTTAATGCGGGCTCCAATGTCGGTAATATTTTTGCACCCATCATTATTCCCTGGATTGCCTTACAATGGGGATGGCGTGAAGCATTCGTCGCAACCGGTGCTGTCGGGTTTATCTGGATTGTTTTCTGGTTATTTTTATACGGAAAACCGGAGAAGGTAAAAAAAGTAAACGAAGAAGAGTTAGCCTGGATTAATCAGGATGATGACGCGGGCAGTGCCGAACTGTCACAGCAAAAAATCAGCTGGTTGGGGCTGCTGAAATATAAGCAAACCTGGGCATTTGCTATTTGTAAGTTTCTGACAGACCCGATCTTCTGGTTCTTCCTGTTCTGGTTACCGAAATGGCTGCATGACGCCCGCGGTATTGATATGGCTCATATGGCGATGCCACTGGTTCTAATCAATATTCTGGCAACCATGGGCGGTCTTGCTGGCGGATATCTCCCGGCATGGATGGTGAACCGCGGTATGGCTGTCAATAAGGCACGTAAATTAACGTTATTGCTATGTGCCACCTGCGTACTGCCTATTTTATTGGTTTCGAATGTTTCTAATCTTTGGGTCGCGGTTTCGTTGATTGGACTTGCTGTTGCAGCGCATCAGGGTTGGTCAGTCAATCTTTATACCAGCGTATCGGATATGTTCCCTAAACAGGCTGTGGGTGCCGTTGTCGGTATTGGCTGCTTAATTGGTTCTCTCGGTTCAATTATCTTTACACAGGCAACAGGCCATATCCTGCAAGCGACAGGCAACTATTGGTCTATTTTCCTGATGGGCGGATTTGCCTATCTGCTGGGTTTCCTGATTATGCATTTTTTAATTCCAACAATGGCTGCGGCTAAATTTAAATAAAATTAATCGTATAGGAACTGAATATGTCATTTACCGATAGCCTGTTACAGGAACGAATTCTTGCAGCCAAAGAGAAAAGTCTCCTCTGGCTTAACAGCATGCAACTCCCTAACGGAACGCCTGGCGTATTACGCGTCAGCGAACTTCATCAGCCAGAACAGTGGCCGCAGATGCTGTTGCCAGGCACCTACGATGGGACAATGGCTCGCGTTTTATTAGGCGATGAGATATCTGAGAAAAAAGCACTGGCGGACTGGGTATTAGGCCATCAGCAAGAGGAAGGTTTTTTCCAGTTGCCGGGGTTGTGCTGGAGCGAAACCTGGAAAGGGCCGGATGCCAATATCACTCGTCAGTACATGCGCTTCCATACGACAAACTACTGTATGGGTACACTGGATGTTCTGGATCAACTGGATCGCCTCGAACTGCCGTTTTTGAAACCGTACCTCGACCCACAATATTTTTGGGCATGGTTAGGTCAACGCGATATGCGCGATCCCTGGCTGGAAGGGAACAATATCGTCAATATGGGCAGTTTTCTGTTACTCGAACAGCAAAGAGATCCAAGCGGCCCTGCGGCTCAGCGTTTGCAGGATATGATCTTCTGGCATAATCAGCAAAGCGAGCCCTATTCTGGTTTCTGGGGACCGGGCCAGCAGTACAGTCAGGAGGCATTATTATTTGCTCTCTGCGGTGCGACACATAATTTGCATGTCTTTTATGCGCTCGATGAAAATATTCCCTATTTCAACCAGTCAATGAGCCGTTGTCTGGAGCAACCCCTGGCTGTTCGCAGCAGCTGCATTGATGTCGATATTATCGATATTCTGGCGCACGGCCATGCCCGTTGCCCACAGCGCAAGGACGAAATTGAGCACTGGTTACGCAGTATGCTGGTGAAATTGCTCGACTTCCAGAATGCAGACGGTGGATTCCCGGATACCTTGCTTGGCGAACGGGGTTATGACGGTTGGGTGAAGGGATATAAAGAACCTCAGGGACACAGTAATACCTTCGCCACCTGGTTCCGCTGGATAGCGATTGCGATGATCGCCGATGTATTATGGCCACAATGGCAAAACTGGCGTTTTCGTAAAACGATCGGTATTGGTTATTTTAAGCCAACAGTCGGAAAATAAATCATTTATAGCGCGTTGTTATATTTTTACGGCAACATGCTATTACCCGACAGTGTCGATATTGAATAAACCATAATGCAAGGCAGGATAATATCCTGAGGCTATCTTATACATATTGGTATAAGTTACGGCCGATCCCTGCACGATGTACAATGACGTTCTGTTATTGTTCTATAAAAAGACAGGTATATAATGACCTGTCTTTTTTCTATTCCCTTTTCATCGTGTAACCTTACTTTTCTTATGTTGTCGAATCGCAAAAGCACTTTCACCACGGAGGTCTGACATGAGTAATGTGAGTGATTTCAATGCATGTATGACCATTTTCTGGCAACAGCACGAACCAGAACTCTTACGTTTTTTGGTATCCAAAACAGGGGATGAGGAGAAAGCCGCTGACCTTCTGCAAGAGCTTTTTCTCCGTGCCCGCGCTCATTCCGATCATTTTTGTGAGATGGAGAATCCGCGTGCATGGTTGTATCGTGCAGCGAGAAATCTGCTCATCGACGAATACCGCAGCGCCAGAGAGTTTGTCGAACTGGAAGAAGATACCCTGCTGTCTGACATATCTCCTGATGCCATTTCAACGCTGAATGTCTGTCTGCCTGAAACCCTGCAGGCGTTGCCAGAAGATGAGCGATGGCTGATTGAAGAATCCGACCTTAACCGGCGTCCCCAACAGGCGCTAGCCGATGAGTTGGGAATCTCGCTGACTGCGTTTAAATCCCGCTTGCTGCGGGCGAGAAAGCACCTGAAAGAAGCGATGACGGAGCTTTGCCAGATTGAGGCGGATGACACATCTCCCGTCTGCTGCCACAAAAAAATGACGTAACCGCGCATCTTTTTCCCGCCACCATCGTTTACCTCAGTGTAAAGGCAAATGACTAACACTGAGGTAAGTAACACATGTCAAAAATCGAGATCTTTGAAGCGGCTGGCTGCTGTGCCACCCGCAGCGTCGTGGTTAGCGACGAGGCGGTTAAATGGAACGCCAGCGTAGAATGGGCGAAGAAAAATGGCGTTGATATTCAGCGCTACAGCCTTGCGAAGAACCCACAACCGTTCCTGAATACACCCATTATCAACGAATTTCTGAACACATCAGGGATGGCGTCCCTGCCGGCCACCTTGCTCGACGGCAAACTGGTGATGACCGGTAAACTTCCCACTCGGGATGATATCGCCCGTTGGGCGGGTATTCCGCTTACTCAGGACTGGAGTGAAGACAGTGCGCAACCGCGCTGCTGCAGCATTCCACGTATGCCTTAATTCCAGAGGAGCTAGCACTGATGAATATGCCATTTTTAAAAGCAATCCCCCCGTTCATTTTCTTCACCGGTAAAGGTGGTGTCGGTAAAACATCTCTGGCCTGCGCCACTGCGGTATGGCTGGCCGATCAGGGTAAGAAAACACTGTTGGTCAGTACCGATCCGGCGTCTAATGTCGGTCAGGTATTTAGCCAAACCATCGGTCACCGGATAACGGACATGACTGCCGTAGACAATCTTTCCGCGATGGAAGTTGACCCGATGGCTGCCGCGCAAGCCTATCGCGATAGAGTGCTTGATCCGGTTCGTGACATGATGCCAGCCGACGTGGTGCGCAGTATTGAGGAACAGCTTTCGGGTTCCTGTACGACGGAAATCGCGGCATTCGATGAGTTTACCGGCCTGTTGACCAACCCTGAGTTGCGGGAGATGTATGACCATATCGTCTTTGATACCGCGCCAACCGGGCATACGATCCGCATGCTTGAGCTGCCGGGAGCGTGGAGCGGCTATCTGGAAGCAAATCCCGATGCCGCAGCTAATCTTGGACCACTGGTCGGACTGGAGAAACAGCAGCACCAATACGCAGATGCGGTTAAAGCATTATCTGACGCCACGCTTACGCGCCTGGTACTGGTCGCCCGCGCCCAGGCTTCAACGCTAAAAGAGGTTTCACATACCCACGATGAACTCTTCGCAATAGGGCTGCAGCATCAACATCTTGCCATCAATGGCGTGCTGCCCCCGTTCGCGGGTAAAAACGATCGACTGGCGCAAAGTATCCTGGCGCGGGAAGAGAAAGCGCTACGGGCAATGCCGGAGAATCTGGCGAATCTCCCCCGCTCGCAGCTGTATCTGAAGCCCTTTAATCTGGTTGGTCTGGATGCGCTGCGGGCGTTATTTACTGACAGCAACGCATCATCAGAGACGCCCATCACTGCTCTGAACACCCTCAATTTGCCAAAACTTGCTTCGCTGGTCGATGAACTGAGCCAGGCAGGAAAAGGTCTGGTCATGACGATGGGTAAAGGCGGCGTAGGTAAAACAACCGTCGCGGCATCAGTGGCGGTATCGCTGGCTAAGCGCGGCCACAAAGTCCACCTGACGACGTCCGATCCGGCAGCACATCTTTCTTATACGCTGGATGGCTCGCTGCCTAATCTTCAGGTTAGCCGTATCGACCCGAAGGCAGAGACAGAGCGTTATCGCCGCTTTGTATTGGAAAATCAGGGCAAAGGATTAGACGCTGAAGGACTGGCGGTGCTGGAGGAAGATCTCCGTTCACCATGCACCGAAGAGATCGCCGTTTTCCAGGCCTTCTCACGGGTCATTAAAGAAGCCGATAACCAGTTTGTCATTATGGATACCGCACCGACAGGCCACACGCTACTGCTACTGGATGCGACAGGGGCGTATCACCGTGAAATGGTGCGCCAGATGGGGAAAACACATGACCATGTGATTACGCCAATGATGCAGTTGCAGGACCCGGACAAAACAAAAGTGATTATCGTGACGCTGGCTGAAACCACGCCCGTGCTGGAAGCGGCGAATCTGCAGAACGATTTGCGTCGGGCCGGGATCGCGCCGTGGGCATGGGTTGTGAATAATAGTCTTGCCGCTGCGATACCGTCCTCCCCCTTCCTGATGACCAGGGCGAGTAGTGAGCTACCGCTGATCTCTGATGTAGAAGAACAGTATGCGACGCGTATTGCGTTAACGCCTTTGCAAAGCGAGGAGCCGGTTGGAATAGATCTGCTGGAGAAAATGGCGAAGTAATGAATAAGGGGGCAAACGCCCCCTTAATCTTTATTTCAGTCGTTTACCAGCAACATCTACGACTTGCTCACCGTCTTCCTTGGCGAAAGCCCCTTTCTGCGCATCCGGCAGGATATCCAGAACCACTTCGGAAGGACGACACAGTCGCGTTCCCAGCGATGTCACCACAATCGGACGGTTAATCAGAATGGGATGTTGCAGCATAAAGTCGATGAGCTGATCGTCAGTAAAGCGGTCTTCGGCAAGCGCTAACGTTTCATACGGTTCCACGTTTTTACGCAGCAGCGCCCGTACCGTGATCCCCATATCGGCAATGAGTTTGACCAGCTCATCGCGTGAAGGTGGGTTCTCAAGATAATGAATAACCGTCGGCTCGATACCGCTGTTACGGATCATCTCCAGCGTGTTGCGCGAGGTGCCACAGGCCGGGTTGTGATAGATGGTAATGTTGCTCATATCAGTATCTCATTACAAAGTGACAGAGAGACGTAGCGCCAGCGCAGCCAGCGTTACAAACAGCACAGGCAGGGTCATGATAATCCCGGTGCGGAAGTAGTATCCCCACGTGATTGTCATATTCTTCTGTGAAAGTACATGCAGCCAGAGCAGTGTTGCCAGGCTACCAATAGGGGTGATTTTCGGCCCCAGATCGCAGCCAATGACGTTGGCATAAATCATCGCGTCTTTGATAACGCCGGACGCGGTGCTGCCATCAATCGACAATGCGCCAACCAATACGGTCGGCATATTGTTCATAATAGAAGAGAGGAATGCGGTCAGGAATCCTGTCCCCAGCGTGGCGGCCCACAGTCCTTTATCTGCCAGTACGTTCAGCACGTCAGAGAGATAATCCGTCAGCCCAGCGTTACGCAGACCGTAGACCACCAGATACATCCCCAGTGAGAAGACAACGATCTGCCAGGGCGCGCCGCGCAGCACTTTACCGGTGTTAATACCGTGACCTTTTTTGGCCACCGCAAACAGGATTACCGCCCCCACCGCCGCAATCGCACTCACAGGAATCCCCATCGGCTCAAGGACAAAAAAACCGACCAGCAGAAGGAGAAGTACAATCCAGCCGGTTCTGAATGTTGCCGGATCCTTGATGGCTTTTGCAGGTTCTTTAAGGCGTCCCAGGTCATACGTTGGCGGGATATCTTTGCGGAAAAACAGATGCAGCATCACCAGCGTGGCAGTAATGGCGGCAATATCCACCGGCACCATGACTGACGCATATTCCGCGAATCCCAGTTGGAAGAAATCAGCCGAAACGATATTGACCAGGTTTGACACGATGAGCGGCAGACTGGCTGTATCGGCAATAAAACCCGCCGCCATCACGAACGCCAGCGTGGTGCTTTTACTGAACCCCAGCGCCAGCAGCATAGCGATAACGATCGGCGTCAGAATCAACGCCGCGCCATCATTGGCAAACAATGCCGCCACCGCCGCGCCGAGCAAAACAATATACGTAAACAGCAGACGCCCACGCCCATTTCCCCAGCGGGAAACGTGCAGTGCAGCCCATTCAAAAAAGCCGGACTCATCCAGCAAAAGGCTGATGATAATGACGGCGATAAAGGTTGCCGTGGCGTTCCAGACGATATTCCACACCACCGGAATATCAACAATGTGTATCACACCCGATGCCAGAGCCAGTACGGCACCCAGCGTGGCGCTCCAGCCAATGCCTAATCCCTTTGGCTGCCAAATAACCAACACGATGGTCAGGATGAAAATGGCTCCTGCCAGTAACATAAAACCTCCTGACAGGGCAGCAACGCCACCCTGTATACGTAAAAAATTAACCTGCGAGTTGTTTGAGTTTTTCGATGCCCGTGGGCTCTGACGCCAGTAGCGGGACCAGCGCGACACGAGAGGCGTGCTGGTGTTTAACCGCCTCTATTTGCGGGAGTTCCTGTTGCGCACGCAGACGAAGCAACGGCGAACGGGTATCCGCAATGGAAAGGCTGTTATTGATAATCCAGCCCCAGGGATGAATCCCTGCACGTTCAAGGTCGGCCTGCAAATTTGCCGCCTCAAGCACGGGTGTGGTTTCCGGCAGCGTGACCAGTAACACTTTGGTTCGTTCCGGATCCTGAAGCTGCATCATTGGCGTGGTGAAATGGCCCTTATCGCCCATTTTCTTAGCAATTTCGCGGTGATACGCCCCGGTGGCATCCAGCAACAGTAGCGTATGCCCGGTGGGTGCCGTATCCATGACCACGAAGCGCTTACCCGCTTCACGAATCACCCGTGAAAAGGCCTGGAAGACCGCAATCTCTTCGGTACAAGGAGAGCGTAAATCTTCTTCCAGCAGGCGTTTCCCCGCGTCGTCCAGCGCTTTTCCCTTCGTCTCAAGGACATGCTGACGATAGCGTTCCGTTTCCTCGTGAGGATCGATCCTGCTGACCTGCAGATTGTTGAGACTGCCGTTAAGGGTTGTGCTGAGATGCGCCGCAGGGTCAGACGTTGTCAGATGGACATCAAATCCCCTGTCGGCCAGCCTGACGGCGATGGCTGCCGCCATCGTGGTTTTCCCTACACCGCCTTTGCCCATCAGCATGATCAGGCCATGTTCATTGCGAGCAATGTCATCAATCAATGCAGAAAGCGATGGAATTTCAGGGCGTTGCTGAATACTTTCTTCAGAAAATGATGCCGTCGCAGGCTGCGAGGTGAGAAGCCCTCTCAGTGCCGGTACGCCGACCATATTGACTGGTTGAAGGAATAACGTGTCCGTGGGGAGTGCCAACAAACCTGCGGGCAGATTAGCCAGCGCCTCCTGCTCTCGCCGTCCTATTGCAGCAGTCAATGTGTCGCTTACCGCTTCAGTTTCGGGCAGAACGCCGTTAATGACCAGAGACTGGTTCTTAAGGCCAATCGCCGCTAGTTCGTCATGCGTACGCGCAACTTCCTGCAACGTGGATTTTTGCAGTCGGGCGACCAGAACTAATCGGGTGCGTTTCGGATCAGAAAGCGCCTCAACGGCATGGGCATACTGTTCACGCTGCTTTTCCAGCCCCGCCATCGGGCCGAGACAGGACGCGCCATCGGGATTGCTTTCAATGAAACTGCTCCAGGCACCAGGCAACTGGAGTAGGCGAATAGTATGGCCGGTCGGTGCAGTATCAAAAATGATATGGTCAAACCGGGTCAGCAGAGAGGCGTCGGTCAGCAATCCGGTAAACTCGTCAAAAGCGGCAATCTCTGTCGTGCAGGCTCCCGAAAGCTGCTCATTGATGCTATTGACCACGTCTTCAGGCAGAAGACCTTTGATGGGATCAACGATTCTGGCCCGGTACTGTTGTGCAGCGGCTTGAGGATCAATCTCCAGTGCCGACAATCCAGGCACGGTGGCTATTGGCTGAATAGTATTGCCAATAGCCTGACCAAAGACCTGACCTACGTTTGAGGCCGGGTCGGTACTGACCAGCAGCACCCGTTTGCCCTGCTCCGCCAGACGAATTGCCGTGGCGCAGGAAATAGAGGTTTTACCCACGCCCCCCTTACCGGTAAAAAACAGGTAGGGAGGGATATTCTGTAAGAATTTCATCTGTCCTCCTGACATTTTCAACAACAGGACGTATCACCACCACAGCAACGTGTCGGTGCCAATCCCACCTTCTCCAGTGGAATACCAAACCAGCGAGCCAGTTCAGCGCGATTTGGGTAACGCCCGGCCATCACCGTTTCGCCATCCAGCAACAACAGCGGAAGCCCTTCAGCCCCGGAAGCTTCAAGAAATGCTTTCGCTTTCTCGTTTTGAACAAAACTCATCGGCTGTTGTGCCAGGTTGTAACGTTCGACCTGAACACCACGCCCTTTCAGCCATTGCACATCCGCAGAAAAATCGACCAGCACCTGATCAACATCTGTACCGCAGACGCCGGTGCTGCAACACAGCGCAGGGTCAAATACCGTTAACGTTTTCATTTCAACACCTCACATTCGAAAAATCATATATGTTCAGGCAAATTTTTTAGATGCAAACCGCTTTACCGCTGCCAGAACAGTTTGCCGATGCCAGCTTACGGGCGATGGCCTGAACGTCGTCCTGTTGGCTTAACCAGGCTTGCTCGATCACCTGAGCAGACCAGGAAGGAATATGTGGAGATAAGCGGTAATGAACCCATTTTCCCTGCTTACGATCCAGCAATAAACCGCTTTCCCGTAGCATTGCCAGATGGCGAGAGATCTTGGGCTGTGACTGATCCAGTGCCGTGCAGAGATCGCACACGCACAGTTCTCCCATCTCTCTGAGCAGCAAAACGATGCCCAGACGAGTTTCATCGGAGAGAGTTTTGAAGAGTTGTAGGGAAGTCAGAGACATCATTCCTCCTGTTCAATGTAAAGACAGGATACGCCGCTCAAAAATAAAATCAAACACACGTTCACTAAAACAGATATGAAAACCAACCTTCCCCATAGGTTCAGACATGTGGCATAGCGCTGACTCTGCGTATCAAGATAACCCGTGCTTTCCTTCCTGTGCTTTCAGCTCAGTTTATGGCCAAGGTACTGGCAGCCCCCCATGAGCAAAGACAGTATGGTGAAAGGCAGCATGGGTACCTCTCTTTAACCATCTTTAATGACTCTAAAGTGTCTGTTAAACCTGTGGCTATTCAGCGATGAAAACGGCTGATACCATTGCCATAGCATCAACATACAAGTATCCCCCCTTTCTTCACCTGTGGATAAAGACGCTAACGACATCACTGTCTGGCATTTTTCCATGGAACTTCAACGGAGTCGTTATGCGTAAATTGAACATTGGTGCCCGGGGACATGACCTCAGTGGGCAGACCCCGGCAGAAATGGTGGCCTTTTCCCGTGAACTGGGCATTGACGGCCTGCAGCTGGCAATCCACAAAAGCTGGGAAGAGGCATACAAAGCCCGCGATATTGAGACGATTGTCGGCAATATTAAGCAGATTCAGGAATCAGGAATTTCGGTGTTCCTGCTCGCCAGTTACTTCAACCCGGTCCATTCGAACACCTCATTTTTGGCCAGTGAGATAGAGCGCGCACGGTTCAATATCGACATGGGTCTGCGCTGCGGTATCGGGCTCATCGGCAGCGAAACGGGCTCTCTGAATGACGATGCATGGACATGGCATCCGGAAAACCACTCAGAACCTGCCTTTCAACACGTATTGGCCAGTTTCCAGCAGTTGCAGCCCAATCTGGAACATGCGCAATGTCGTTTCCTGGTTGAGCCTGTATACGATCATGTCATTTATGATGCCGACAGCCTGATGCGCCTGAATACTCAACTCGGCGAACACTTCTGTGTGACCTTCGATATTGCCAATTTGCTCAATGCTGACAATGCGGCGTCATGGGAGTCTATCTTCGAAGATTTCCTTAACCAGCACGGACCACGCATTCGTCTGTTCCACTTTAAAAATTTCGTCCTCGAAGGGGGGCAAAAAATCCCAGTTCGTCTGAATGAGGGTCTTATTGATTATGAGAAAGTGCTTACGATGCTGGCAAATCACGGACTCACTCAGGTCCCAATCATCGTTGAGGAGTTGCAGGGAGAAGCGCTGAGCGACAGCATAGCTTATCTGCGTCAACTGCAGTTTTGACCAGGCGGTATGCCGTGACGTAGTGGCTTCAGGAACAGAATCGAGTATCCAGGGTGTTGATAGCCATGAACAGTACTCGATTCTCCGGAAGGCGCGGTTGCCGTTGTATTCTGGTGTTCCAGGAAGATGGAGTCCATCCGCACGTTGGACAGAGGGCAGCAGCACTCGTTGCCCCCTGTCCACAAGGGGACGAGATGACGCAGGCACTAATTCAATGCGACCTTTTTCATCGTACTGAGGAAGTGTTGAATGTTGGGGTTGGTATTTTTTGATCGGTAAATTGCATAGATATAACAATTACAGTGAAAGTCCGAGATGGGCAGAAATGCAATATCCTGTCGATTATTATCAATGACGGTTTTGCCAACTAAGGTAACCCCCAGTCCAGCGGCCACGAAGGATAACGCGGAATGTATTTCTCTGGCTTTGTAGGAAATCACCGGGGACAACCCATTTTGTTTGATTTTTTCAACAACGGTATCTGAGAACTCGCTTTTTTGATTACCCGGAAAAGTAATAAATGGCGAGTTGCAAAAATCTTTCAGAGTTATAAATTTATTCCTTGTAAGATAATGATTCTTTGGTACGGCAGCAAATAACGGATCGATAAGAATCAACTCCCGACAAAAATCATTATCCACCTCCTGTTTTTGCTCCATGGCACGGACGAAACCTAAATCAATAACCTGCTCAGCTAATAACTCATATTGATTTGTGGAGAGTCCTTCCTTTAAATTAATATCAATATGTCCGAAGCTATTAGTAAACTGCTTTATGGTTTCTGGCAAAATATTGAAAATAAGCGAGCGAATTACGCCTATATTTAATGAGGTAGATTCAGAGTTGGTGGGGTGTGTTTTACGCCCCACCTGGCTGGTCAATCTACTTCTGGTGCATAGCGATACCCAGTTTCAGCATAGCAGCCACATTTTTGGCTGTACGTTGCAGGTTTGTACCAGCTTCCGATAGCACCTGGTCTAACGATTGGGGCGCACGTACAGTGCTAAATATCCCGTCGAAGTAATGCATTAGATCTTCGGATTCGGCCCCTAATGAGCCTGCAATGCCGATGACAGGAATGCCCAGATCCGCCGCTTTCTGTGCTATACCAAATGGTGTTTTTCCCTGGAGAGTTTGATTATCCATTTGCCCTTCTCCGGTAATCACCAGATTAGCTCCCTGGAGGACTTTATCTGCATCCAGTGTTTCTAATATCATCTCAATGCCGGGTTTAATCCTGGTCTTGAATATTAGCGATAGCCCAAGTGGTGTGCCACCTGCTGCGCCATAGCCTGGGCTATTTCTGTTATCTTTTCCTGTGAGCTTTTGCACCAGATGGGCAAAGTGATCTAAAGCTGCATCAAGGCGTACCACATCATCAGGGCCTGCCCCTTTTTGTGGTCCAAAAACATGGCTGGCACCAGTAACGCCTGTAAGATGATTTGTCACGTCACAGGCTATAACGAATTGTATTTGCGCACATCGCTTATCCACCTGACTTAGATCCAGGTGCGCGACTTCTGCGAGAGCCTGGCCGCCCCGGCAAATTTTCTCGCCATGTGAGTTGTAAAAAACCCCGCCCAGGGCCTCGACAATGCCAGCTCCAGCATCGTTAGTTGCGCTTCCGCCAAGACCAAGAAGAATTTTATTAACGCCCCTATCCAGGGCTTCTTTGATAAGCTGCCCAGTTCCAAAGGTTGAAGTTACTAGCGGATTACGGAGGTGAGGCGGGACTTTATCCAGCCCGGATGCTGCGGCGACCTCAATCAGCGCAGTTTTGCCGCCCTCTAATAATGCCCATTCGGCTTGTACCTGTTCACCCAGTGGCCCTTCAACCAGAGATAACATTTTCTGACCATTAAGTGCCTGCAAAAGGACTTCAACCGTTCCTTCACCGCCATCCGCTAGCGGCAAAAATTCGTAATGTGCATCAGGAAATATTGTGCTGAATCCTGCTTTAATATGCTGACAAACTTCCAAGGCAGAGAGCGATTCTTTAAACGAATCTGGTGCGATAACGACTTTCATTTTTGAGTAGTCCTACCCGCCCTGTAGGCGGGTTTCGTAGCAGAAATTTACAGGGTGAAGAGGAACGATTTAACCTGGCAGGGTTCCAGAGTGCCAAACGAGGTGGTTTCAACCGCTGATGTGCATACTTGCTCATCAAGCCGGGTTTCTTTCCATGACGTTACATCTCCCGTGAAAGAGACGTTATCCTGAATTGCCGTGTGTTCTGATGGATTGTAGACACGCAGAATAAGCGCCTGAGCATCTTCTGCTTTTTTTAGCGTACTCAGGACGGCCCCGGTTTTTGACTTACTCAGTAAGCTGTAGCTAAGCGGCCGGTTCTGCTCACCCACATTCAACTTCATCGCGTTATAAGGGATTTTGTTATAGCACTGAATGGGTGTCACATTATCGCGTGCCGCCGCCATAACGTTGGCATCGATATGATTACCCGTATAACCGTATAGCGAAAAATTACAGATAATTTTGCCACGTACCTGAGAATCGGGCGTAGGGATCTTGATACCCGAAGGGCGACCCGGACGTAGTAGCAGGTTCTCCTTACCCAGTACACCAACACCACGTAACAGGGTCAGCGCAAAAGTATCTTTCTCCCCATTACCTTTACTTGAAATGACTTCAAATTCGCGCAGGCCATTGGTCATGATGGCAAGGCCGCCTTGTGTATTTTCAAGTGCCGCAAAATTCATCAGTTGGTAAACAGGAACTGGAGCTTCTTTCCAGCCATCGTCTTCCCAGTTCGCCATTTCCGGATCGCTGGTTGGGCGAGTAATCGTGCCAAACTGGTTATCTGCCACGACGGTGCTGGAAATAAATGGTGTTGGGATTAGAACCCTGACTCGATGGTCATTCGCCTGATTATCCAGTTCCAGACTCACGTTAATATGGCGTGACCCTTGTTTCAGGGTGACCTGGTAACACACATCGATATAACCGTTCTGTCCAGCCCGGGTCTCACGCTCTGAAAGATCTTTGGGTAAATCCATGCATAAATTGATAGTAGCCAGAGACTGGAAGCCCTCATGCTTAATGTTTATATCGGCTGCAAATTGATCAGAGTAAAGCAACCATTCATGGCGGGATGGAGAATAGTCGTATTCATCACCATCGTCAGAACCATCTTCAATACGCAATACCTGGTCAAAGCAATACTGTGTCTCTTTATCAAAGATAGTAAGCGTACCGTTTGTATTAATAGCAATACGGTAAAATTCATTTTCCAGCAGGGGAGCCTTTTGTTCCGCCGTTTTCTGGCTCCCTTCTTTATTAGGCTGTATGTGCAAAGTAGTAAAGCCCATAGCCGGAACAGGGTGCTTTATCTGGATATCGTACTCAATGAAAGGATCATAATTTCCGTAGTGAACGATTTGACGATCAATCTTACCTGGATCGATGGTACGGCGGTCCCTGATGTAATAATCAACTGACTGACCATTCTCATCAAAGAGGCTGAATGTCTCCGCTCTGATGGTTATCGTGGTATTGATAACCTCGTCTCTGGCATAGGGGGAAAGATTAAACAGCGCCAGCTTATCGTAACCTTCCCCGGCAGGCATATGGTCAACAATCTTGCGTTTGTAGAAGTTAATCAGGTTGGTCGCCATGTCATCAGCCAGGATATAACGATTTAGGATTTCAGCATGAACCTTATCTGAACAACAACAGCCGATGGAGTCATGAGCATGATTTTTCATGCTTTCTTTCCACATTTTCTCAATAAGGCCGTGGTGGTATTCAAAACCAAGGGTCCAGGCAATAGAGGCTAACGGTTCAAGGATATTGACTATCTTGTTCTCTACCTCAGCATGGATAAGTTTGATGTCCATCCGCGTTGACGAAATAGTACGGTGGACACGCATGTACTTGCCGTCATTGAACTCACCTTTAACGATATCAAGTTGGTCACGCTGTGCTTCGACACGTTCAAATATCTCTTCGAAGCGGCTCATGATAAATTCTTTGTCCGGATAAATTTCCCGCAGTTTCGCCATAACGTCAAAAATGTCTTTCTGAATAGGCATCTGATCGTGGCCGTTGGGCAGCAGAATGTCTTTGGTCACTGACGCTTTTTCGAGCACCGGGAAATATTTATCAAGACGCGCTCTCAGTGCAGCTTCATCCAGCGGTAGATACTTGCCAATGGCATATCCCAGCGGCAGAACCTGGGCGGTTACGGCACTGCCGTCGTTAGACTGCCAGATAAACTCAGTTTTGTTTGTACCGTGACGTTCTGAACAACCCCGCCAGAACATCGTACGGGTAATGCCGAAGCCATTATATATAGCAGGCAGTTGTGAGCTCATTGAAAACGAATCAGGCAAATAGCCGATCTTCATGGGTTCACCCAGCGCCAGACAGTCACGCAGACCGTAAAGCATATTACGGACAATCGACTCACCAGAGACCTGCATGGTATCTGTCTGGGAATACCAGGGGCCGACGATCAGTTTGCCTGCCTGCACCAGCGCCCTGACACGCAATTTGTTTTCTGGCTTGATAGCAAAATAATCTTCAAGCACCGCAGTCTGGCCATCCAGAACGTAATATTTATAGTCAGGATCGTTTTCCAGACGCTCTATGATTTCTTCCATGTTGTTTACCAACAGGATACGGGACTCTTCAGTTGTGAAATACCATTCACGATCCCAGTGCATATGAGGAGTGATATGGACTCGAGTTGTTGTCATAACTTTTACCGTCTTAGGCTAAATTTGCCGTTAAAGTGTATTTTCTTCGCCTGTGCCGAATTGAGGGCTCGTAAGGTCTGGGGCCAATGTTCTGTTGAGTAATCAGGATTATTTCGGTGTTGCGGTGCTTATGGCGAATTTCCCTTTTTTAACCGCATGCGCTCTCCAGGCTACGAGTGTCAATGTGGAGAGCGTGGTACCTATTAGTGCAGCACCAAACCAGACGGCGGCGGCCATAAATGCGCCTATGCCTGCGTCATGTAATAAGAAGATGGAGAAGATCCCGGCTCCTGGCGTAGACAGCCCGATACCCGTTGCGCCAACGATGGCACCAGTGACAACTGAGCCTAAAAGGAATGATCCTATGACACGCACGGGATCCTCAATCGCCATTGGAATCGCCCCTTCCGTAATACCCGCGAGGCCCAGCAACCAGGTCGATTTACCTGTTTCGATTTCGAAATCTTTAAAGAGGCGCGGAGCCAGTAGTGTTGAAGTCGTCACGGTAAAAGCAGAAACCATTTTGACCGCGCCAAAGATGGCATAAGGCCCATAAACACCATTTGCCATGGCACCGAGGCAGAAGGCATAGGCGGCTTTGTTGACCGGACCACCAAGGTCGAAAGAAACAAAAAAGCCGATCACTGCACCCAGTAAAAGTGCGTTAGCGCCTGACAGGCTGTTTAACCACTCCGTCAGCCCGTGGTTTAACCAGGCGACAGGTTTACCAATGACAAATAACATCAGTGAACCTACAACCAGAGTGCCAATAACCGGGTAAAGGTAGAACGTGAGAAAACCATTGAAGGTTGGGCTCAGGCGAATATTTGTTTTCACCCAGCGCATCACATAACCGGCAATCAGGCCGCCAGCAACACCGCCCAGGAAGCCAGCCCCAATAAGGTTTGCTGCAATACCCGCAGCAAAACCCGGACCTAATGCTGGTTTATCTGCAAGAGAGTAGGCGGTATAGGCTGCCAGAACGGGCACCATTAACGTCCCCAGTAATCCCCCTCCCAGTTGGCGGTACATCCACAGCCATGACTCTTTTTCGCCATATAAATGCTGAAGATTGAACATTTGTGCCAGCAAGACAGCAACCGCCAGAACCGTCCCCCCTGCCACAATCAAAGGGACGGCGTAGGAGATCCCTGAAAGCAGCGCCTGTTTTAGCTCTGTTTTGAGTGGTAACTTTTTTGTTGGGCTGTCCGTTGCCAGTTTACGTTCGGCTCCAGAGCCTTTTTTACCTGATTCAACGGCCTCGAGCAGAATACGTTCTGCATGCTTAATGGGCTCTGCAACAGGCACCTCCACACGAGGAAGCCCTGTGAAGCGTTCAACTTCTTTGATTGCGACTTCAGCGGCAAAAATAACGGCGCAGGCACTGTTTAACTGGTCTGCTGTTAAACGATCTTCAATACCGTTAGCGCCCTGTTTTTCCACACAGACGTTATATCCCAGCTTATAGCCTGCTTTTTCAAGGTACTCCGCCGCCATATAGGTATGAGCAATACCTGCCGGGCAGGCGGTGACGCAAACGATAGTGGGTCTATTGGTATTTATAACCTCTTTTTTCGTCTCTTTTTTATCATGACCATCAAGTAAATCCATGACATGACTTACCTCGGTGGCATGTAACACGGCATTCCTGACATCATCATCTACGAGTGTTGTCGTGAGCGTCGTTAAAAGTTGCATGTGGGTTGAGCCCGCTTCAGCATCGGGGATGGCAAGAAGAAAAATAAGATTCACATCTTCTTCGTCTTCATCCACACCTTGCCATTTGAGCGATCTTTTTAAGGTGGCGACGGCAAATGCGGCGTCCTTTACAGCATTGGTTTTGCCATGAGGAACGGCCAGTCCTTCTCCCAGGGCAGTTGGTCCCTGCTGTTCACGCGCAAAAACAGCTTTCAGGTATGCTTCCTTATCATGCAGTTTTCCCTGCTGGTCCAGTTTGTCTGCGAGAGCCGTTATCGCCTCATCGCGATCTTCAAATGTCGTTTGTAGCGTTATCAGAGACGGATTGGTAAGAGAAGTCAGTTTCATCATTTGTCCCAGGTTCTCATTCAAATTATCACCATTACTAGTACAACGATGATACCTATGCCATCTATTCTAAACGTTGATAACGATCTCATTTGTACTATCATTTGTATTGATTTGGTATCATCAAAAGAAAGATGAAAGGCAATGATTGCTAAGGTATTGAAATTTAGTATCATCGATGAAGTGGTAAAACCTGTGCAAATTGATATAAGAGGTAATGATGGTCAGGCTGCCAATGTACCGACAGATTGCCAATGCAATCAGGGAAAAGATCAACTCCGGTGAGTACAAGGTTGGCGAAGCTCTTCCAACAGAAGAGCAGCTGCGTCAGACATTTTCAGTCAGTAGAGTGACTGTGCGGCAGGCTATCAAACTGCTGGTTGAGAACGAGGAGCTTGAAAGCGTGCAGGGTAGCGGTACCTATGTGAAAGCGAGCAAGGTTAACTACGAAATTAATCAGCAAACCAGTTTTTCAGAAAAATGGGATCACCTGAATAAGGTCACTCATAGCGATGTGATTGCTTTTGAAATACAGCCAGCGACCTTAACGATTGCGGAACACCTTAATATTGATGAGGGGGAGAGGGTTTACTTCATAAAGCGTGTGCGTTTTATTGATGATACGCCGATTACGGTGGAAGAAACCTGGATGCCGCTTAGTCTGTTCCCGGACCTGACCTACCAGATTATGCAAGGCTCAAAGTACAATTATATCGAAAACCAAAAGCACTATACCATCGTCAGAAGTGAGCAGGAAATCTCGCCCATACTCCCCCCAACAGAAACGGCAAATTTACTTAAGATCGACCCAACAATGCCGATTATCGAAAAAAAAACGAAAGGTTTTTTAGCCGATGAGACTGTTTTTGAATTCAGTAAAAATCATATCAGCCCAGTTGGGTATAAATTTACGTTAATAGCTAAAAGACGAAATCCTGACTAGCCAGAACGCAGCTAACTTGAGGTATTTGCATGAAATAATTGAGAGGCCTTGGCTGCCTGCTGTTTACGGGGAACCCAGAGACCAGCACGCGTTATCAAAACCGGTGTTTTTAATACTTCAAAATCCTTCAATTCCAGCATTCCCGCTAAAAAACTGGTAAGGCAGCCCGGCCAACCAGTACCACCGGCACTGCTTTCTAAGGCTGAACTGGGATGAGATATCCCCCTCTTGTGCAGCATGCCCCTGAATAAGATGAGACGATGCAGGGCTGGTAATGGATTGACAGGCTCTCATCACCAGCTTTATTGGGCACGGATCAGTCGAGTAAACAGCGCCTGGCCCGGATATCGCCATGGCGATAGTCAAATTCGTACCGATACTTTCCGGCGTGATAGATAACGTGCTCAGCGGCGGCGTATTTGAAAGGGCGGGCTATGGTGTGAAGCATCTCACAGCCGCGCTCGAAAAAGGTAAACATAGAAAGACCCATGCCATGATCGGTATTTTTGATGTAGCTACCATCAATGTCGCTGGCATCATAGATCAGCATTTCAACAGCCCAGCCCAGCTCCAGCATGGTCTGCGCCATTTCCACTTTAGCCGCCAGCGGGGCGATATTGCGATCTTCAGCAGAATGAACCATCAGACAGAAGGTCTGATTAGCCCCCTGACTGACCATCTGCTCCAGTTGTGAACGACTAAAACCCCGGATCAGAAATTCACTCGGACCGAAGTAATGGGGGTGCCCCGCGGTTTTGCGCCAGGGAGAATTTACGCTCATCGCCAGCGTCACCCGTTCGTTGGCCCCGGCGGAGTACTCACATGCCCCTATTTCGCGCCCGAAGACATAGGTAAGGTTAGGCTCAGCCCAGGAGGAGTTATCAAACAGCGCGCGAACCAAGCCTGGCCTGAGTTTATTCACCAATTGTGCAAGATATCCCCCGTAGGATGCGCCCACCAGTATGATGTTGTCACGATTGATCGGATAACGAGTCAGGACGTCGTTAATGGCAGCCACAATGTCCAGTGCGGCCATGATGCCAAAGTTTTGGTAGGAACCATCCGGTGGCGTCAACGAGGCGGTAAGCGTAAGAGGCACGTCTGGTTTGAGGGCGCAAACAGCCTTTAACACCTGTTCATCTGTGCCATAACGGGCAATTTTGAGCGGTAAATGCGCTTCGAGTTGACGACGGTCTTCAGGTTCAAACGTGACTTTGGCTCCGACCTGAGGACGTGAACGCATGCAAAAATATTCGATGCTCAGAGCCGCACAGCCGTGACGCCCGGCAACCTTTTCGCAGAAGGCCTGGGTATAACCACCAAGATCAGCACCAAAACCCGGTAAATAGACGACGAGCCCATTACTTCCCCGTTCGGGTTGGTAGATTCGATAAGGCACAGCGCGCTGGGGGCTCAGACCTAGCTCAAAATCGGGATAACCAGCAATGGTATGGTCAACGATAGTCATGATGATGTGCCACTCCTGCATCAGGGAAATCGTAACGTACTCAGCAAATTTGTGATTAGATCATTACTCGGTTGATGAGGGACGACCCTCGCAGCATCCATGAGGGACACGCTGGCACAATCGCTCAATCCCTCTTCCACCATCGACCTGTAAGGTGCCAGTTCCTTATCCTTAAAGGCGACCTCATTCTCCCCTGACTTAAATGCGGCAGTCTGATTATTCTGTGGCTGGGTCTGGTTGACCGCTGCACGCTATTTAATAACGGCGATGAGAAGGAAGTGAAACGGTCAGGAGGCTTAAAGCCGTGTTACTCAAGGACGCAGATCAGTTTAAGCGCGTCATTTCTGACAGAGTCATGTATTCGCCCAGAGATAGGGGCTTTCCGCTTCTGACCTAAACTAATAACCGGGATGATTAAAATTGCAATGAACTAATATCACATTTAACCATGGTTATAATAGGGCCTTTCGGTTAGTCTGGTTTCTTAAACAGATAAGCCGGACCTCTTTACCGTGGATATCAGCCTTCTCCTGAAAACAATCGTTGCCGCGATCCTTGTTCTGTGGGCCGTTGATGCTCTAAGGACAAAGCGAAAAAAAGAGCATAGCGACCCTGCTATTGCAGAGGCTGATGCCAGAGAACGGCATCAATGGCGCTATGTCAGATGGGGGTTCCGGGTAATACAAATCGCATGTTCAATGTATTTCGTCCTGTCAGCAATTAAGTTCATAATGACATAGCTACGGAATACTGAGTTATTCGAAGATGAGATATTCTGATAATTAACCTCACCCTGCAATCTAACGGCATTTAATGCTCGCCACATAATATCATTCAAAAATCGCAACTACAGCCGCCCTTGAAACATCAAATGTAGTGATGTGATGGACGCCCTTTCCTGTATGTGGTCAGTCAGATTTCGGAACTGTTCAAGGTAATATGACTTCATCATCAGTCCGCAATCGCTGTTTCATGCAGATAATGCCAGCAGGGTTGCTCATTCTGGATATCAATCACAGCAACCGACCAGCGAGAGTGCACATTGCCCTCATTGCGGTGAGTTTCACGGTAACGGCAAATGACTGAAGACGCCGACAACTGAAGGGTTTCAAAGCTATCAATGTCAATTTGCAGGTTCGGGCGACCACCTGTGTTATTGCGAAACAGGTTTTCCACCTCCGCAAAACCAATATTCTGCCCTTTCATGGTCACCATTTTGAACGACGGGCTGAAACTGCCGAGCAGGCGATTCAACGCGGCGGGATAATCAGAGCGCCCCGCGAACACCTCTTCAATCCATTGATGCAGCTCTACTACGCTTTGATGTGCAATTAATTCTCTTTTTGATTGCATAACGACTCCGGTTGTTTATTGAGTGACATAAGAGCAAGCAGGGGCAGCAGGCCAAGCAGCGCAGCAATAAGGAAGGCCGTGTGATAAGCAGATGTTGTCGTAGTGTGTTGCTGCAACAGATTAAACAACAGTGTGAAAAGCGCAGCACCAACGCTAAATGACATCTGTCGGTTGAGGTTCCAGACCGTGCTGGCCCGGGACAAATGTTCGCCGCTGAAGTCGATCATCGCGGTAGTTTGTGCGGTATTTGCGCCAATACCGCCACCTATACCCATTAGCAAATATGCCAGTACCAGCACAGGCAACCCGTAGTCGGCACCCACCAGCGACAACAGCGCAATACCCGCCGCATGGCAGATCAAACCAGGGAGAAAGAGTTTTGCCGCACCAACACGGTTATAGAAACGACCACAGACGCTCATAGCACAGAACGATCCGGCTGCGTACAACACCATCAGTAGCCCGGTTTCACTGGCACCCCACCCCATCACCTGTTGTAGGAAGAAGATATTAAGCAGGTTCACACCCGTAAAAATGCCCGGCACGGCGTAATACACCAGCACAGAGAAGCGCATTCGCGGATTGCTCAACACACTGAGATCCACAATAGCATCAGGCTGTCGACGATAATGGCGCACATACAGCGCGGCAAAAATGACGCCCACTATCACCAACCCCAGCGGCAACGCCGGATTTGTCGCATCTGCATAAAGCGACATCCCCATCAACAAAGCCACCAGAGCAAGGCTTACCAGCACCAGACCGGCAAGATCCGGGCGTTGGGCTGTGGTTTTCTCAGCGTTAATCCACCACCATGCCAGAGCAGCAGTGAGCAGGCTGAACGGAATATTACACAGGAAAACCCAGCGCCAAGAGAAGTGATCAACAATCGTGCCGCCCGCCGCAGGTGAGATCGCGGGTGCGATCAGTGCGACGGCCATAATCAGCGTTGAGATCCTGGCCCGCTCGTTTTTTTGAAACAAACCAAATGTCAGCGTCTGACCGACCGGAATCAATAATCCTCCGCCTGCACCTTGTAAAAAGCGAAATATAATCAACCCGTTAAAGTCGGTTGATAATCCGGCGCACAACGCCCCCACAGTAAATACCGCCATTGAGGCCATCATGGTCATCCGCACCCCTATATGGCTGGCGATCCAGGTACTTAATGGGATTATCAGGGTCAGACCTAAAATATAGCTGTTGGCAACCCACGCCACGCTGGATTCAGAGACATGCAACTGACGGGAAATATCCGGCAAGGCGATTGCTGACATAAAAATATTTATGCAATCGATGAAAAAACCGGCTAAAAATAGCGTCGCAACGCGATAACGATATGTCATTTTGACCTCCGCTGCGCAGTCTAGACTGGCTTGACCAGCGGCGTCGATTAAACTAGATTAAACACGTTGTTTACTAAAATTTAACGCTTAATGTTTAATCACCTTAATCGAATTCAAACTTTCATCTCCGTTGTAGATTGTGGCTCCTTTACCAAAGCCGCAGAGCGCCTGTTCATCAGCAAGGCAATGGCCAGTATCCATGTGAAATCGCTTGAAGAAGTGCTGAATGTGCCATTGCTCATCCGCAATACGCGCGGCATTTCGCTGACAGAAGCAGGAGAAGTGCTGTACAACGATTTTCGCGAGATCTTCGTCAACATCCAGACTTCGTTGGAAAATATATCCGACAGCCATCGTTCGCTCTCAGGTACGCTAAGTGTTACTTCAACAACTGAATTTGGTGAATATTATTTGTTGCCGATGATAAGTCAGTTTTGCCAGCTTAATCCGAATTTAAATATTAATTATTATGCCGACTCTTCAATGAATGATTTAGTGACTGAGCGGCTTGATCTGGCAATTCGACTGGGCTCTTTACGCGATTCTTCATTGAAAAGCCGAAAACTGGCAAGTTACCCGATTGTTCTGGTCGCCTCTGCCTGCTGGCTTGAAAATAATCCCCTCAGTTCACCAGAAGATATGAATACCGCGCCGTGGATCGCCAACAGCAATTTACAGGCCCCGACACAATGGACGCTGACAGATGAAAAAGGGCAACCGTTTGATGTCCGCGCAGTTGCCAGATTCCACTCAAATACCTCAACAGCGATTAAATCTATGGCCTGCGCCGGACTCGGTATCGCCGTATTACCCGAATGGCTAGTCAGATCTGAAATCGCCAGCGGCAAACTGGTACAACTCTTTCCCGATTATAAACTGCCGGTTCAGGACATCACTATTGTCTACGCTGGTGACCATCGGATCAGCCTTAAATGCCGCAAGTTTATTGATTACCTGGTACAGAATTTGGAGTTATAAGACTGGGTATGCCGGAAGATCTCGAAATGTGAATGGTACGATTATGCGGGATGGTTACGGTGCAGAGATACAGTAACCAGAGAAAAATGATAGCAGGGCTATCAGAGATTTCATTTAAAGAATTTTTCATCTATTTATTTTCAGCGATTCTGACTTAGATAATGCCGAATCAAATCTTTTTCGAGCTATTTTACTGACCTACTCCCCTCCGTAATTATATTCAAACATTAAGCTGAATGTTAGATTAACAAGTGTCAAATACTCAGGAAGAGCCAGCAATGGTCACGATCACTAAAACTTACGAGAAAATAGCCCCGAAACTTGATGACATGGTGCGCCGTGGTTTCAGCGACATTGAGCTAAAGTATGGGAGCCAAAATGAAATCTATGCCTACGGCGAAAGAAAGTTGTTAGCCGAAGAATTTCGCAAGCTCTTCCCCGAAAAGATGAATGATATTCCGCAAGACTTCCCACCTGATGCGACTGTGATCGTAGAAGACATGGTTTTGCTCTATAAACCCCGCAACGGGCAATTCACAAAGCCAGCCTCTGAAACACAGCTAAAACATCACCAGGCTTTCAGTGATTGGTGTCATGCCAATACTGGTAGAGGAAAAGGCTACAACCAGGCAACAAAGAATTCGGTTAATGCGATTTACATCATAGGAATCATCATAATGATTGGGCTTACTTTCTGGGCTTTGTCAAACGTTCGCTAAAACTTAGCGTTTGCAGTCCAGCCAAACGGATTATTTGAATCATGCTTGTAGCCCGATTTGGGTTACACAGTAGGTTACAGTCAGCTACTGTTGGGAGGCTTTACGCCACGTCCCTAAGGGATTCAATGAGATAGGTACTGAAAGAATGGTCATGGAGCGGGCGAAGGGAATCGAACCCTCGTATAGAGCTTGGGAAGCTCTCGTTCTACCATTGAACTACGCCCGCTTTGAATTGCGTAAGGCATTATAAACCTTACGCTCTTGTTAGCAAGGGACTCGCACACTGACTGGCGATTAATTCGCCGTCAGCATTTTGGTTTACTCCCTTGCGGCGGTAAATATCGCAGAGGATCGATCGCCGTAGCGCGATAGCGGATCTGGAAGTGCAGCCGCACGGAAGCGGCGTCAGAGCTCCCCATCGTGGCAATTTTCTGCCCGGCTTTCACGTTTTGCCCGTTATTCACCAGCATCGTGTCGTTATGCGCGTACGCAGTGATGTATTCCTCATTGTGTTTAATCATGATGAGGTTGCCGTAGCCACGCAATTGGTTGCCGACATACACCACCTTCCCGGCGCCCGCCGCATAGATAGGGGTTCCAGACGCGGCGGAAATATCAATCCCTTTATTACCGCCATCCGCTGTCGAATACCGCAGAATAACTTTACCGTTGGCTGGCCATACCCAGCAACGTTGCCCCACCGGTGGCCAGGAAGACTGCGGCACCGCAGAAGACGGTGTAACAGCAGCCGTTTTTGTCGAGGATTTCGTTGTCTTTTTGCTGGATGCTGTACTGGTTTTGGCTCCGCCGCTGACTTTCAGTTTTTGCCCTACTTCGATGGTATAAGGCGGCGAAATTCCGTTAAGACGCGCAATTTCTTTAACGCTGGTTCCCGTCACACGCGAAATGCGATAGAGCGTATCCCCGCGCTTCACAGTATAAACAGAACCAGAATAGCTGCCTGCATCAGAGGATTGATCGCTGGAGCAACCGGCTAATAGCAGCCCCGCGCACAGTAACATCGCAATACTCAGGCTATTTTTGTTCAGGCATCCCGCACTCAAAACCATTCCTCGCAATATTTCCAGACACCCTATAATAACAGCCAGAAGCCGGATGCCCAATGTATTGCGTCCGGAAAGGCTCGCCATGAGCGGTATCACGACGTGACGCCCGTGTATCACAATGATTTGATTAAACTCATAATGATAAGTGGAGTAGACAGAATTCTGCGGTTATTACCATCATGGCAGCGTTATATTTTTAACATCATCACACTTCCCTGACATCCTGCCGCCAATTTGGGCTTCTGGCGTAATTCTTGCCTGATTTGACGAATACATGGCCTTAAGAACCAAATGTTCAAATCAAGGGGACGTCTATGGAAGCGCGGGAAGCAACCGCAACCGGGGAATCATGCATGCGCGTGGATGCCATTGCGAAAGTCACCGGGCGGGCTCGATACACTGATGATTATGTTATGGCGGGCATGTGCTACGCGAAATACGTTCGTAGCCCTATTGCCCATGGTTATGCCGCCAGCATCAACTGTGACCAGGCCAAAAATTTGCCTGGGGTGCTGGCCGTCTTTACCTGGGAGGATGTGCCTGATATTCCGTTTGCGACAGCAGGTCATGCATGGAGCCTGGATGACAAGAAACGTGATGTTGCCGACCGTTATCTGCTGACCCGCCACGTCCGCCATCACGGAGATGCTGTCGCTATCGTCGTGGCAAGAGATGAATTAACCGCAGAAAAAGCAGCGCTGCTGGTCAGCGTCGAATGGCAATCGCTACCTGTGATTACCACGCCGGAAGCGGCTCTGGCGCCTGACGCCGTCGAGATTCATGCCGGTGGAAATCTGCTTAAACAGAGCGAAATGACAACCGGTAATGTACAGCAAGCGATTGATGCGGCGGACTATAAGATTCAGGGCCGCTATCAGACTCCCGTCATTCAGCATTGCCATATGGAAAGCGTGACCTCTTTTGCCTGGATGGAAGAGGATTCCCGGATTTCAATCGTCTCCAGCACACAGATCCCCCATATTGTGCGTCGGGTAGTTGGTCAGGCGCTTGGTATTCCGTGGTCGTGCGTTCGTGTTATCAAACCGTATGTCGGCGGTGGTTTTGGCAACAAGCAGGATGTGCTGGAAGAACCGATGGCGGCATTTCTGACCAGCAAACTCGGCGGCATTCCAGTGAAAGTGTCTCTCAGCCGCGAAGAGTGTTTCCTCGCTTCGCGCACCCGCCATGCGTTTACGATTAGCGGGCAACTGGGCATTAACCGTGACGGCACGCTGAAAGGCTACAGTCTTGATGTCCTGTCAAATACCGGTGCCTACGCCTCGCACGGCCACTCCATCGCTTCCGCCGGTGGTAATAAGGTCGCGTATCTTTATCCTCGCAGCGCTTACGCTTACCGCTCCACGACGTGCTACACCAATCTCCCCTCCGCAGGCGCGATGCGCGGATATGGCGCGCCACAGGTGGTATTCGCCGTAGAATCCATGTTGGATGACGCCGCCGCCGCATTGGGCATCGATCCGGTAGACATCCGTTTACGTAATGCTGCCCGAGAGGGAGATTCGAATCCAATAACGGGAAAACGCATCTACAGTGCAGGACTCCCGGAATGTCTGGAAAAAGGCCGCGAGCTGTTCGAGTGGGATACGCGCCGCGCTGAATGCCAGAACCATCCGCAGGGTAATATCCGTCGGGGGATTGGCGTCGCCTGCTTTAGTTATACGTCCAACACCTGGCCTGTAGGGGTCGAGATCTCCGGCGCCCGTCTGTTGATGAATCAGGACGGAACGATCAACGTTCAGAGCGGCGCTACCGAAATTGGTCAGGGGGCCGATACCGTGTTCTCGCAGATGGTGGCTGAAACCGTCGGCGTACCGGTCAGCGATGTGCACGTCATTTCAACACAGGACACCGATATTACGCCGTTCGACCCAGGCGCATTCGCCTCTCGCCAGAGTTATGTTGCCGCTCCGGCACTGCGTAAAGCGGCATTGCAGTTGCGGGAAAAGATCCTGGCGCATGCAGCTGAAATAGTGCACCAGTCAGCCATGAGTCTGACGCTGAAGGGCGGCAATATCGTCCTCACCGATCGTCCAGACGATCCGTTACTGTCATTAAAAGATCTGGCCATGGATACGTTTTATCATCCGGAACGCGGCGGTCAACTATCGGCAGAATGCTCGGTAAAGACAACCTCGAATCCGCCCGCGTTTGGCTGCACGTTTGTCGATCTGACGGTCGATATCGCGTTGTGCAAGGTCACCATCAACCGAATCCTTAACGTCCACGATTCCGGGCACATCCTGAACCCGTTGCTGGCGAAAGGTCAGGTCCACGGCGGTATGGGGATGGGCATTGGCTGGTCGCTGTTTGAAGAGATGATCATCGATGCAGACAGCGGCATTGTGCGTAATCCCAACCTTCTGGATTACAAAATGCCCACCATGCCCGACCTCCCGCAGTTGGAAAGCGCCTTTGTCGAAACGCAGGAGCCGCAATCCGCTTACGGACATAAATCGCTGGGTGAACCCCCCATCATTCCCGTCGCAGCGGCCATTCGCAATGCAGTAAGAATGGCAACAGGCGTAGCGATAGACACGCTGCCCCTGACGCCGAAACGTCTGTTTGAGGAGTTCCATCTGGCAGGTTTGATTTGAGGATATCACCATGTTTGATTTTGCTTCTTACCACCGCGCTTCGGCTATTTCCGATGCCATCAGCCTGCTGACAAGCTATCCGCAAGCGAAACTGCTGGCTGGTGGGACCGACGTGCTGATTCAACTTCATCATCACAATGACCGCTATCGCCATATTGTCGATATTCACAATCTGGCGGAGCTGAAAGGGATTACGATTAACGACAATGGCGCACTGCGAATAGGCTCCGCCACCACCTTTAACGAACTGATTGAACACCCTTTAACGCAACGTCATCTCCCTGCGTTGTGCGCCGCAGCCGCCTCCATTGCCGGGCCGCAAATCCGTAACGTCGCCACCTACGGCGGCAATATATGCAACGGCGCGACCAGCGCAGACTCTGCGACGCCAACCTTAATCTATAACGCCACACTTGAGATTCACTCACCAAAAGGGGTGCGTTTCGCCGCGATTAACGGTTTTCACACCGGTCCTGGCAAGGTTTCTCTTGAGCATGATGAAATTCTGGTCGCCTTCCACTTCCCACCGCAGCCTGCAACCCATAGCGGCAGCGCGCATTTTAAATATGCAATGCGTGACGCCATGGATATATCCACCATCGGTTGCGCAGCATTCTGTCGACTGGATAACAGTAATTTCAGTGAGTTAAGGCTGGCTTTTGGCGTCGCTGCACCAACGCCAATCCGCTGTCAGCATGCCGAACAGACAGCGCAAAATGCACCATTAACCCAGCAAACGCTGGACGCCATCAGCGAAGCCGTCATACAGGACGTCGCTCCGCGCTCTTCCTGGCGTGCCAGTAAGGAGTTTCGTCTACATCTCATCCAGACAATGACGAAAAAAGTGATCAGTGAAGCCGTCG
The DNA here is from genome assembly GCF_059421685.1 of Citrobacter sp. GW821-FHT02E08. Lineage (NCBI taxonomy): Bacteria > Pseudomonadati > Pseudomonadota > Gammaproteobacteria > Enterobacterales > Enterobacteriaceae > Citrobacter > Citrobacter sp. GW821-FHT02E08. The sequence continues at coordinate 394,246 of NZ_JBWKVL010000001.1, read as the reverse complement.
TCGCGGCGGGGGGAGTACTGCAATGAACCACACCGACAGAATCGCGATGGAATGCGAAATCAATGGCATCCCTTTTCAGCTAAGCATCATGCCGGGGATGCCGCTTTCCGAACTGTTACGCGAACAGGGATTGCTCAGCGTGAAGCAAGGGTGCTGTGTGGGTGAGTGCGGCGCTTGTACCGTACTTGTCGACGGAACTGCCATCGACAGCTGTCTGTATCTGGCGGCATGGGCGGAAGGAAAGCATATCCGCACTCTGGAAGGCGAATCGGTTGGCGGTCAGCTTTCCCACGTTCAAATGGCTTACGCGAAATCCGGCGCCGTACAGTGCGGCTTTTGCACGCCAGGTTTGATCATGGCGACAACCGCGATGCTGGCTAAACCGCGTATTCAACCGCTAACCATTCTTGAGATCCGCCGTGGCCTGGCAGGGAATCTGTGTCGTTGCACCGGTTATCAGATGATCGTCGATACCGTGCAACGCTGTGAAGAGCAGAAATAATCTACTATCCGGTCTGAGTGCAGGCCGGATAGTAAAAGATTTATACGTTCAACAGCTCATACTTTTTGATCTTGCGATACAGCGTGGCGATACCGATGCCGAGCTCATCTGCCACCTGCTTTTTACTCGAGTGTCGGGACAGCGCTTCACGGATCATCTGTTTTTCCATCTCTTCCAGCGCAGTACCTCCGGCATCATCAGACAGCAGATGCGTGGCGCTGGTGACAACCCCTTCTGTGTCTGGCGCTTTACCATTGCTGGTAAGATTCGGTGGTAAAAGCGTACTGTCTATCACTTCACCGGAGGGAACAACGTTAACCAGATACTCCATTAGATTACTCAACTCGCGCAGGTTGCCCGGCCAACGATGGTGCCTGAGCAGAGCCACAACATCCGGTGCGATACCCGGATAAACCAGCCCCAAACGGCGAGTATGCAGATGCAGGAAGTAATGCACCAACAGTTCGATGTCCTCCTGGCGTTCGCGTAGGGGTGGTAACGTGAGCGGAATGACGTTCAGGCGGTAGAAGAGGTCTTCGCGGAACTTCCCCTCAGCAATGAACTGCCCAAGGTTCTGGTTAGTGGCCGAGATAATACGAATATCGACCTGTACCGGGCTACTGGCACCAATGGGCAAAACCTCCCTCGCTTCAATAGCTCTTAGCAATTTCGCCTGCAACATTAACGGCATATCGCCAATCTCATCCAGAAACAGCGTTCCGGTGTTAGCCGCCTGAATCAGACCTGTTTTTCCGTTAGCAGATGCGCCGGTAAACGCGCCTTTCACATAACCAAACAGTTCACTTTCCAGCAACTGCTCCGGAATAGCAGCACAGTTAATGGCGATAAAGGGCTTATTTCGTCGCTCACTCAGTTTGTGGATAGCCCTGGCAACAACCTCTTTTCCTGTACCGCTTTCCCCCACAATCATAATGCTGGAAGGACTGGGGGCGATGCGGCCAATCAACCGCTTAAGCTGGCGCATAACCCGACATTCGCCAACCAGTTGCTCAATATGCGGTTCGTCCGGAGCAATCGCCACGGACGAACTGGTATGCGACTGGTGGAATGCCATCAGGAATAATTGCCGCCCCTGAACACTATGTAACTGACCAATAATCAGCTCGCTTTTATCATCCCATGAGACAATATGTTGCATATGTCCATGGGTGAAATTACTTTCAAACGTTAACGGCCTGAACCTGACTGATTTGCCAACCATATTATTCTGTACAACACCGAGTATTTTCAGCGCCGTTTGATTCGCAAACTGCACACGGTTATCTTCATCAATAACCAACACGCCCTGATCCATATTCTCAATCATCGTAGAGAATATTTTACTGATACTGTCACTCCCTCCCTGATCCTCCAGAAGTTTCGAAACGAAGATCGTGGATATATGGCGAACGTAATCTGAAAATTCCCGTAGGTTGTCATTGATATGTTCTTGCTGCTCATGCGTTACGGCAATCAGGCTTATCACTCCCACACATCGCTCCTGTAAAATAACCGGGGTTCCCAGGAAGGCTTTCTCACGGCAATTTTCTTTGCTGTCGCACCCTTCGCACAGCGGATCAAATCGGGAATGTGTGACGACTTTTTCTTTTTTTGTTTCCAGAACATAGCTCAGAAGTCTGGAATTCCCGCTCAATTGACGACCGAGAAATTTTCCATAAGCGCCAGTACCTGCGACTCGGCACAGGTTCTCATCAACGATCTCAACCTCAAGTTGCAAAACGCTGGCAAGCATTCTGGCGAAACGCTGAATTGTCGGTTGAATATGCATCAAAACGGACTGCGTAGTTGCAAGCACCATGTTTTACCTTCCGAATCGCTTAAATGACTGATCATTTAGGACATTTATGGTTCGTAAAATATAATGATATTAACTCAGACAGAATTTACTTTGATAGAAACACGGGCTGTTTATCATTTTCTAATGAAATTATGGAAGAGAAATCACATTTCCATATCAATATGAGAATTACCGGCATTAGTTTATCAAACTGACGAGTCGTAACGTACGCACCAACATTAATTCTTACGACGACCCACAGTGACGAATGCAATATTTAAAAGCCAAACGTTTTCGTTTATTCATTCCTTTAGGATGCTTCAGCATAATTTGTGATCAGGAGCACATATAGTCTGACAAAATATCCTTTCGCCGCCATTTATATAATTCTGGCACACTTATTGTTAGTCCCAGGTATGGCTGTGATAACCCCAATCAGGAGGCTTAGTCACAGTGAAACAAAATAAACCGTTTTTTGCCTGTCATTCCACTACCGGGACCTTACGATGAAAACTGTTAATGAGCTGATAAAGGATATCAATTCGCTGACCTCACACCTTCATGAGAAGGACTTTTTGTTAACGTGGGAGCAGACGCCGGACGAACTAAAACAAGTACTGGATGTTGCTGCGGCGCTGAAAATACTGCGTGCCGAGAATATCGCGACGAAGGTCTTCAATAGTGGATTAGGTATCTCTGTTTTCCGCGATAACTCCACCCGTACTCGCTTCTCTTATGCCTCCGCCCTCAACCTGCTCGGTCTGGCTCAGCAGGATCTCGACGAAGGAAAATCACAAATCGCTCACGGTGAAACCGTGCGTGAAACGGCCAACATGATCTCTTTCTGTGCCGATGCTATCGGCATTCGCGACGACATGTATCTTGGCGCAGGCAACGCCTATATGCGCGAAGTTGGCGCCGCGCTTGATGACGGTTACAAACAGGGCGTCCTGCCGCAGCGTCCAGCGCTGGTCAACTTACAGTGCGACATCGACCACCCGACCCAAGCGATGGCCGACCTTGCCTGGCTGCGCGAACACTTTGGCTCGCTGGAAAACCTGAAAGGTAAAAAAATCGCCATGACCTGGGCTTACTCACCCAGCTACGGTAAACCCCTTTCCGTACCGCAGGGCATTATCGGTCTGATGACCCGCTTCGGCATGGACGTCACGCTGGCGCATCCTGAAGGCTATGACCTGATCCCAGATGTTATCGAAGTCGCGAAAAACAACGCCAATGCCTCAGGCGGCAGTTTCCGTCAGGTCACCAGTATGGAAGAGGCATTCAAGGACGCCGACATCGTTTATCCGAAGTCATGGGCCCCGTACAAAGTGATGGAAAAACGCACGGAACTTCTGCGCGCTGACGATCACGCAGCCCTGAAAGATCTGGAAAAACAGTGTCTGGAACAGAACGCGAAGCATAAAGACTGGCACTGCACTGAAGAGATGATGAAGCTCACCCGCGATGGTGAGGCACTTTACATGCACTGCCTGCCAGCAGATATCAGCGGCGTCTCCTGCAAAGAGGGGGAAGTCACCGAGGAAGTGTTCGAAAAATATCGCATTGCCACCTACAAAGAAGCCAGCTGGAAACCGTACATCATCGCCGCGATGATCCTGTCCCGTAAATATCCAAAACCAGGCGCATTGCTTGAGCAATTGCTGAAAGAAGCACAAGTACGCATGAAATAAAATCCCGAGCCGACCTGCCGGTCGGCTCTCCATTTCTGGAGGCCAAAAGGATAGGATATGTCCGTGTTCTCATTGAAGATCGATATTGCCGATAACCATTTTTATACTGGCGAAACGTCACCGCTCTTTTCGCAGAAACAAGCCAGAGTGGCACGCCAGTTCCACCAGAAAATCGCAGGATATCATCCGACGCCGCTCCGCGCGCTGGACTGCCTTGCCAGCCTCTTTGGCGTGAAAAAAATCCTCGTCAAAGATGAATCACAACGTTTTGGACTTAACGCATTCAAGATGCTCGGTGGTGCCTACGCCATCGCCCGACTGCTCTGCGAAAAATATCATCTTGATATAGAGACGCTGTCCTTCGAGCAGCTCAAAAAAACCATTGGCGAAAAAATGACGTTCGCCACAACCACTGACGGTAACCATGGTCGTGGCATCGCATGGGCAGCCCAACAACTCGGGCAAAATGCGGTTATTTACATGCCTAAAGGCTCCGCCCAGGAACGGGTTGATGCCATTCTCAACCTCGGTGCAGAGTGTATTGTCACCGACATGAACTATGACGATACCGTTCGCCTGACCATGCAGCATGCCCAACAAAATGGCTGGGAAGTGGTGCAGGATACCGCCTGGGAAGGCTATACCAAAATTCCCACCTGGATTATGCAGGGTTACGCCACTCTGGCTGATGAAGCGGTGGAGCAGATGCGTGAGATGGGCGTTACACCTACCCACGTTCTGCTGCAAGCTGGCGTTGGCGCAATGGCGGGCGGCGTACTGGGCTACCTGGTGGATGTCTACACTCCGCAACAGCTACGCAGCATCATCGTCGAGCCGGATAAAGCCGACTGCATTTATCGTTCAGGCGTAAAAGGCGACATCGTTAATGTCGGCGGCGATATGGCCACCATCATGGCCGGTCTGGCCTGTGGTGAACCGAACCCGCTCGGCTGGGAAATTTTGCGTAACTGCTCCACACAGTTTATCTCCTGCCAGGACAGCGTTGCCGCGCTGGGGATGCGCGTGTTGGGCAATCCATTGGGCAACGATCCGCGAGTCATCTCTGGCGAGTCAGGCGCTGTTGGCTTAGGCGTTCTGGCGGCGGTTCACCACCACCCGTTGCGTCAGACCCTGATGGAAAAACTGGCGTTGAATAAAGACTCCGTCGTGCTGGTTATCAGTACTGAAGGCGATACCGATGTGAAGCACTATCGTGAAGTCGTCTGGGAAGGCAAACATCCGGTCGCACCGTAATCACCCTATTGGAACAGACTCCGTAGGAGATACGGGGTTAAATACTGGAGAAAAATAATGGCTAAGCACATTCCATTCAAATTGATTCTGGAAAAAGCAAAAGACTACCAGGCCGATATGACGCGCTTCCTGCGCGATATGGTCGCCATCCCCAGCGAAAGCTGTGATGAAAAACGCGTCATACATCGTATTAAAGAAGAGATGGAAAAAGTCGGCTTCGATAAAGTAGAAATCGATCCGATGGGCAACATCCTCGGCTATATCGGTCACGGCCCACGCCTGGTCGCGATGGACGCCCACATTGATACCGTAGGTATCGGTAATATCAAAAACTGGGAATTTGATCCCTATAAAGGGATGGAAACCGATGAACTGATCGGCGGGCGCGGTACGTCTGATCAGGAAGGCGGTATGGCGTCAATGGTTTACGCTGGCAAGATCATTAAAGATCTCGGTCTGGAAGATGAATACACGCTGCTTGTCACCGGTACGGTGCAAGAAGAGGACTGCGACGGCCTGTGCTGGCAATACATCATCGAGCAGTCAGGCATCCGTCCGGAATTCGTCGTGAGTACCGAACCTACCGACTGCCAGGTGTATCGCGGACAACGCGGCCGCATGGAAATTCGCATCGATGTGCAGGGTGTCAGTTGCCACGGTTCGGCACCGGAACGCGGAGATAACGCCATCTTCAAAATGGGCCCGATCCTCAACGAATTACAGGATCTTTCACAACATCTGGGCTATGACGAATTCCTCGGCAAAGGCACGCTGACCGTTTCTGAAATCTTCTTCACGTCACCCAGTCGCTGTGCCGTTGCAGACAGCTGCGCTGTTTCTATCGACCGCCGCCTGACCTGGGGTGAAACCTGGGAAGGCGCGCTGGATGAAATCCGCGCCCTGCCTGCGGTCAAGAGCGCAAACGCCGTGGTCTCCATGTACAACTACGACCGTCCATCCTGGACCGGGCTGGTTTACCCGACCGAATGCTACTTCCCGACCTGGAAAGTAGAAGAAGATCATTTCACCGTTAAAGCGCTTGTCAGCGCCTATGAAGGGCTGTTTGGTAAAACGCCGGTCGTTGATAAATGGACCTTCTCCACCAACGGTGTCTCGATCATGGGACGTCACGGAATCCCGGTTATCGGCTTTGGACCAGGCAAAGAACCAGAAGCCCATGCGCCGAACGAGAAAACCTGGAAATCTCATCTGGTCACCTGCGCAGCAATGTACGCGGCTATTCCACTGAGCTGGCTGGCAACACAATAATTATCCTTCTCGCGTCTCCCTCCGGTTCGCCGGGGGGAACATGGAGTCTGCTATGCGCGTATTAATCAAAAATGGCACTGTCGTTAACGCTGACGGACAAGCAAAACAAGACTTACTGATTGAGAGCGGCATCGTACGCCAACTGGACACAGAAATTACGCTGCAGCTCCCCTGTGAAGTTATTGACGCTGCAGGCTGTTACGTTTTCCCCGGTGGCGTGGATGTGCATACACATTTCAATATTGACGTAGGACTCGCCCGTAGCTGTGATGATTTTTTTACCGGTACCCGCGCGGCGGCGTGTGGCGGTACAACAACCATTATCGACCATATGGGATTTGGGCCGACAGGATGCCGGTTGCGTCATCAACTGGAGGTTTATCACGGTTATGCCGCGCACAAAGCGGTGATCGATTACAGCTTCCACGGCGTCATTCAGCATATCAATCACGCCATCCTCGATGAGATCCCGATGATGGTTGATGAGGGGATCAGCAGTTTCAAACTGTATCTGACCTATCAGTACAAACTCAACGATGACGAAACGCTGCAGGCGCTGCGCCGTTTGCATGAGTCCGGCGCGCTGACCACCGTACATCCGGAAAATGACGCCGCTATCGCCAGTAAACGCGCGGAGTTTATCGCAGCAGGGTTAACGTCCCCACGCTATCACGCGCTGAGTCGACCGCTGGAGTGTGAAGCTGAAGCTATCGCCAGGATGATCAATCTTGCTCAGCTCGCCGGCAACGCACCGCTGTATATCGTCCACTTGTCCAACGGATTAGGGCTGGACTATTTACGTCTGGCCAGAGCCAACCATCAACCGGTGTGGGTAGAGACTTGTCCGCAGTATCTCCTGCTCGATGAGCGGCGTTATGACGCAGAAGACGGCATGAAGTTCATTCTCAGCCCGCCATTACGCAATGTCCGCGAGCAGGACAAACTCTGGTGCGGCATCAGCGACGGCGCGATCGATGTGGTGGCTACCGATCACTGTACATTTTCGATGGCGCAGCGCCAGCAGATCTCCGGCGGAGATTTCAGCCGTTGCCCCAATGGGTTACCCGGTGTGGAAAACCGTATGCAGCTCCTTTTCTCCCACGGCGTTATGAGCGGGCGTATTACGCCCGAGCGTTTTGTCGATTTAACCAGCGCAATGCCCGCCAAACTGTTCGGTCTGTGGCCGCAGAAAGGGCGGCTGGCGCCAGGTTCTGATGGCGATGTGGTCATTATCGATCCGCGACAGCGCCAGGAGATTCGCCATACCAACCTGCACGATAACGCCGGTTACTCCCCCTGGGAGGGGTTCCACTGTCAGGGAGCGATTGTCAGAACACTCTCCCGTGGTGAAACCCTCTTCTGCGATGGTGTTTTTACAGGTAAAGCGGGTCGCGGGCGATTCCTGCGACGCAAACCATTTACGCCTCCCGCGATGTCATCACAGCCCGGGATTCATGAAACAGACAACGGAATAAAATGAGTGAGGAAAAATGAGTAAGAAAATTGTTCTCGCGCTGGGTGGGAATGCGCTGGGAGAAGATCTGGCGGGGCAGATGCAGGCGGTTAAAATTACCTCCCAGGCCATTGTGGATTTAATTGCGCAAGGTCATCAGGTGATTGTCACCCACGGCAACGGACCTCAGGTAGGAATGATCAACCAGGCTTTTGAAGCCGCAGCAAAAACTGAAGCGCATTCCCCCATGCTACCGATGTCCGTCTGCGTGGCGTTGAGCCAGGGCTATATCGGCTACGATCTGCAAAATGCGCTACGCGAAGAGTTGCTCTCTCGCGGTATGCACAATCCGGTTGCAACGCTGGTAACTCAGGTAGAAGTCGACGCCAACGATCCCGCCTTTCTCAACCCGACTAAACCGATCGGTTCGTTCTTCACTCAGCAGGAAGCAGAACAACTGGAGAAGCAAGGTTATACGCTGAAAGAAGATGCGGGGCGTGGTTACCGCCGCGTAGTCGCATCCCCTAAACCGGTAGACATTATCGAAAAAGAGACGGTCAAAGCATTGGTGGAAGCGGGTCATGTCGTCATTACGGTTGGCGGCGGCGGTATTCCGGTGATCCGTGAAGGTTTTCATCTACGTGGCGCCAGCGCTGTCATTGACAAGGACTGGGCCAGTGCCCGACTGGCAGAGATTATCGATGCGGATATGCTCATCATCCTGACCGCTGTCGAAAAAGTGGCTATCAACTTTGGTAAAGAAAATGAACAGTGGCTGGATCGCCTGTCACTAAACGATGCAGAGCGTTTTATCAACGAAGGCCATTTTGCCAAAGGATCAATGCTGCCAAAAGTCGAAGCAGCTGCCGCATTTGCCCGTTCACGTCCAGGACGCGAATCCTTGATTACGGTGTTGAGCAAAGCGAAAGAAGGGATTGAAGGGAAAACCGGCACGGTCATTTGCCAGTAACCCGTTCGCCAGGTAGCAACTCTAACACGTCTTATCGGGCCTACATTGCGAACATATGCTGTAGGTCCGATAAGATAAGCACAGAACCAGCCGGCGATTCGGCGTCAGGCAACTTCCAGTACGTCCTTAGTCGATTTCACGCCCTGATGCATCAGCATCATTAAGGCCTCCAGTACACCACCGCCAATCGCCCTTGCTTTATCAGATACGCTGGTAAAATCAGCCGTCTCGCCACGGGGGTCAATATCGCCAATTTTAAAACCGCCTACGACCGCCAGACCGTCATTTAACAATCCACGCACCATTCCCGACAGCGGCGCTTTAATTTCACTTTCGCCAACCCAGGCAATCACGTCGTCCTCTTCCACCAGGTCGCCTAATTTAACGTGGGTTCGCATGATGCCCGCAGCTGGCGCACGGATCACGCGCCGGGAAGTATGCCCCATAATATTTCCAGGAACGCCAGTGTTTTCCTGCGCGCAACCGGCGTAAATGACTTGTCCAAGCCAGTGCCCGCGATTTGTTTCAATCACCGCATCACAGTCTTCGCCCGCAGTAAATCCAGGCCCAAGGGCAATCGTCACTGGCGCCATATCGGAGCGTGTACCCAGGTTTTGTTTTGCCAGGATAGCATCCACCACGCAAACAGGTTTCAGCGTATCAATCAGCGTACAGGCAGGATCAATCAATACGGGAATAAAACCGCGATCCGACAGCATGATGGCGTCCTCTGAGGTGGTTGCCAGCCGCGCCGTCACGCCTTCTACCGTCATCTCCCCATCGAATACAGCCTGAGCAAATGCTACGCTACGGCGAATCACCGTCGGTTTTTCCACCTCCAGCATGATCACTTTGAATCCGGCATGGAACAAACGCAACGCCACACCACTGGCGATATCCCCCGCACCACGAATCACCACACGTTGATGTCCAGACGGATGCGCCGCCCGCATCATCAACCCACCAGGCGCATTGTTTTTTACCTGTAGGATCTCCGCCAGCACGCTTACAGCAATCTCCTGCGGCGTTTCAGCGCCAATGTTATAACCCACCGGAGCATGCAGGCGGGCAATGTGTTCTTCACTGACGCCTTTTTCCCGCAACTGGCGCATGAAAAGTTGGACCTTGCGGCGACTCGCCAACAAGCCGAGCCATGCAATGGGTCGTTCGATCAGCTTATCCAGCGCTTCCCGATCCTGATTGTTCGTCGCGATGAGTACAAAATTATCTTCCCGGATATCCAGTGCATCCACTGCGGCGGCAAAGGAGTCGGCATGCAACAAGTGGACAGAAGGAGGAAAGGAATCCGGGTTTAAACTGTCGCGATAGATATCCGCCACGGCAATATCAAACCCCAGCAGCGCTGCGCCCTGCGCGATTGCGCGATTCACATGCCCGGCGCCAATTAATACCAGACGAGGTCGCAGACCGTGCACACTAATAAACACTGACATCGCGCCCCCGCAATCCGATCCCACGGCATCAGCGCCGTTACGCGCCATCCGCCCATGAAACAGACGCGGCTTTCTTTCTTGCAACGCCTGTAGCGCTTCATCAATAACTTTTCGTTCTACCATCCCACCGCCAATGGTACCGATGATAGACCCATCCTGACGTACCAGCATTTGTGCGGAATGGCGGGGTGTTGAACCCCGGCTATCAACAATTTGCGCCAGCGCAAATGGACAATTTAGCGATTCAAGTCTTGCAGCCTCTGTGAAAATATTCATAAAAACCTCAATGGATATCCTTTCGGTAACCCGGTTTCCCGGGGTCGCTATCTCACAAATCTGCGTGTGATTGCAGGGCGTTCCTGAGCATCCCCCAACCAGACGGCATCAACATCTCCCTGTAATAGCGGTTGAATCAGTTCATTTTCATCAACGCTATTCTCACATTGAGAAAAACGGTTGATGAACCAGATCCGCCGACTGGTTGGCGGTGCGTTCTTAAATGCGCCCTGCGGATGTTGAACCAGCCGGATTAGATCCCTCAGTTGTAGGGGAACATCTGCCCTCAGGCCAGTGATCCCAGCAAACTGCGGCCATCGATGCACATTGTCTGCCCCTGTTTTTTTCCCCAGGGTATGCCCGCCCATAACGGCAATCACACTGCAACTGCATTCAGGTATGCAAGGTTCGTGCTCATCCGGCGCTTTCAGTGGGAATCCACGGGCGCCATCAGCTTCGACGAGAATCACGTCACATTCTGGCCGTTCAACCAACGCATCAATCACGGCGGGCTGAAAGCCACGTGCTTTCCCCAACGGCGCTTTCCACGCGTGGAAATAAACCTGTATGGGTTGCATAAGTTGTTGATGAGGTAATTTCGCGGGTTCGTGGCAGAAGATAACCGGCCAGGGTATCTGGGGCAGAAACATATGCGTAGTGGTAGTGATCAACACCCGTCGACCACAGGCGTGAAAAAGTTGAGCCAACCAGAAAAGGGTACTGGTTTTTCCCCCCGCACCGACAACCGAAATAATCGACGGGTGTTTCTGTACACCCAAATCAAAGAATAAAGATGTGGGGGTTATTATACTCTTCACTATCCTTCATGAGCCTCTGTGGTGACGACATTCTCTGGTCATGCCATAACAACCAAATAAAGGAATCACTATGCCAGATATCGACTGCATAATTACTGCCGCCGGATTATCATCAAGAATGGGAAAATGGAAAATGATGTTACCCTGGCAAGAGGGAACAATTCTTGATGCAAGTATCAAAAATGCGCTGCAATTTTGCAGCCGAATTATTTTAGTCACCGGCCATCGCGCCGATGAACTTCATCATCGTTATGCAAACCTGTCGAATATCACTATTACTCACAACCCAGAATATGCCCATGGATTATTTTCGTCAATACAAACGGCAGCTACCGCGGTGAGCAGCGAATACTGCTTTATCACCCACGGTGACATGCCCAACCTGAATGCGAATATCTTTAGTAAACTCTGGTCGTTACGTAACAATGGCGCACTCATTCCATACTATAAAGGCAGGCCAGGACACCCTGTTTTATTACCGAAAACGTGTCTGATACAGGCGATATCCCAACCCAATGTCAGTAGTATGCGCCAGGCATTACTGTTGGGCGAACATTATACGATTGAAATGACAGAGGCTGGCGTTACTTTAGATATCGATACCCCCGAGGATTTTATTAATGCACAGAAAAAGCAATAAAAAAACCAACCAACTGAGTTAAACGATTGCGTTCAAATAATTTCACCGCATTATTCTCTCTTATCATAATGATAAGAATTCGATAATTTTGAGAAAATAAAGCAAACCAATGAAGCACACATAGCCAATATCCACTAAGACTGATTTTAATTCTCATTTGGTATCTGTGAGATATTTCACAAAGCACAACTAAGATTAGAACCCCCTCACAAAATTTTATTTTTATGCCGTTGACTCGGCAGACTGGTGCGAATGTTGCTCTATATCCCCAAACCGCCGGATTTATCTCTACCGGTCAACCAATGATATCTGTATAAGCTAAGGAGAGGGTTATGGGGGATATTATGCGTCCCATTCCGTTTGAGGAGCTTTTGACGCGCATATTTGATGAATACCAGCAACAACGCTCTATCTTTGGTATTCCCGAACAACAGTTTTACTCGCCAGTAAAAGGGAAGTCGGTCAGCGTATTTGGTGAAACCTGTGCCACCCCCGTCGGCCCCGCCGCTGGCCCGCACACTCAGCTTGCCCAAAACATCATCACCTCCTGGCTAACCGGTGGTCGCTTCATTGAACTCAAAACAGTCCAGATTCTGGATCGTCTGGAACTGGAAAAACCCTGCATTGATGCTGAAGATGAGTGCTTCAACACCGAATGGTCCACCGAGTTCACACTGCTAAAAGCCTGGGATGAATACCTCAAAGCCTGGTTTGCCCTGCACTTGATGGAACAGTTACTGCAGCCTTCCGACTCCGATGCGGGTAAGTCATTTATCTTTAATATGAGCGTCGGCTACAACCTTGACGGAATTAAACAGCCGCCGATGCAACAGTTCATCGACAATATGATGGACGCATCGGCGCATCCTAAGTTTGCGCAATACCGCGACACGCTCCACCAGTGGCTGCATGACGACGCATTTTTGGCTCTTCACGACCTGACCCAGCAACGAGAAAATCTGCAGGCATTACCTGCCCGCATCCCTGCCAGCATGGTACAGGGGGTTACGCTTTCGACCATGCACGGTTGTCCGCCGCACGAAATCGAAGCCATCTGCCGCTACATGTTAGAAGAGAAAGGGCTGAATACCTTCGTGAAGCTCAACCCAACGCTACTGGGCTACGAGAGAGTGCGTGAAATTCTTGATAACTGCGGCTTCGGTTACATTGGACTGAAAGAGGAATCGTTCGAGCACGATCTTAAGCTGGCTCAGGCCCTGGAAATGCTGCAACGGCTGATGGTACTGGCAAAAGAAAAATCGCTCGGTTTCGGCGTAAAACTGACTAACACGCTGGGGACTATCAATAACAAAGGCGCCCTTCCCGGCGAAGAGATGTACATGTCTGGTCGGGCGCTGTTCCCACTCTCCATCAATGTGGCCGCCGTACTTTCCCGCGCCTTCGACGGCAAATTACCGATCTCCTATTCCGGCGGAGCAAGTCAACTGACGATCCGCGATATCTTTGATACCGGTATTCGCCCTATCACCATGGCAACCGACCTGCTGAAACCCGGTGGTTACCTGCGCCTGAGCGCATGCATGCGGGAACTGGAATCATCAGATGCGTGGGAGATGAAACATGTCGATGTCGCACGCCTGAACAAGCTGGCGGAAGACGCCATTACCATGGAGTACACGCAGAAACACTGGAAGCCGGAAGAGCGTATCGACGTTGCTGAAGGTTTACCGCTTACCGACTGCTATGTCGCGCCATGCATTACAGCCTGCGCCATCAAACAGGATATTCCGGAATACATTCGCCTGCTCGGCGAGCACCGCTATGCCGACGCGCTGGAACTCATCTACCAACGCAACGCCCTCCCTGCCATCACAGGCCATATCTGCGATCACCAGTGTCAGTACAACTGTACCCGACTGGACTATGACAGCGCGCTGAATATCCGCGAACTTAAAAAAGTCGCGCTGGAGAAGGGCTGGGAAGAGTACAAACAGCGCTGGCATAAACCGGCCGGTTCCGGTTCACGTCATCCTGTCGCGGTGATTGGCGCGGGCCCTGCGGGGCTTGCTGCAGGTTACTTCCTCGCCCGGGCAGGGCATTCAGTCACCTTGTTCGAACGTGAAGCAAATGCGGGCGGCGTGGTGAAAAATATCATTCCTCAGTTCCGTATTCCGGCGGAGTTAATTCAGCACGATATCGACTTTGTCGCCGCTCACGGCGTGAAGTTTGAGTATGGCTGCGCGCCGGATCTGACCGTTGAACAGTTAAAAAATCAGGGCTACCAGTATGTCCTGATCGCGACTGGTACGGATAAAAACAGCGGCGTGAAGCTAGAGGGGGATAATCCGCACATCTGGAAATCACTCCCCTTCCTGCGCGAATACAACCAGGGAGCAGACCTGACGCTGGGCAAACATGTGGTGATCGTCGGCGCAGGTAACACCGCGATGGATTGCGCACGTGCCGCGCTACGCGTACCCGGCGTGGAAAAAGCCACCGTCGTTTATCGCCGTTCATTGCAGGAAATGCCCGCATGGCGCGAAGAGTACGAAGAAGCGCTGCATGATGGCGTTGAATTCCGCTTCCTGAACAATCCGGAACGTTTTGATGCCGACGGCACGCTAACGCTGCGTGTGATGTCACTTGGCGAACCCGATGAGAAAGGTCGACGCCGTCCCGTTGAAACCGGCGAAACCCTGACCCTTCATGCTGATAGCCTGATCACTGCCATTGGCGAACAGCAGGATACTGAGGCGCTGAATGCAATGGGTGTACCGCTGGATAAAAATGGCTGGCCGGAGGTCAACAATAGCGGTGAAACACGTCTTACCAACGTCTTTATGATTGGCGACGTCCAGCGCGGTCCCTCTTCCATCGTTGCGGCTATCGGCTCTGCACGTCGGGCTGCGGATACTATCCTCTATCGGGAAAATATTCGTTCCCACCACGGAGATAAGCGCTGGAGCAACGTCAGCCCCGCAGAGATCTACCAACGCAAAGGCGCGATATCCGTGGCGATGGTCGACAAAGACGATCGCGACGCGTTTGTTGCACAGGAAGCGGCACGCTGCCTTGAATGTAACTATGTCTGCAGCAAGTGCGTTGACGTCTGCCCGAACCGCGCCAACGTTTCGATTCCGGTTCCCGGCTTCCAGAACCGCTTCCAGACACTGCACCTGGACGCGTATTGCAACGAATGCGGCAACTGCGCTCAATTCTGCCCGTGGCAAGGGAAACCGTACCAGGACAAGGTCACTGTCTTCAGTCTGCCACAGGATTTCAACAACAGCAGCAACCCGGGATTCCTGGTGGTAGATGACCAGGTGCGGGTACGGCTCAATAGTCAAAACTGGGTATTAAACATTAATAGCGAAGGTCAGTTCGCCAGCATACCGCCAGAGCTGGATGAAATGTGTCGCATCATCAGCTATGTCCACCAGCATCATCATTACCTGCTGGGTCGCGTGGAGGCGTAATCATGTTGATTCTGAAAAATGTCACCGCCGTACAGCTCCACCCGGCAAAAGTGCAGGAAGGCGTTGATATTGCAATCGAAAAAGACGTTATCGTCGATGTCGGCGATGCACTGACGCAGCGCTACCCTGCAGCGCAGTGGAAAGAGATGCATGGTCGGATTGTGATGCCGGGACTGGTCTGCGCGCATAACCATTTTTACTCCGGTTTATCACGCGGGATCATGGCGAACATCGCCCCCAGCCCGGACTTTATCTCGACGCTGAAAAACCTCTGGTGGCGACTGGATCGTGCGCTGGATGAGGAGTCGCTCTACTACAGCGGGTTGATTTGCTCAATGGAGGCCATTAAGAGCGGATGCTCAGCGGTCATCGATCACCATGCGTCCCCGGCATACATCGGCGGGTCGCTCTCCACGCTGCGCAGCGCATTTTTAAACGTTGGCCTGCGCGCCATGACCTGCTTTGAAACCACTGACCGTAACAATGGAATCAAAGAGTTACAGGAAGGCGTCGAAGAGAATATTCGTTTCGCTCGCCAGATAGACGACGCGCGTAAAACCGGAACCGAGCCGTATCTGGTGGAAGCGCATATTGGCGCTCACGCACCCTTTACGGTACCGGACGCCGGACTGGAGATGCTACGCGAGGCGGTCAAAGCGACGAAGCGTGGGTTACATATCCATGCCGCAGAAGACCTTTACGACGTTTCCCACAGCCACCACCTGTACGGCAAAGATTTGCTGGTCAGGCTGGCCGAATACGACCTTATCGACAGTAAAACGCTGGTGGCGCACGGCCTGTATCTGTCTGCAGAGGATATCGCCCTGCTGAATCAGCAGGATGCCTTCCTGGTGCATAACGCCCGTTCCAACATGAATAACCATGTCGGCTACAACCATCACCTTACCCACATCCGCAATCTGGCGCTGGGAACTGACGGTATCGGCTCCGACATGCTTGAAGAGATGAAATTTGCCTTCTTCAAGCATCGCGACGCGGGCGGACCGCTCTGGCCAGACAGTTTTGCTAAAGCGCTGGCTAACGGTAACGAACTGTTGAGTCGTAACTTCGGGGCGAACTTTGGTCGACTGGAAGCAGGCTACAAAGCTGACTTAACCCTCTTCGATTATTCAGCGCCCACCCCGCTGGTGGCGGAGAACGTCGCCGGGCATATCGCTTTCGGTCTCGGTTCAGGCAGCGTGCATAGCGTCATGGTAAATGGCGTGATGGTCTATGAGGACCGCCAGTTCACTTTCGATTGCGATTCAATTTATGCGCAGGCCAGAAAAGTCGCCGCCAGTATGTGGCGCCGGATGGATGCACTGGCATAGCCCACGCCCTCTCCTTCTGAGGAGAGGGATTGATGAGGAAAGATGATGATTGATCAATTTTTCAGGCCCGACTCCGTAGAACAGGCGCTGGAACTTAAGCGCCGCTATCAGGATGATGCCATCTGGTTTGCTGGGGGCAGCAAACTCAACGCCACGCCAACTCGTACCGAGAAACATATTGCCATTTCCTTGCAAGATCTGGAGCTGGATTGGGTGGACTGGGACAACGGCGCATTGCGCATCGGGGCGATGACTCGCCTGCAACCCTTACGTGATGCCCGCTATCTCCCGGCAGCGCTACGGGAGGCGTTAGGTTTTATCTACTCCCGCCATTTACGCAACCAGTCAACAATCGGCGGTGAGATCGCCGCCCTGCAGGAAGAATCCGTTTTACTCCCCGTGCTGCTGGCTCTGGATACGCAGTTGGTTTTTGGTAACGGCGAAAACCTGTCACTGGAGAGCTATCTGGCCGATCCGCGCGATCGCCTGTTGACTGAAATTATCATTAAAGATCCTTACCTCCCCTGTGCTACCCGCAAAATCAGCCGCTCACAGGCAGGATTAACCGTCGTGACCGCCGCCGTTGCGCTGACAGAGCACGACGGCATGCGCATCGCGTTGGATGGCGTGGCGGACAAAGCGCTGCGGTTACGCGATGTGGAAACGCAGAAACTGGAAGGCAGCGCGCTGGAACACGCGGTGGCTAACGCAATATTCCCGCAGGAAGATGTACGAGGCAGCGTAGCGTATAAACGCTATATCACAGGAGTCCTGGTGGCCGATCTGTTTGCCGACTGCCAACAGGCCGGGGAGGAAGCCGTATGATGATTCACTTTACGTTAAACGGCGCGGCGCAGGAGATGAAAGTGAATCCTGGCGAAAACGCGCAAGCACTGCTGTTCAACCTGGGCATGCACTCAGTACGCAACAGTGACGACGGCTTCGGCTTCGCCGGTTCCGACGCGATTCTTTATAACGGTCGCATCGTCAACGCCTCCCTGCTGATAGCGGCTCAGTTAGACCAGGCAGAGATCCGCACTACAGAATCCCTGGGTAAATGGAATGAACTGAGCCTGGTGCAACAGGCAATGGTGGATACCGGCGTAGTGCAATCCGGGTACAACGATCCGGCAGCCGCCCTGATTATCAGCGATCTGCTCGATCGTATCGCCATCCCCACCCGTGAAGAGATCGACGATGCGCTCTCCGGTTTATTCAGCCGCGATGCGGGCTGGCAACAATACTATCAGGTGATAGAACTGGCGGTGGCGCGTAAAAACGACCCGCAGGCCAGTATCAATATTGCGCCCACCTTCCGTGATGACCTCGCCGTGGTTGGCAAGCTCTTTCCAAAAACAGATGCCGCTAAAATGGTGCAGGCCAAGCCCTGTTATGTGGAAGACCGCATTACACCAGATGCCTGCGTCATCAAAATGTTACGAAGCCCGCACGCACACGCGCTCATTACGCATCTGGACGTCAGTAAAGCAGAAGCGCTGCCCGGCGTGGTTCACGTCATCACCCATCTTAACTGCCCGGACATCTATTACACACCGGGCGGCCAGAGCGCGCCGGAACCCTCTCCTCTCGACCGCCGTATGTTTGGTAAGAAACTGCGTCACGTCGGCGATCGTGTTGCCGCAGTGGTCGCGGAAAGCGAAGAGATTGCGCTGGCGGCATTGAAGCTCATCCACGTCGAATATGAAGTGCTCAAGCCGGTCATGTCGATTGATGAAGCCATGGCGGAAGACGCGCCGGTGGTTCACGATGAACCGGTCGTGTATGTCGCCGGTGCGCCAGACACGCTGGAAGAAGATAACCGCCACGCGGCGCAGCGCGGCGAGCACATGATCATTAACTTCCCGATTGGCTCACGTCCCCGAAAAAATATTGCGGCCAGCATTCACGGTCATATCGGCGATATGGAAAAGGGTTTTGCTGATGCTGATGTCATTATCGAACGCACCTATTCCTCCACTCAGGCGCAACAGTGCCCGGCAGAAACTCATATCTGCTTTACACGTATGGACGGCGACCGCCTGGTGATCCACGCTTCAACCCAGGTTCCGTGGCACCTTCGCCGTCAGGTTGCGCGTCTTGTCGGCTTGAAGCAGCACAAGGTGCATGTCATTAAGGAACGCGTGGGCGGCGGCTTTGGCTCCAAGCAGGACATCCTGCTGGAAGAGGTCTGCGCCTGGGCCACCTGCGTGACCGGACGCCCGGTTTATTTCCGCTATACCCGTGAAGAGGAGTTTATTGCCAATACTTCCCGCCATGTCGCGAAAGTGACGGTGAAACTGGGGGCGAAGAAAGACGGTCGTCTGACAGCGGTAAAAATGGATTTCCGCGCCAATACAGGGCCTTATGGCAACCATTCGCTCACCGTACCGTGTAACGGTCCTGCGCTTTCGCTGCCGCTGTACCCCTGTGACAACGTCGATTTCCAGGTCACCACCTACTACAGCAACATTTGCCCTACCGGTGCTTATCAGGGTTACGGCGCGCCAAAAGGCACGTTTGCCATGACCATGGCGCTGGCGGAGCTGGCTGAACAGTTGCAAATAGACCAACTGGAGATTATTGAACGCAATCGGGTTCACGAAGGGCAGGAACTGAAAATACTCGGTGCGATCGGTGAAGGTAAAGCCCCGACCTCTGTCCCTTCCGCCGCCAGCTGTGCACTGGAGGAGATCCTGCGCCAGGGGCGTGAAATGATTAACTGGTCTTCCCCCAAACCACAGGACGGTGACTGGCACACAGGTCGTGGGGTCGCCATCATTATGCAGAAATCGGGGATTCCGGATATCGATCAGGCCAACTGCATGATCAAACTGGAATCGGATGGCACCTTTATCGTTCACTCCGGTGGCGCTGATATTGGGACCGGACTCGATACCGTGGTGACGAAACTGACAGCGGAAGTGCTGCGCTGCGCGCCGCAAGAGGTTCACGTCATCTCAGGCGACACCGACCATGCGCTCTTCGACAAAGGTGCCTACGCCTCGTCCGGTACCTGCTTCTCGGGTAATGCGGCGCGTAAAGCGGCGGAGAATCTGCGGGAAAAAATCCTCTTCCACGGCGCGCAAATGCTGGGAGAGCCACTGGCCGACGTTCAGCTGGCCGCGCCTGGCGTCGTACGCGGTAAACAAGGAGAGGTCAGCTACGGTGAAATCGCCCATAAAGCGGAGACAGGCACCGGCTTTGGTACCCTGGTTGCCACCGCCAGCTATATCACCCCCGATTTCGCCTTCCCGTATGGCGCAAACTTTGCCGAAGTCGCAGTCAATACGCGTACTGGTGAAATCCGCCTGGATAAATTCTACGCACTGCTGGATTGCGGCACACCGGTAAACCCAGAGTTAGCACTGGGGCAGATTTACGGGGCGTCGATGCGTGCTATCGGCCATAGCCTGACCGAAGAAATTATCTATGACACGCAAGGCCATCCGCTGACCCGCGATCTGCGCAGCTACGGCGCACCCAAAATAGGTGATATTCCGCGTGATTTTCGTGCCGTCCTGGTGCCGAGTGACGATAAAGTCGGCCCCTTTGGCGCCAAATCCATCTCTGAAATCGGTGTTAACGGTGCAGCACCCGCTATCGCTACCGCGATTCATGATGCCTGTGGCGTCTGGTTGCGGGAATGGCATTTCACACCGGAGAAAATACTGACCGCACTGGAAAAAATGTAACAACGTGGGCCGCTTCGGCGGCCCGTTTCCATGATTCAATAACGATTAAATGCCGTCTGCGGAAATGAGATAAGCCGTTCTCAGGGCGTCCTACGCCTTAAATTCGCAGAATTTAATCCTGCTGATTCAGATGATCAAATTTGCTTATAAGGAGTGAAGGGATGTCTGATTTAACTCGTGCAGGCTCAGACCTTATTTACGAACTGGAGGATCGCCCTCCCTTTCACCAGGCCATTATTGCCGCTATTACCCATCTGTTGGCCATCTTCGTGCCGATGGTCACGCCAGCATTAATCGTTGGCACCGCGCTACAGCTCTCTGCAGAAACGACCGCCTATCTGGTCTCAATGGCGATGATCGCCTCCGGCATCGGCACATGGCTACAGGTAAACCGTTACGGTATTGTCGGGTCCGGCTTACTCTCCATTCAATCCGTTAATTTTTCGTTTGTGACTGTCATGATTGCGCTTGGCAGCAGTATGAAAAGCGACGGTTTTCATGAAGAGTTGATCATGTCGTCTCTGCTCGGCGTTTCTTTCGTCGGCGCCTTTCTGGTGGTGGGTTCCTCTTTTATCCTGCCTTATTTGCGCAGAGTGATTACCCCAACCGTCAGCGGGATTGTGGTGCTGATGATTGGCCTGAGCCTGATTAAGGTTGGCATTATCGATTTTGGCGGCGGTTTCGCGGCAAAAAGCAGCGGCACCTACGGGAATTACGAAAATATTGGCGTCGGTTTGCTGGTACTGGTCGTGGTCATCGGATTCAACTGCTGTCGCAGCCCGCTACTGCGCATGGGCGGTATCGCGATCGGGCTGTGCGTTGGATATATCGTCTCCTTATGTCTTGGCATGGTGGATTTCAGCAGTATGCAAAACCTGCCGCTGGTCACCATACCTCTCCCCTTCAAATATGGTTTTCAGTTCAATTTTCATCACTTCCTGGTCGTCGGCACCATCTACTTACTGAGCGTGCTGGAAGCGGTGGGCGATATCACCGCGACGGCGATGGTGTCCAGACGCCCTATTCAGGGAGATGAGTATCAGTCGCGCCTGAAGGGAGGCGTGTTGGCAGACGGTCTGGTATCGGTCATCGCCTCGGCGGTAGGTTCTCTACCGTTAACGACCTTTGCACAGAACAACGGGGTGATTCAGATGACTGGCGTCGCCTCACGCTATATCGGACGCTCGATCGCCGTGATGCTGGTGATCCTCGGGCTATTTCCGATGATCGGCGGGTTCTTTACCACCATTCCTTCGGCGGTACTTGGCGGCGCAATGACGTTGATGTTCTCGATGATAGCCATCGCCGGGATCCGCATCATTATCACCAACGGGCTTAAACGTCGCGAAACGCTCATTGTCGCCACCTCGCTAGGGCTTGGACTGGGTGTCTCCTATGACCCGGAAATTTTCAAAATATTGCCTGCCTCAATTTACGTGTTAGTGGAAAACCCCATCTGCGCTGGCGGGCTGACAGCCATTCTACTGAATATCATCCTCCCCGGCGGCTACCGACAAGAAGAAGTCTTATCGGGCATCGCTGCGGTGGAAGAGACGGATTAACTGTAAAGGAGTATACGATGTCAGGAGAACACACGTTAAAAGCAGTACGAGGCAGCTTTATTGATGTCGCCCGTACCGTTGAAGACCCCGAAGAGATCGCGTCGGAGCTGCGGTTTATTGAAGACGGACTGTTGCTGATTCGACAGGGGAAAGTCGAGTGGTTTGGCGAGTGGGAAAAGGGAAAACATTTAATTCCTGACTCCATCCGCATCCGCGACTATCGTGGAAAACTGGTCGTGCCGGGGTTTGTCGATACCCATATCCACTATCCACAGAGCGAAATGGTGGGCGCTTATGGCGAGCAATTGCTGGAGTGGCTGAATAAACACACTTTCCCCACAGAGCGTCGCTACGAGGATCTGGAATACGCCCGCGAGATGTCCTCTTTTTTCATCAAGCAGTTATTACGTAACGGCACCACCAGCGCTCTGGTCTTCGGTACGGTTCATCCACAATCGGTCGATGCGCTGTTTGAAGCCGCAAGTCATATCAATATGCGCATGATTGCCGGCAAAGTGATGATGGATCGCAACGCGCCGGATTATCTGCTGGATGATGCCGAAAGCAGCTACCTGCAAAGTAAGGCGCTGATTGAACGCTGGCACAAAAATGGTCGCCTGCTGTACGCCATCACGCCGCGCTTCGCACCGACCTCCTCGCCACAGCAGATGGCGATGGCTCAGCGCCTGCGGGAAGAGTATCCCGATACCTGGGTGCATACCCATTTATGTGAAAACAAAGACGAAATAGCCTGGGTGAACGCACTCTACCCCGACCATGACGGCTATCTGGATGTGTATCACCAGTATGGTTTAACCGGTAAAAATTGTGTTTTTGCCCACTGCATACATCTGGAGGAAAAAGAGTGGGATCGCCTGAGTGAAACCGGCTCCAGCATCGCCTTCTGCCCGACCTCCAACCTCTACCTCGGCAGCGGTTTATTTAATCTGCAAAAAGCCTGGCGTAAGAAAATTAAAGTCGGCATGGGCACTGACATTGGTGCAGGAACAACATTCAACATGCTGCAGACGCTTAACGAAGCCTACAAGGTCGTGCAATTGCAGGGATATCGACTCTCGGCCTATGAAGCGTTCTACCTTGCCACGCTGGGCGGGGCGAAAGCGCTGGGGCTCGACAACCTGATCGGCAATTTTATTCCAGGTAAAGAGGCGGACTTCGTGGTGCTGGAGCCTACGGCGACGCCTCTCCAACAGCTGCGCTATGACAACTCGGTATCTCTGGTCGACAAATTGTTCGTGATGATGACGTTGGGCGACGACCGCTCAATTTATCGCACCTACGTCGACGGTCGTCTGGTTTACGAACGGACCTGATTTAACACTTACTCTCTGCTGAGGACATTATTATGTCTGGAGATCTACTGCAAAACACCGACTCACCGAAATCTCGCGGCGCGTTGGATGCTTATTTCAAAATTTCAGCCCGGGGCAGCACGGTTCGCCAGGAGGTGCTGGCCGGATTAACCACTTTTCTTGCCATGGTGTATTCCGTCATCGTTGTCCCCGGAATGCTGGGTAAAGCGGGTTTCCCGCCTGCCGCAGTATTCGTCGCCACTTGTCTGGTCGCTGGATTCGGCTCATTGCTGATGGGGTTATGGGCAAACCTGCCTATGGCGATCGGCTGCGCGATCTCTCTGACCGCCTTTACTGCGTTTAGTCTGGTACTGGGACAACATATCAGTATTCCTGTCGCCCTTGGTGCCGTCTTCCTGATGGGCGTAATTTTTACCGCCATCTCCGTCACCGGCATACGCACCTGGATCCTGCGTAATTTGCCGATGGGGATCGCCCATGGTACGGGGATCGGTATTGGGTTGTTCCTGCTGCTCATCGCGGCTAACGGTGTTGGTATGGTCATTAAAAATCCGCTGGAAGGGTTGCCGGTGGCGCTCGGTGCATTCACCTCATTTCCGGTCATGATGAGTCTGCTGGGACTGGCGGTGATTTTCGGTCTGGAGAAATGTCGCGTCCCTGGCGGGATCCTGCTGGTCATTATCGCCATCTCCGTTATCGGCCTGATTTTTGATCCTGCAGTCAAATACCAAGGTCTGGTCGCGATGCCCAGTCTGAGCGATGCAGATGGAAAATCACTGATTTTCAGTCTTGATATCATGGGCGCATTACAGCCAGCAGTATTGCCCAGCGTGCTGGCGCTGGTCATGACGGCGGTGTTTGATGCCACCGGTACGATCCGCGCCGTCGCTGGCCAGGCGAATCTGTTAGACAAAGACAACCAGATAATCAATGGTGGCAAAGCGCTGACCAGCGACTCCATTAGCTCCGTGTTCTCCGGGTTGGTGGGCGCTGCGCCTGCCGCCGTGTATATCGAATCTGCGGCGGGCACCGCTGCCGGTGGCAAAACCGGGCTGACCGCCACTATCGTCGGCTGTCTGTTCCTGCTGATTCTGTTTTTATCACCACTCTCGTACCTGATCCCAGGTTACGCGACTGCCCCTGCGCTGATGTATGTGGGGTTATTGATGTTGAGTAACGTATCGAAGCTGGATTTCAACGACTTTATTGATGCCATGTCCGGACTTGTTTGCGCCGTCTTTATCGTCCTGACGTGCAACATCGTTACAGGGATTATGCTCGGTTTTGTCACCCTGGTCGTGGGTCGCGTTTTCGCACGCGAGTGGCATAAGCTGAATATCGGAACCGTCATCATCACCGTCGCACTGGTCGCATTTTACGCAGGTGGGTGGGCGATATAAATAAACAGGCTCCGCGCAAGTCTGCGCGGAGCCTGTCCCTGAAGATATCCGTCAGCCCCCCTGTCGTTCGAACATGGCCAGCATATCGCGTGCGGCCTGTCGCCCGGCGGCCATTGCTGTAACAACCAGATCCGCGCCATGAACCGCATCACCGCCAGCAAACACGTTTTCCAGATGCGTCTGGGTGGATAAACGCCCTGCTTCACCCGTTTTGATAAGACCATGTTTATCGAGCTGAACGCCGCTCCCCTGCAACCAGGGCATGGCATGCGGCTGAAAACCAAACGCCATAATGAGAACGTCGGCAGGCAGTTCGAACTCAGAGCCTGCCACAGGGCGTGGCCGACGACGGCCATCCGGGCCAGGTTCCCCCATCGCGGTACGAATCAACCCCACCGCGGCGACCCGTCCGTCATCATCACACGCGATATATTGCGGCTGAACATTAAACAAAAATTCGACGCCTTCCTCGCGGGCATTGACCACCTCTTTACGCGAGCCTGGCATGCTGACTTCATCCCGACGGTAGGCGCAGGTCACGCTGGCAGCGTTCAGCCGTATAGAGGTACGCAGGCAATCCATGGTGGTGTCGCCGCCTCCCAGCACCACAACCCGTTTCCCGTCGACAGGGGTAAGCGGATACTCCGCAACCTCGGGCAATCCCATAAGCTGTCGGGTATGCGCGGTCAGGAAGGGCAGCGCCTGGATCACGCCCGGGGCATCTTCCTGCGCCAAATTGGCCTGCATGAGTCCGTAAGCTCCCACCCCGATAAAAACGGCATCGTACTTTTCGGTGAGAAAATGGAAGGGAATGTCACGACCAATTTCGTAATTCAGGTGAAAATCGATCCCCATCGCACTAAAGATCTCCCGCCGCTGGCTCAGAACGCTTTTTTCCAGCTTAAAAGGTGGGATACCAAAGGTGAGCATGCCGCCAATTTCCGGATGGCGATCATAAACATCGACCTGCACGCCCGCACGCGTCAATACGTCTGCACAGCCGAGACCTGCGGGTCCTGCGCCAATCACCGCCACACGCTGCGGGCGAGAAGCGACGCGGCTAAGATCGGGACGCCAGCCCATTGCCAGTGCGGTGTCAGTAATGTATCGCTCAAGGTTGCCTATTGAGACTGCGCCAGAGAGATCCTTCAACGTGCAGGCGCCTTCGCAGAGACGATCCTGCGGGCAAACCCGACCACAGATCTCCGGCAGAGAACTGGTCTGGTGGCAGAGTTCCGCCGCCTCGATGATGCGTCCCTCACGCACAAGACGCACATAACCGGGAATCGCGTTATGCAGGGGGCAGTGCCAGTTACAATTCGCTTTTTCAGCACAATAGACACAGCGCCCGCTTTCATAAACGCTCTGCTGCTGATCCAGACCGTAATAAATTTCGCCAAAATGTGTTTTCCGCTCCGCAGCGGAACGTTTCTCCGCCCCCTTACGTGGCTCAGCGGAAAGTAACATTTCACGACGGGAAAGCCTGCTGCCTCCCGCTACATCACCTTCTGCACTCCTGCGCTGTCGAACCTTTTGCAATTGCAGCAATCCCTTGTCATCCATCAAGCGCAGCGCCTTTGTGGGGCATGCCTCAACGCAGGCTTGTCCACCCGAAACACGTTGATGGCAAAGGTCACATTTCTGCGCAACAGCATCGACCATCTCGATAACCCCAAAGGGGCAAGCGATTGCGCAGCTTTTACAACCGATGCAGCGCCGCTCGTCCAGTTGTACACTATCAGCGTGAAAGGTGAGCGCATCCACCGGGCAGGATGCAACACAGGGGGCGTTAATACAGTGATGACATGTAACAGTGCGGGTGATCTCTCCTTTCCCCACAAGATGGATTCGGGGTAAAAAGTCACACCGATTTTGTGGCCAGTTTTCCTGATGATGAGCCAAAACGCAGGCGATTTCGCAAGCATGGCAGCCTATACATTCCATCGCATCGGCAACAATAAATGTGTTCATTTGCGTCCTTTTCATCTGATTGGTTATTTTTTCAGATACCGCGATGCAATAAATGGGCATATCTTTGCAAGCAGGGAAAGTTATTTGATATTTTGCGACTTACATCAAACTAAAAAATGGCTGCCTGTGAAGCCTTCTTTAATTAACCTCATTGCTGATTCTTAAAAGTTCATAGAGATAGGTCTGGAAATATATGCTTACAGGGTAATAAAAAATGAATCACTCCATTCCATAATGATTAAATACTTATCAATATGAGAAAACAAAAGATCAAATCCAGGTCGTATCTCTTTACCAGATGTTCCCCAAATTAGTCATTGTGTGATTTCTTCCGCATTTCCACCCTATACCTTTCCGCACAGACTAAAACTGGCATCCCACGAGCATGTCCTTTTACTGTTTTAGCAAACGTAAACGGTTGCTTTTTACTCAGGCGAGTTAAAGGAGAAAAACGCATGAGCGCCATAGATTCTCAATTGCCCTCATCCTCGGGTCAAAACCGCCCTGGCGATGAGGTTGACCGCATACTATCTCCAGGAAAGCTTTTCATACTCGGTCTCCAGCATGTCCTTGTCATGTACGCTGGCGCGGTCGCGGTACCGTTGATGATTGGCGACAGACTCGGGCTCAGCAAAGCGGAAATTGCTCTGCTCATTAGCTCCGATCTTTTTTGTTGTGGTGTCGTAACGCTTCTGCAATGTATCGGCATCGGTCGCTTTATGGGAATTCGCCTGCCGGTGATTATGTCGGTTACGTTTGCCGCCGTTACACCAATGATTGCTATCGGTATGAATCCGGATATCGGTTTGCTGGGTATTTTTGGCGCGACAATTGCGGCGGGTTTTATCACAACGCTATTAGCACCACTTATCGGGCGTTTAATGCCATTATTCCCCCCCCTGGTCACCGGCGTGGTGATTACCTCTATTGGACTGAGTATTATTCAGGTCGGCATCGACTGGGCGGCGGGAGGGAAAGGAAATCCTGAATATGGCAACCCGATATATTTAGGCATTTCTTTTGCCGTATTAATTTTTATTTTACTCATTACACGTTATGCCAAAGGTTTTATGTCCAACGTTGCCGTTTTACTCGGCATTGTATTTGGCTTTGCGTTATCGTGGATGATGAATGAAGTTAATCTGTCAGGCCTGCACGATGCCTCATGGTTCGCTATAGTTACACCGCTGGCTTTTGGCACACCGGTTTTTGATCCCGTCTCAATTCTGACGATGACGGCAGTACTGATCATTGTTTTTATTGAATCGATGGGGATGTTCCTGGCACTCGGGGAGATTGTGGGTCGTAAACTCTCCTCACAAGACATTATTCGCGGGTTACGTGTGGACGGCGTAGGAACAATGATTGGCGGGCTTTTTAACAGCTTCCCTCATACCTCATTTTCGCAGAACGTCGGTCTGGTCAGCGTGACGCGCGTGCACAGCCGTTGGGTTTGCATTGCTTCCGGTATCATTTTAATTCTGTTTGGCATGGTGCCTAAAATGGCAGTACTGGTCGCCTCAATTCCGCAATTTGTCCTCGGCGGCGCGGGTCTGGTGATGTTTGGCATGGTGCTGGCAACCGGGATTCGCATTCTGTCACGCTGTAACTACACCACCAATCGTTACAACCTCTACATTGTGGCGATTAGCCTTGGCGTCGGCATGACTCCCACGCTGTCCCATAACTTTTTCTCCCAGCTACCCGCCGTCCTCCAGCCGCTACTCCACAGCGGCATAATGCTGGCAACGGTCAGCGCTGTCGTACTGAATGTCTTCTTTAACGGCTATCAGCATCACACCGAGCTGGCGCAAGAATCGATCTCCGACAAAAAATTAAAGGTCAGGACCGTCCGTATGTGGTTGCTGATGCGCAAACTGAAAAAAAACCAGCAGGATGAATAAAATGCATATTTTATTGCGCTGTATTCTGAGTGTTCTGCTGCTCATGCTGATCTCGATACCCGCCATTTCTGAAGGTATTGCTCTGGGCATTGAAAGTCGGTTCAATTTCATGCTGCTGTTTTTCTAAATCCTCTTTTTCTCCCGACACCCGCGTCAAATGACGCGGGTGCCGAATCCCTCACCATCACATACATTCTTGAGAAATCATTCTGTCGCGATATTTCATACCCTATAATGGTGTGTGCTTAACATTCACGGCGAGACATTATGCAACAGGAACACATTATTTTATTGGATGAGCAGGCCAGGCCTTCCGGTACGCTGGAAAAGTATGCGGGGCACACCCTCAATACCCCTTTACATCTCGCCTTCTCTTGCTGGTTGTTCAACACGCAAGGCCAGCTTCTGGTCACCCGCCGCTCGCTATCGAAAAAAGCGTGGCCTGGCGTCTGGACGAATTCGGTTTGCGGCCATCCACAGGAAGGAGAAAGCATTGAAGACGCCATTATTCGACGCTGCCGTTTTGAGTTGGGCGTAGAGATCTCCAGCCTGACCCCCGTCTATTCTGCCTTTCGTTACCGCGCTACCGATCCAAACGGGATCGTGGAGAACGAAGTTTGCCCGGTCTATGCGGCGCGAATGGTCAGCGAGCTCAGCGTGAATAACGATGAGGTGATGGAGTACCAGTGGAGCGCTCTGGAGAATGTTCTGGAGGGGATTGGCGCCACGCCGTGGGCGTTCAGTCCGTGGATGGTGATGCAGGCATCGAACGAAGCCGCGCGTGAAGCATTATTAAATTACAGCCGCCAAAAATAAAAAACCCCGACGCATTTGCCGGGGTTGGATTTATCTGACGCTGTGAGGCTTATTTAACCGGACGCATCGCCGGGAACAGGATCACGTCGCGGATAGTGTGGCTGTTGGTGAACAGCATAACCATACGGTCGATACCAATGCCCAGACCCGCCGTCGGCGGCAAACCGTGTTCCAGCGCCGTCACATAGTCTTCGTCGTAGAACATCGCTTCGTCATCGCCCGCATCCTTCGCGTTAACCTGATCCTGGAAACGCTGTGCCTGATCTTCGGCGTCATTCAGCTCGCTGAAACCGTTGCCGATTTCACGGCCACCGATGAAGAATTCGAAGCGGTCAGTAATTTCTGGGTTTTCATCGTTACGACGCGCCAGAGGAGAGACTTCTGCCGGATATTCAGTGATGAAGGTCGGCTGAATCAGGTGTGCTTCCGCCACTTCTTCAAAGATCTCGGTCACGATACGGCCCAGACCCCAGCTCTTCTCGATCTTAATACCGATGCTTTGGGCAATCGCTTTAGCAGAATCGAAACTGTCCAGATCCGCCATATTCGTCTCTGGACGATATTTCTGGATGGCTTCACGCATGGTCAGTTTTTCGAACGGTTTACCAAAGTCGAAGACTTCATCACCGTAAGGCACTTCAGTAGTACCCAGAACGTCCTGCGCCAGCGTACGGAACAGAGATTCAGTCAGTTCGATCAGGTCTTTGTAATCCGCATAAGCCATGTAGAGTTCCATCATGGTGAACTCTGGGTTATGACGAACGGAGATCCCTTCGTTACGGAAGTTACGGTTGATCTCGAATACACGTTCGAAACCACCTACCACCAGACGTTTCAGATACAGTTCCGGCGCGATACGCAGGTACATATCCAGATCCAGCGCATTATGATGGGTGATGAACGGGCGTGCAGCGGCACCACCTGGGATCACCTGCATCATCGGGGTTTCAACTTCCATAAAGCCACGACCCACCATGAACTGACGGATACCCGCCATGATCTGTGAACGCACTTTAAAGGTGTTGCGGGATTCATCGTTAGAGATGAGATCCAGATAACGCTGACGGTAGCGTGCTTCCTGATCCTGCAGACCGTGGAATTTATCCGGCAGTGGGCGCAGCGCTTTGGTCAACAGACGCAACTCGGTGCAATGGATCGACAGTTCACCCGTTTTGGTTTTGAACAGCTTACCTTTCGCGCCGAGGATGTCGCCGAGATCCCATTTTTTGAACTGCTCGTTGTAGATGCCTTCCGGCAGATCATCACGGGAAACGTACAGCTGAATACGGCCGCCGACGTCTTGCAGCGTAACAAACGACGCTTTACCCATGATGCGACGTGTCATCATACGACCCGCCACAGACACTTCGATGTTCAGCGCTTCCAGTTCTTCGTTTTCTTTCGCGTCGAAGTCAGCATGCAGTTGGTCTGAGGTGTGATCGCGGCGGAAATCATTCGGGAACGGGATACCCTGCTCGCGCAGGCCAGCCAGCTTCTCGCGGCGCGTTTTCAGTTCATTATTAAGATCGGCTACCGCGTCAGCGCCCTGTGCGTGTTGTTCAGACATGTTGGTTCCTCATAACCCTGCTTTCAAACTTGCTTCGATAAATTGATCCAGGCTGCCATCCAGCACCGCCTGCGTGTTACGGGTTTCAACCCCGGTACGCAAGTCTTTAATGCGGGAGTCATCAAGGACATATGAACGAATCTGGCTACCCCAGCCGATGTCAGATTTATTGTCTTCCATCGCCTGTTTCTCGGCATTCTTCTTCTGCATTTCCAGTTCATAAAGCTTCGCTTTCATCTGCTTCATGGCCTGGTCTTTGTTTTTGTGCTGAGAACGGTCGTTCTGGCACTGGGTGACCGTCCCGGTCGGAATGTGGGTAATACGCACCGCGGATTCCGTACGGTTAACGTGCTGTCCGCCCGCGCCGGATGCGCGATAGACGTCGATACGCAGGTCAGCCGGGTTGATATCGATATCGATATCATCGTCCACTTCCGGGTAAACAAACGCAGAACTAAACGACGTATGGCGACGACCGCCGGAGTCGAATGGGCTCTTACGCACCAGACGGTGAACGCCTGTTTCGGTGCGCAGCCAGCCATACGCGTAATCGCCAGAGATCTTGATGGTCACGGATTTGATCCCTGCCACTTCGCCTTCCGACTCTTCGATAATTTCTGTTTTAAAGCCGCGCGCTTCTGCCCAGCGCAAATACATACGCTCCAGCATGCTTGCCCAGTCCTGCGCTTCAGTACCGCCGGAGCCCGCCTGAATGTCGAGGTAGCAATCCGCGCTGTCATACTCACCGGAGAACATACGACGGAATTCCAGCTGCGCCAGTTTGTCTTCCAGCGTATCAAGTTCAGCAACGGCTTCGTTAAAGGTTTCTTCGTCGTCGGCTTCTACAGCCAGTTCCAGCAAGCCGGAAACATCTTCCAGGCCCTGCAACATTTGATCGAGCGTATCGACAATGGCCTCAAGGGAAGAACGTTCTTTCCCCAGCGCCTGAGCGCGTTCAGGTTCGTTCCAGACGTCCGGCTGTTCCAGCTCGGCGTTTACTTCTTCCAGACGCTCTTTCTTGGCATCGTAGTCAAAGATACCCCCTAAGAACGTCGGAGCGTTCCGTGAGGTCCTGAATGCGGTTATTTACCGGATTAATTTCAAACATGGTCTGATTTCTTTTATTGGACGAGTCAAAATGCGGTTATAAGGGCGGAATAGTAGCGGATTTCGCCCTTTAATTACAGTGAAAGTGATGCTAAATCGGCCAGATGTTATCAATGATAATCTGTAAACTGCGATTGCCGCGAAACTCATTAATATCCAGCTTGTAGGCCAGTTCCACTTCGCGCACACCGTTGTCCGGCCAGCACGTCGTGTCGACGTTAAACGCGATACCGTCAAGCAATGGACCGCCGCCAACGGGTTCGACCATCACCTTCAGATGGCGCTCACCCACCAGCCGTTGCTGCAACAGACGAAAACGTCCGTCAAACAACGGTTCAGGGAACATTTGTCCCCACGGTCCGGCATCGCGCAACAGTTGCGCCACTTCCATCGTCATCTCATCCGCGCTTAGCGGACCGTCGGATACCACTTCTCCCTGCAAGAGCGCGGGATCAAGCCACTCAGTGACCAGCTCGCCAAAACGTTGCTGGAAGCGTTCAAACTGGGCTTCCTCAAGGGATAATCCTGCCGCCATCGCATGGCCGCCAAACTTCAGCATCATGCCCGGATAGAGCGTGTCTAAACGCTCCAGCGCATCACGCATATGCAGTCCCTGAATCGAACGACCGGACCCTTTTAGGGTGCCGTCGCCTGCAGGGGCAAAAGCAATCACCGGGCGGTGAAAACGCTCTTTAATGCGAGAAGCCAGAATCCCAACGACCCCCTGATGCCACTCGGGATGGTACATCGCCAGACCGCCGGGAAGCGTTTCGCCGCTGCGCTCCAGCTTTTCGCACAGCGTCAGCGCTTCAGCCTGCATGCCCTGCTCTATTTCTTTACGGGTCTGATTCAGCGCATCGAGTTCGTTGGCCAGTACGCGTGCTTCACCAATGTTGTCGCACAGCAGCAACGCCACGCCAACGGACATATCATCCAGTCGACCTGCCGCATTGAGTCGCGGTCCCAGAGCAAAGCCCAGGTCGCTGGCAGCCAGTTTTTGCGGATCGCGATTTGAGATCTCCAGCAGCGCTTTAATACCCGGACGGCACTTGCCCGCCCGAATACGGCTCAACCCCTGCCATGTCAGGATGCGGTTATTCACATCGAGCGGCACCACGTCCGCCACCGTCCCTAACGCGACCAGATCCAGCAGATCCGCCAGATTCGGCGGCGCAATGCCGCGCTCGTCAAACCACCCTTTATCACGCAGGAAAGTCCGCAGCGCCAGCATCAAATAAAATGCAACGCCGACGCCCGCCAGTGACTTTGACGGGAATGTACAGTCCCGCAAATTCGGGTTGATGATGGCCTCTGCGGCGGGCAGTGTGTCGCCCGGCAGGTGGTGATCGGTGACGACGACAGGGATACCCAGCGCTTTCGCATGTTCCACGCCCGCATGGGAGGAGATGCCGTTATCGACAGTTACGATCAGTTGCGCGCCACGGGCATGCGCCTGATCCACCACTTCTGGACTTAAACCATAACCATCTTCAAAGCGATTAGGCACCAGATAGCTGATGTTGTCACAGCCCAGCGCGCGCATTCCGAGCACGCTGAGCGCAGTACTGGTCGCTCCGTCCGCATCAAAGTCGCCCACAACGATAATGCGGGTCCCCTCACGAAATGCGTTATAGAGGATCTCAACGGCCTTTTCGACGCCACTCAGTTGCTGCCACGGCAGCATGCCTTTAACGCTACGCTCAAGATCCTGCGCGCAGCGCACTCCCCGGCTGGCGTACAAACGTCGCAGCAAAGGCGGCAAATCGTCTGGAAGGTCCGCCGTCTCATCGGCTTCACGCCGACGCAGTTGTATCTGTTGTTTCACGCGAATTATTTACCGCTGGTCTGTTTCTGGTGCTCGTCAAGAAACGCTTTCATCTCTTTCGGGCCCTGATATCCGGGAACGACATAGCCGTTGCTTAACACGATTGCCGGCGTACCGCTGACGCCAAACTGCACGCCCAGCGCATAGTGGTCAGCGATATTCACATCGCAACTGGCGGCGGCGACGCTCTTGCCAGCCATCGCATCGTCAAAGGCTTTATTTTTGTCTTTTGCGCACCAGATGGACTTCATATCTTGCTCGGCCTGGCTTGCCAGCCCCTGGCGCGGAAAAGCCAGATAACGCACGGTGATCCCCAGCGCGTTATAGTCTTTCATCTCTTCATGCAGCTTGTGACAGTAGCCGCAGGTGATGTCGGTGAAAACGGTAATGACGTGTTTTTCCTGCGCCGCTTTATAGACGATCATCTCTTTTTCCAGCGCGTTCAGGTGATTCATCAGCAATTTATTGGTGACGTTGACCGGATGAGCGCCGCTGACGTCATACATTGGCCCCTGGATGATGTGTTTACCGTCTTCGGTAACGTACAGCACGCCGCTATTGGTCATCACCGTTTTCATTCCGGCAACCGGCGCCGACTGAATCTCCGTGCTCTGTACACCCAGTTTGGCCAGCGACTGGCGAATCGCTGCGTCGTCGGCGTGGGCCATACCCGTAAACGCTGTCGCCAGCAGGGTGAACATCACAATACTTTTTTTCATAACCTATCCTTTACTGTCAGCATTCACGCCCTTGGGTGATGCTGTTGATGAAGTTGACGCAAGCGCTCGGTCGCGACATGAGTATAGATTTGCGTCGTCGAGAGATCGCTATGCCCGAGCAACATCTGCACAACGCGTAAGTCCGCGCCATGATTGAGCAAATGCGTGGCAAAGGCGTGACGCAAAACGTGTGGCGACAATTTCTCGCTGTCGATCCCCGCCAGCACGGCATAGTGTTTAATTCGGTGCCAGAACGTCTGGCGCGTCATCTGCTGCGCACGCTGACTGGGAAACAACACATCAATCGACACACCGTTCAACAACCAGGGGCGGCCGTGTTCGAGATACGTTTCCAGCCAGTACACCGCCTCTTCGCCCAGTGGAACCAGCCGCTCTTTGTTTCCCTTACCGATGACCCGCACAACCCCCTGGCGCAGGCTGATGTCGCTCATCGTTAGCCCCACCAGTTCAGAGACACGGAGTCCCGTTGCGTAAAGCACTTCCAGCATGGCTTTGTCGCGTAGCTCCAGCGGTTGTTCAATCAGCGGCGCTTGCAGCAAACGCTCTACCTGCGCTTCACTGAGATCTTTTGGCAAACGCTGCGGAAGTTTAGGTGACGCCAGTTGCGCGCTCGGATCGTCTTCACGAAACTTTTCACGATAAAGATGTTGGAAAAAACGTCGCATGGCGCTTAACAAACGTGCAGAACTGGTGGCTTTATAGCCGCCATCCATCCGTTCCGCCAGTAAGGCTTGCAGATCGTCGCTTTGCACCGTCGCCAGCGATACCCCACGATGATGCAACCATTCGACCACCATCGACAGGTCGCGACGATACGCGCTTAACGTATTTTCCGCCAGATTTCGCTCCAGCCACAGGGCATCAAGAAACTGCTCGATGCGTGCCAGATCCTGTTCCACTTTCGCCCCTTATTCCACTCTCATTTTTGATGCATTATGCCTCATTGTGCCGTGAATGCAGCGATTCTGGTACACTACCCGCAACGCTACAGCAGAATCGAGATGTTACGTAATGAACATGGGTCTTTTTTACGGTTCCAGCACGTGTTACACCGAAATGGCGGCAGAAAAAATCCGCGATATTCTGGGTCCAGAGCTGGTGACATTGCACAACCTCAAGGATGACGCCCCCACCTTAATGGAGCAGTACGATGTGCTCATTTTAGGTATCCCTACCTGGGATTTCGGTGAAATTCAGGAGGACTGGGAAGCCGTCTGGGAACAGCTGGACTCTCTCAATCTGGAAGGCAAAATCGTCGCGCTTTACGGTATGGGCGACCAGTTGGGATACGGTGAATGGTTCCTGGATGCGCTTGGCATGCTGCATGACAAACTCGCCACCAAAGGGGTGAAATTTGTCGGCTACTGGCCAACGGAAGGATATGAGTTCACCAGCCCTAAACCGGTGATTGCCGATGGGCAACTGTTTGTCGGCTTGGCGCTGGATGAAACCAATCAGTACGATCTTAGCGACGAGCGCATTCAGGTCTGGTGCGAGCAAATTCTCAGTGAGATGGCTGAACACTATTCCTGAAACCATCGCCATGAAAAGATCGCTTTCTGACGCTTCTCACTGACGAATCAGGCATTCCGCCCGTTCGTCAGTGCTTCTCTTGTTCCGTTTGCTGCAACATTACCCGACGCAACTCACGCCATTCTTTTTCGTCCATGCTGTCCGCCGCCAGCCATAAATGCTGACGTCGACCGCTATCCGAGCGCAAACGCAACATCATGCCCGTTTTGAGCATCCAGGGTGCTCTCTGAATCACCCACTCCAGCCCCTGCCAGCGCAAACGCCCATCCATCAGTAATTTAATCTCACCCTGACGAGTATTGATACGCCGCTGGCTGCGTACGCAATCGAACACCACCAGTGAGAGCAATATCAGCCACAGAGGGGTATAGCTCAATGGCCAGGGCATCAACAAAATCAATGCGGCGACCAACCCATGAAGAAGCAGGGACAACCACTGTGCGCGCCATGAGACGCGTAAATCAGATTGCCACAGGACCACGTTCCCGATTCCGTGTCTGGATGAGTCTCACCATCTGCTCCAGTTCTGCATCTGCCGGTTTACCATGATTCATTAACCAGTTGAATAAATCCGGATCATCGCATTCCAGCAAACGAATAAAAATGCGTTTTTCATCATCACTGAGGCTATCGTACTCATGTTCGAAAAACGGCATGATGGAAATGTCGAGCTCACGCATACCACGACGGCATGCCCAGTGAATACGTGCTTTGTTGTTAATATCCATGTTCTTCTTCCTGTCTCGCGAAAATGAAGTACCCGGCTATTGTAACGTGTTTTTCATGTTATTTTGCGGGAATCTCCATCATCGGAAGCACGATCGCTAAATATAAAGACATTGAGTCAAATGCTTCATCCATTTTGCATGGCGCTTCGCAAAGCAGACGAAAGGGCACAAATGGAATGTCTAAAGCGCTTGCAATGGGCAATAGCTCTTTTACCATTAGTCATTATTACGGCGTTAAGCAAATCAGGACATTATTATGGCTTTTACACCTTTTCCTCCTCGTCAGCCTTCAGCGTCGGCGCGTTTGCCTCTGACGTTGATCACATTAGATGACTGGGCGCTGGCCACCATTACCGGTGCAGACTGCGAAAAATATATCCAGGGGCAGGTCACTGCCGACGTAAGTCAACTGACAGAGCATCACCATGTCCTGGCCGCCCATTGCGACGCCAAAGGAAAGATGTGGAGCAATCTTCGTTTGTTCCGTGATGGCGACGGATTTGCCTGGATTGAGCGCCGCAGTCTGCGCGATGCCCAACTGACTGAACTGAAAAAGTACGCCGTGTTCTCTAAAGTCGTCATAGCGCCTGATGATGAACGCGTTCTGCTTGGCGTCGCTGGTTTTCAGGCACGCGCAGCGCTGGCACCTCTCTTTAGTGAACTGCCGGACGCCGAAAACCAAGTGGTGACGAAAGGGGCTTCTACTTTGCTGTGGTTTGAACATCCGTCAGAGCGCTTCCTGCTGGTAACCGATGTCGCCACGGCAGAAACGCTGACCGAAAAATTACGTGGCGAAGCCGCTCTCAACAACAGCCAGCAGTGGCTTGCGCTGGATATTGAAGCTGGTATCCCGGTCATTGACACGGTAAATAGCGGACAGTTTATTCCCCAGGCAACCAACCTTCAGGCGCTGGGGGGAATTAGCTTTAAGAAAGGCTGCTATACCGGTCAGGAGATGGTTGCTCGTGCGAAATTCCGCGGCGCGAACAAACGCGCGCTGTGGTCTCTGGTGGGTGTTGCCAGTCGGGTGCCGGAAGCGGGAGAAGATCTTGAACTGCAGATGGGTGAAAACTGGCGTCGTACCGGTACGGTTCTCGCCGCAGTACAGCTAGACGATGGCCGGTTGCGGGTACAGGTTGTGATGAATAACGACATGGAAGCCGACAGCGTATTTCGCGTCCGCGACGATGCCAACACATTGCACATCGAACCGCTACCGTATTCGCTGGAAGAGTAAGACATTAATGCCGGATAGCGGCTTACGCCTTATCCGGACTACGATGAAATTTTGTAGGCCGGATAAGCGCAAGCGTTATCCGGCAACAACGGCTCATGCCTGTCCGACATACAGATAAATCGCCAGGAAATGGCAGACGCTGCCTCCCAGCACAAAACCGTGCCAGATTGCATGGTTATAGGGAATACGTTTGCAGACGTAGAAAATCACACCCAGTGAGTAAATCACGCCGCCGACCGCCAGCAACGTCACACCACCCGCCGCCAGTTTGACCGCAAGCTGATACACCACAATCAGCGACAGCCACCCCATCGTCAGATACGTCACCAATGAGAGCACTTTAAACCGATGCGCGATGGTCAACTTGAACAGAATGCCAAGCAGCGCCAGGCTCCAGATTACGATCATCAGTCCGCGCGCCAGCGGTGAATCCAACCCTACCAGCAAAAACGGTGTGTAAGTGCCCGCAATCAACAGGTAAATCGCGCAATGGTCGAATTTTTTCAACCACACTTTCGCTCGTTGATGGGGGATTGCGTGATACAACGTAGAGGCGAGAAACAGCAGAATCATGCTGCCGCCGTACAGGCTATAGCTGGTAATCGCCGTGACACTGGCATGGCTGTCTGCAGCCTGTACCAGCAGCAGAACCAGACCCACAATGCCAAATACCAACCCAATACCGTGGCTGACGCTGTTGGCAATTTCTTCTGCCAGAGAATATCCCTGTTTTATTAAAGGTTTTTCAACCATGAGCTACTCCGGAGAAACGTTCACGTTCGTGATTGCCACACTAGCGTAGCTGAGAATGGTTCCAGTGAACACCTGTTAGCTCAAATAAATTTCCAATTTAAAATAATCGTTATAAATCATACAATTAAATTAATATTTTCAACTAACAGTTGTTCTTGATAATCAAAGGCATTTAAAATCAATCACATAAAATTGTGACTGCCCCGGGTATATTTCCGTAATCACCTGCTTCAACTCATCAAGAGACATGTTTTCTTGTTGCGCATGTTTTTCACTGAGCGTGTCCAGAGTCACAGTAGAGGTTCCTGTGACTTTTATCGTGCAGAAATAGCCGTCATCTTCAAAGCGTCCCACTCGCAGAACATCCCCCACGTTAAAATGAGACTCTGAGGCGTCCCGCAGGGTAATGGTTTTCCGCCCTGCCAAAATGTCATCCTGAAAGCGCTGAAAAAAAGTAATGTCGTTTGGCTGCATGTTATTATTTCCTGAAGATGAAGTCTGATGAGTGAGTATTGCCATTGTGAGTATGTTCTCCCACGCTGCCATCGCCAGTCTCAACAATCTTGAGATGTTGGTCTACAACTATGTCATCAAAAACCGCGATAACGTCGTCTACATGACCATTCGCGAACTGGCTGATGCTGCAGGGGTTTCGACCACCACGGTGCTGCGCTTTTGCCGTAAACTGAACTGTGATGGCTACTCTGAGTTTCGCGTGCGGTTTAAATTATATTTAGAGCAGAATGAACCGCAACAGGCTAATTTCGGTGCCAGCGAAATTATCAGCTTTTTTAAAAGTGTGAATAACGACGAATTTGATAAATTACTCGATCACGCGGTTGAGATTATTTTATCTTCCGAGCGAATTATATTCGTCGGCGCCGGAACCTCCGGGGCCTTAGCTAAATATGGCGCGCGCTTTTTCTCAAACGTCGGGAAATTCAGTAACCATATTGATGACCCTTATTTCCCTGTCACCAATGATATGGCCAGAAACGCCCTTGCGATCGTGCTTTCGGTTTCCGGAGAAACCGCAGAGATCCTGCGTTTTGCCAGCCAGTTCAGCCTGCATAACTGCAAAGTGTTGTCCGTTACCAGCCATGAACACTCCGCACTGGCAAAACTGGCCGACTTTAATCTCTCCTGGCATGTGCCGCAAACGCGTGTTGCCGGTGTTTATGATATTACGACGCAGATCCCTGTTATTTATATTCTCGAGACGTTAGGTCGTAAACTGGCGAAAAAATTAGCGTAAAAAACAATTTGTTTTTTCGATGTAACAAGTCACATCACGGCTATTTTGTTATATCGTGACATTTCATTTCCCTTTGTTAGACTCAAAATCAGAAGATCATTAATTTGAGATTGAGCCCAGATGAAAAAACTCACCTTACCGAAAGATTTCTTATGGGGCGGCGCAGTCGCTGCCCACCAGGTTGAAGGCGGCTGGAACAAAGGCGGCAAAGGACCGAGCATTTGTGACGTACTGACCGGCGGCGCACACGGCGTTCCACGTGAAATCACCCAGCAAGTGGTGCCGGGAAAATACTATCCCAACCACGAAGCGGTCGATTTCTATGGGCACTACAAAGAAGATATTAAGCTCTTCGCTGAAATGGGCTTTAAATGCTTCCGAACCTCGATCGCCTGGACCCGTATCTTTCCACAAGGTGACGAAACCCAGCCGAATGAAGAAGGGCTGAAGTTCTACGACGATATGTTCGATGAATTACTCAAATACAATATCGAACCCGTTATCACCCTCTCCCACTTCGAAATGCCGTTGCATCTGGTACAGCAGTACGGGGGCTGGACTCACCGTAAGGTGGTGGATTTCTTTGTGCGTTTCGCTGAAGTGGTGTTTGAACGCTACCAGCACAAAGTCAAATACTGGATGACCTTCAACGAGATAAACAATCAGCGGAACTGGCGCGCGCCGCTGTTTGGCTACTGCTGTTCCGGCGTGGTCTACACCGAGCATGAAAACCCGGAAGAGACCCTGTATCAGGTACTGCACCACCAGTTTGTCGCCAGCGCCCTGGCAGTGAAAGCGGCACGCCGTATTAATCCTGAAATGAAAGTCGGCTGCATGCTGGCGATGGTGCCGCTTTATCCCTTCTCCTGCAAACCCGAAGATGTCATGTTCACCCAGGAATCCATGCGTGAGCGCTATGTCTTTACCGACGTTCAGCTTCGCGGTTACTACCCCTCTTATGTGTTAAACGAATGGGAACGCCGTGGTTTTAACATCAAAATGGAAGAGGGAGATGACGCGGTTCTGCGTGAAGGTACCTGTGATTATCTTGGTTTCAGCTATTACATGACCAACGCCGTGAAGGCCGAAGGCGGCGGTGGCGATGCGATTTCCGGCTTCGAAGGCAGTGTCCCAAATCCACACGTGAAAGCCTCAGACTGGGGATGGCAAATTGACCCGACGGGTCTGCGTTACGCGCTTTGCGAACTGTATGAACGCTATCAGAAACCATTGTTTATCGTGGAAAACGGGTTTGGTGCCTACGACAAAGTGGAACAAGACGGCAGCATCAACGATGACTACCGTATTGACTATCTGCGTGCCCACGTCGAAGAGATGATGAAAGCTGTAACGCATGATGGCGTGGATCTGATGGGCTACACACCGTGGGGCTGCATCGACTGCGTATCTTTCACCACCGGACAGTACAGCAAGCGCTACGGTTTTATCTATGTGAACAAGCATGACGATGGCACTGGCGATATGTCACGCTCACGTAAGAAGAGCTTCAACTGGTATAAAGAGGTGATTGCCAGCAACGGCGAGACGCGCTAATTTTTTTGCCGCCTTATCCAGCCTACACATCCAGTTGTAGGTCGGGTAAGGCGTAGCCACCACCCGACAAAAAACTATTTTCCACCCGCCAGCTCAAGAAAACTGCCCGTCACATACGACGCTTTCTCACTCAAAAGCCAGACAATCGCCTGAGCAACCTCTTTCGGTTGCCCGCCACGCTGCATGGGTAACGTAGACTTAACGCGATCAACCCTGCCTGGCTCACCGCCGGAAGCATGCATGTCGGTATAGATAAGGCCTGGGCGCACGCAGTTCACGCGGATTCCCTGCGCCGCCACCTCCAGCGCCAGCCCGGTAGTGAGCGTATCTACCGCCCCTTTCGACGCCGCGTAATCGACATACTCGAAAGGTGCGCCAAGCCTTGCTGCCGCCGAAGAGACATTCACAATCGCCCCGCCCTTGCCGCCATGTTTAAGCGACATCCGCTTCACGGCCTCCCGGCAACAGAGGAAATAACCGGTCACGTTAGTGGCCAGCACGCGATTAATCCGTTCGGCGGTCAGGTTTTCTACCGTGCTTTGTTCAAATAAAATCCCGGCGTTATTCACCAGC
Organism: Citrobacter sp. GW821-FHT02E08; assembly: GCF_059421685.1. NCBI lineage: Bacteria > Pseudomonadati > Pseudomonadota > Gammaproteobacteria > Enterobacterales > Enterobacteriaceae > Citrobacter > Citrobacter sp. GW821-FHT02E08. The sequence goes on along the minus strand of NZ_JBWKVL010000001.1, from coordinate 351,799 downwards.
GCAGTCAACGGTTCGCCGGTACGATCGAGAGATTCAAACATCGCCATCACCTGGCTTTCATCGCTAATGTCAGCACGCAGGGCGAATGCCTTACCGCCCGCAGCGACAATCGTGTTGACCACTTCCGTTGCCGCGCGAATATTGTGATGAAAGTTGACTGCGACGGTGTACCCCTCTGTCGCCAGTTGCAATGCGGTTGCTCGCCCGATCCCGCGACTGCCTCCCGTTACAAGTGCGATTGCCATCCCCTTCCCCCCAAAAATAAAGGCGCCGAAGCGCCTTTAAAAGATAGTTGAAGCGAAAAATTACTGATATTCGCTCATCGGTACGCAAGAGCAGAACAGATTACGGTCGCCGTAAACATCGTCGAGACGTTTTACTGTCGGCCAGTATTTGTTCTCTACGCCTGCAGGGAACACAGCGATTTCACGGGTGTACCCATGATTCCACTCCGCCACCAGCTCATTCTGAGTGTGCGGCGCGTTAACCAGAGGGTTATCTTCCAGTGCCCACTCGCCCGCTTTCACGCGATCAATTTCAGCACGAATCGCCAGCATCGCATTGATAAAGCGATCCAGTTCAACCTTGCTTTCGGATTCCGTCGGTTCCACCATCAGCGTACCCGCAACCGGGAAGGACATGGTCGGCGCATGGAAACCGTAGTCGATCAGGCGTTTGGCGATATCCAGTTCACTGATGCCCGTCTCTTCTTTCAGCGGGCGAATATCGAGAATGCATTCGTGCGCCACGCGGCCATCACGGCCCGTGTACAGCACCGGATAAGCATCCTTCAGACGGCTGGCAATGTAGTTAGCATTGAGAATAGCCACCTGGCTTGCTTTTTTCAGGCCTTCTGCGCCCATCATGCGGATGTACATCCAGCTAATAGGCAGAATAGATGCGCTACCGAACGGAGCTGCAGAAACCGCGCCCTGACGGGTCAGCATGCCTTCGATTTGCACCACGCTATGACCTGGCACAAACGGCGCCAGATGCGATTTCACCCCGATAGGACCCATACCAGGGCCGCCACCGCCGTGCGGAATGCAGAAGGTTTTATGCAGGTTGAGGTGCGATACATCTGCGCCGATAAAGCCAGGCGTGGTGATACCGACCTGTGCGTTCATGTTTGCGCCATCAAGGTAAACCTGGCCGCCAAACTGATGAACGATTTCGCACACTTCACGGATCGTCTCTTCATACACGCCGTGGGTGGACGGGTACGTCACCATGATGCAGGAGAGGCTGTCGCCGTGCTGTTCCGCTTTCTCACGCAGATCCGCCAGATCGATGTTGCCCTGTTTGTCACACGCGACAACGACGACCTGCATCCCCGCCATTTGCGCGGACGCCGGGTTAGTACCGTGGGCAGACGCCGGGATCAGGCAGATATCACGATGCCCTTCGTTGCGGCTCTCGTGGTAATGACGAATCGCCAGCAGACCCGCATATTCGCCCTGCGCACCTGAGTTTGGCTGCATGCACACGGCGTCGTAACCGGTCAGTTTAACCAGCCACTCAGAAAGCTGGCTGATCATCTGATGATACCCTTCCGCCTGATCCGCCGGGCAGAAAGGATGCAGTTCAGCAAATTCCGGCCAGGTAATAGGGATCATCTCGGCAGCCGCGTTCAGCTTCATGGTGCAGGAGCCCAGCGGGATCATCGCCTGATTCAGCGCCAGATCTTTGCGTTCCAGAGAGTGCATGTAACGCATCATCTCGGTTTCGCTGTGATAGCGGTTAAACACCGGATGGGTCAGGATATCATCTTCACGCAACATGCTGTCCTGAATAGAACGGCTGTCATACGCGACGTCTTTGTCCAGCGTGTCGATATTCAGGCCATGATGATCGCCAAGCAGTACGGAGAACAACGCCAGCACGTTTTCACGGGTGGTCGTTTCATCCAGCGTGATGCCTACTGCATTATGGATATCGCTACGCAGGTTGATTTCTGCCGCTTCCGCGCGCGCCAGCACCGCAGCTTTATCAGCCACTTCAACGCACAGCGTGTCAAAGTAGTGCGCATGACGCAGCTTCATCCCTTTCTGTTGCAGGCCAGTTGCCAGAATATCGGTCAGGCGATGAATGCGATTTGCAATGCGTTTCAGCCCTACCGGACCATGATAAACCGCATACAGACTGGCGATGTTGGCCAGCAGCACCTGAGAGGTACAGATATTGGAGTTCGCTTTCTCGCGACGAATATGCTGCTCGCGAGTCTGCATCGCCATACGCAGAGCGGTATTGCCCGCCGCATCTTTTGATACGCCGATAATACGGCCTGGCATAGAGCGTTTGAATTCATCTTTCGCGGCAAAGAATGCCGCATGCGGGCCGCCGTAGCCCATCGGCACACCAAAGCGTTGTGCAGAACCGAAAACGATATCTGCGCCTTGTTTGCCTGGCGCGGTCAGCAGAACCAGCGCCATAAAATCGGCGGCGACGCTGACCACAATTTTGCGCGACTTCAGCTCAGTAATCAGCGCGCTGTAGTCGTGTACTTCCCCGGTCGTGCCCACCTGCTGTAACAGCACGCCAAACACATCCTGGTGATCAACCACTTTTGCGGCATCATCAACGATCACATCAAAACCGAAGGTTTCCGCACGGGTGCGAACTACGTCCAGCGTTTGAGGATGTACGTCGGAGGCGACAAAGAAACGGTTAGCGTTTTTCAGCTTGCTCACGCGTTTCGCCATTGCCATCGCTTCAGCCGCCGCAGTCGCTTCGTCAAGCAGAGACGCAGAGGCCATATCCAGGCCGGTCAGATCCAGCGTCACCTGCTGGAAGTTCAGCAGTGATTCCAGACGCCCCTGAGAGACTTCCGGCTGGTATGGCGTATACGCGGTGTACCAACCTGGATTTTCTAACATATTGCGCAGGATAACCGGCGGCAATTGCACGGCGGTGTAGCCCATGCCGATGTAAGACGTGAAGCGCTTATTGCGGCTGGCGATAGCTTTGAGTTCTGCCAGCGCAGCATATTCGGTCGCAGCTTCACCCACCTGCGGCGGGGTCGCAAGCTGAATATCTTTCGGCACAATCTGGCCGATCAGCGCGTTTAACGACTCGGCGCCAACGGCATTCAGCATTTCTTGCTGTTGCTCAGCGTCCGGTCCGATGTGGCGTTCAATGAAAGCGCCGCTGTTTTCAAGCTGGCTTAACGTCTGTGTCATGGGCGATGGTTCCTGAAACGTGCAGTGAATCGTGATTGTCTCTAACTCAATTGCCCGGTGACGCTAACGCTTACCGGGCCTACGGTGACCTGTAGGCCGGATAAACGCAGTGCCATCCGGCACAACATTACTCGTCTTCTAACAGGGCTTCGTATGCAGTGGCATCCAGCAGCGCGTCGATTTCGCTCGCGTCGTTGGCTTTGATTTTGAAAATCCAGCCACCCGCATACGGTTCGCTGTTGATAAGCTCCGGAGAGTCGCTGAGCGCGTCGTTAACGGCCACGATCTCGCCCCCCACAGGCGCATAAATATCAGAGGCCGCTTTGACGGACTCAGCGACCGCGCAATCATCGCCTGCGCTAACGGTGCTGCCGACGTCTGGCAGATCGACAAACACCATGTCGCCCAACAGTTCCTGAGCGTGCTCGGTAATGCCCACGGTGTAAGTACCGTCCGCTTCTTTACGCAGCCATTCGTGTTCTTTGCTGTATTTCAGTTCTGCAGGTACGTTGCTCATCAATCAATCTCCAAAAAAGGATGAATCACGCGACGGCTTTGCCGTTACGCACAAAAACAGGTTTCGTTACTTTTACCGGCATCTCGCGGTTACGGATTTGCACAATCGCCGTTTCACCAATGCCTGCTGGCACACGCGCCAGCGCAATGCTGTAGCCCAGCGTCGGAGAGAACGTGCCGCTGGTGATAATGCCTTCCTGCGTGTTGCCCTGCGCATCGATAAAACGAACCGGCAACTCATTACGCAACACGCCTTTTTCCGTCATGATCAGACCGACCAACTGCTCGTGCCCTTTTTCACGCTGCGTTTCCAGCGCGTCGCGACCGATGAAATCACGGTCAGTCGGTTCCCAGGCAATGGTCCAGCCCATGTTGGCGGCTAATGGAGAAATGCTTTCGTCCATCTCCTGGCTGTACAGGTTCATGCCAGCTTCCAGACGCAACGTATCACGCGCACCCAGACCACACGGTTTCACGCCAGCTTCCACCAGCGCACGCCAGAAATCTGCCGCCTTTTCATTTGGCATGGCGATTTCATAGCCCGCTTCACCGGTATAACCGGTTGTCGCAATGAAGAGATCGCCCGCCTGGACACCAAAGAACGGTTTCATCCCGTCGACTGCGCGACGCTGTTCTTCGGTAAACAACGCGGCGGCTTTAGCCTGCCCGTTTGGTCCCTGTACGGCGATCAACGACAGATCGTCACGGACGGTAATGTCGATGGCATAAGGTTCAGCGTGTTGGGAAATCCAGGAGAGGTCTTTTTCGCGGGTGGCGGAGTTAACAACGAGGCGGAAGAAATCTTCAGTGAAGTAGTAGACGATAAGGTCATCTATCACGCCGCCCGAGGCATTAAGCATACCGGAGTAGAGGGCTTTCCCGCTCTTCGTTAGCTTTGCCACGTCATTTGCCAGCAGATAACGCAAAAACTCCCGGGTGCGGCTGCCTCGCAGATCGACAATCGTCATATGCGAAACATCAAACATACCGGCATCGGTGCGCACAGCATGATGCTCATCGAGCTGGGAACCGTAATGCAGCGGCATCATCCAGCCATGAAAATCGACCATTCGTGCGCCACATAACGTGTGTTGTTCGTACAAAGGAGTCTGTTGAGCCATCTTTTCCTCGTTGAATAAGCAGGGCTTGCAACCATTTCGTGATGAAATTTACGCCACGAAACCCGTCATCGAAGCCACGTCATGGCCTCAACGCAAACGTTCTCTTTTCCATTGAACTTACCACCGAAACTGACGCTTAACCATAAGGTAAAATTAACTATCACATTAGCTTATGCCAAAAAATGGCAAAGCAGACCACAGAACAAAAAACCAAAAATATAATTAACACGCCTATAACACACAAATCACAGGCGAAAAAAACCGACTGAATCGATATTAAATTCTAAAAAAATGTCAAAAATCGAGACTAGAGAAAATAGTGATATAAAAAAATCTAATGCGAAAAACAGCGTGGAATTAGATTATTTCAAATGAGGTAAGTCCCCCGGCGCGAAGGCCGGGAGAAGAAAGTGTGACGGGTCTCAAACTCTTAGAAGCGGGGGGATTTGTTAACGAAGCCACTCAGGTAAATCATTCAACCCCATTGCCTGACGGATAAGTTGCGGTTTTACACCAGGGAGGGTATCGGCCAGTTTCAGACCAATATCGCGCAGCAATTTCTTCGCCGGATTCTCCCCAGCAAACAGCTCGCGAAAACCTTGCATACCTGCCAGCATCATGGCGGCACTGTGCTTACGGCTGCGCTCGTAACGACGCAAATACAGATACTGACCGATATCTTTGCCCTGACGCTGCAAACGCTTCAGTTCATCGATAAGTTCCGCAGCATCCATAAAGCCGAGGTTAACCCCCTGCCCCGCCAGCGGATGGATGGTATGGGCGGCATCGCCGACCAGTGCCAGACGATGGGCGGCAAACTGGCGCGCATAGCGCCCCGTCAGCGGGAATACCTGGCGTTCGCTTTCCACGCGACACAACCCCAACCGGTTATCAAACGCAATATTCAATGCCCGGTTGAATTCCTCTTCGCTCGCATGTTGCATCCGCTCAGCCTCTTGTGGCGAAAGCGACCAGACAATAGAGCAGAGATGCGGGTCGACGAGGGGCAAAAACGCGAGAATACCTTCGCCATGAAACGCCTGGCGTGCAACGGCATCATGCGCCTCTTCGGTACGAATGGTTGCGACCAGCGCATGATGGCGATAGTCCCAGAAGGTCAGCGGAATATCTGCTTTGCTGCGCAGCCAGGAGTTCGCGCCGTCCGCTCCAACCACCAGGCGAGCGGTTAACATCGTGCCGTCTTTCAGGGTCAGAAACGTTTCATTTTCCCCCCAGGCCACCTGCTGCAGTTCTGCGGGGGCCATCAGAGTAACATCCGAGGATTGCTGCGCTTTTTGCCACAGAGCATAGTGGATCACCGTATTTTCAACGATATGCCCAAGATGGCTGTAGCCCATACTTTTATCATCGAACGCAATGCGTCCAAAGCTGTCTTTGTCCCAGACTTCCATGCCGTGATAGCAGCTGGCCCGACGGGCAACAATATCTGACCACACGCCGAGACGCGTGAGCAATTTTTCGCTGGCAGCATTAATGGCCGACACGCGAAGCGCCGGTGGAGCATCATTTTCCAGTGGCTGAGGGACATGCTGTTCCAGCACGGCGACCCGTAAACCGCTACCCTGTAAGCCGCAGGCGACGGCCAGACCTACCATGCCTCCACCCACAATAGCTACATCAACACTTTGCACTGTTTGCTCCTCGAAACCGAAACCTGTAATCCGTAGGCCTGATAAGCGTAACGCCATCAGGCATTTGTGCGGGTAACCCTGCCGGATGGCGGCTTCACCTTATCCGGCCTACAGGTCATATTTAACGCGCTACCCAACCCAGGGTCCGCTCCGCCAGCACATCGCGTGCCGGTGTCAATAATTCCATTGCCATCAACCCGACATTGCGTCCGACAACCAACGGCGCCCAGTGATTGGCAAACAGATAAACCAGACTGTTCGTCACACCAATTGTTGTTTCACGGTCTGCCTGTCGACGCTGTTGATAACGCGACAGCACGCGATATTCGCCGACGTCTTCGCCTGCTTGCCATGCCTGGGTCAGCGTTTCGGCAAGGCTCATCACATCGCGTAATCCAAGATTAAACCCTTGTCCTGCGATAGGGTGCAGTGTCTGCGCGGCATTTCCCACCAGCACGGTACGATGGGTGACGGCTTTGACCGCCGTCGTCAGCGAAAGAGGATAGGCACTGCGTTTCCCCGCTTGGGTAATACGTCCCAGTCGCCAGCCAAATGCGCTCTGCAATTCACGGCAAAACTGTTCATCAGACCAGGCCATCACCTCATCACGTCGCTCAAGCGGATGGCACCACACCAGTGAGCAACGCTCCCCGGACATTGGCAACATCGCCAGTGGGCCATGTTGGGTAAAGCGCTCAAACGCACGCCCTTCATGGGGCACAGAGACAGCCACGTTGGCGATCACCGCTAACTGTTCGTATGGCGTTTGCTGCCAGTCCACACCGCAGGCCGTTGCCAGCGCAGAACGCGTGCCATCAGCCGCAACCAGGACGTCGCCGGTAATCACATCACCGTTTTCCAGCGTGACATTGACCTGCTCCTGCGTGCGCGAGACCGTGGCGACGCGATCAGGGCAATGCAACGTCACGCCCGGCGCTTTGCGCAACAGTCCGAACAAGCGCTGACCGACATCGTGCAACTCAACGACCTGCCCTAACGCCGCAATACGATAATCTTGCGCATCCAGAGTCACAAACCCGGCATGCCCGCGATCGCTAACGTGAACGGTATTGATGGCCGTTGCGCAATCGGCGATCGCCTGCCAGATACCCATCCGCGCCAGTTGCTGACAGGTGCCTGCCGCCAGGGCGATCGCCCGGGCGTCGAAACCCGGGTGATCCTGGGCTTCAGGCGCCGTCGCTTCAATCAGATGCACCGGCAACTTGCCATGACTCAATTGAGAGATTGCCAGCGCCAGCGTCGCCCCAGCCATCCCGCCGCCTACGATAATCACGCTCATTGTTGGCGCGCCGCAGCCATTAAGGCTTCGATGTCGTCGGCTTTTTTCACTACGCTGGCGGTCAGGTTTTCGTTACCGGTTTGTGTGATGACGATGTCGTCTTCAATTCGGATACCAATACCGCGATACGCTTCCGGTACGTCAGCATCCGGTGCGATGTAGAGACCTGGCTCCACGGTCAGAACCATACCCGGCTCAAGCAGACGGGAGCGATCCTTACCATAGGTGCCGACATCATGCACATCCAGCCCCAGCCAGTGGCTCAGGCCATGCATAAAGAAAGGTCGATGGGCGTTATCGGCGATCAGTTGATCGATTTCGCCCTTCAGGATGCCCAGTTTCACCAGGCCAGTTACCATAATGCGCACCACCTCGCCGGTCACTTCCTGAATGGAGGTGCCCGGGCGGTACAGGCGCAAACTGGTTTCCAGCGACGCCAGCACAATGTCGTAGATCTCGCGCTGGGCGGAGGTGAACTTGCCGTTGACCGGGAAGGTTCGTGTGATATCCCCGGCATACCCTTTGTATTCGCATCCGGCGTCAATCAACACCAGCGAGCCATCGCGCATTTCACTTTCATTCTCGGTGTAATGCAGGATGCAGCCATTTGCGCCACTGCCAACAATGGTGTTATAGGAAGGATAACGCGCGCCGTGACGCGTAAATTCGTGGTGAATCTCCCCTTCCAGTTGATACTCAAACATGCCCGGACGGCATTTCTCCATCGCCCGTGTATGCGCCAGCGCGCTGATCTCTCCGGCACGTCGCATTACGGCGATCTCTTCCGCTGATTTAAACAGGCGCATCTCATGCACCATCGGGCGCCAGTCGGTGAGCGTCGCAGGTGCTTTCAGATTCTGACGTGCCCCTTTGCGCAGCTTATCCAGCGCAGTGAAGACAATCTCATCCGCCCAGGCATATTCGCCTTGCGCGTGATACACCACATCCAGGCCATTAAGCAGTTGGAAGAGTTGCTGGTTGATTTCGCTGAACGCCAGCGCACGATCCACGCCCAGCTTTTCTGGCGCGGCATCTTGCCCAAGACGACGGCCAAACCAGATCTCCGCAGTCAGGTCGCGAACCCGGTTAAACAAAACGCTGTGGTTATGAGTGTCATCGCTTTTAATCAGCACCAACACAGCTTCCGGTTCATTAAAACCGGTGAAATACCAGAAGTCGCTGCTTTGGCGATACGGATACTCGCTGTCCGCGCTACGCGTCGCTTCTGGCGCGGCGAAAATCAGCGCCGCGCTGCCAGGCGGCATTTGCGCCAGCAGTGCCTGGCGACGACGCAGGTATTCTTGCAGGGATAGTTCGCTCATAACACTCTCCTTGGCGTTTTCGTTCTTAGTGCAGGGTCGGTTTGCGCACTTCCGGCGCAGTTGGCTGCTGACGCGTAAAGGTGTCGTGACACAGCAGCGCCGCAACACGCACATATTCGATGATCTCTTCGAGCGACATCTCCAGCTCTTCCTGATCTTCGTCTTCGTCATAACCCAACTGCGCAATGTTGCGCAGGTCGTCAATCGCTTCGCCGGTTTCACCCGTCACTTTGTCGAGCTTAGGCTGTGTGACGCCAAGGCCGAGCAAAAAGTGGTTGACCCAACCTGCCAGTGCATCGGCGCGATCGAACACGCTGACGTCGTCTCCTTCAGGCAGAAAAAGCTGAAAAAGAAAGCCGTCATCTTCCAGCGCATCGCTGGTCGCGGCGTGCATTTTACGCAATGCTTGCGCCAGTTCATGACCAAAGGCCAGACCTTCGTTTGTCAGGTCATGAAGCAGCGGCTGCCAGGAGCTGTCGTTGTTGCCGCCACAAATCATCCCGCTTATCAAACCGTGCATTTCGGCTGGGGTCAGTCCTGCCCCTTGTTGGTTCAAAAACTGGTTCATTTCGGTGTAACCAGGCATTTCGTTCTGTATAGACATAAGCATTCGTCATCAAAGGGAGGATATTCATGATATGCTACCACTTTGGACCCTGGTGAACCAGAAAAGGGCTTGTATCTTCATACCAGGGTAGCTATAGTGTCGCCCCTTCGCGGACCCAGGGTCCGGAGACGAAGGCAGCGCAGTCAATCAGCAGGAAGGTGGCATGTCTGCACAACCCGTCGATATCCAAATATTTGGCCGTTCACTGCGAGTGAATTGCCCGCCTGAACAAAAGGATGCGTTGAATCAGGCAGCGGACGATCTTAATCAGCGGTTGCAAGATCTAAAAGTTCGCACTAGAGTCACAAATACTGAGCAGCTGGTTTTCATTGCCGCATTGAACATCAGCTATGAATTAGCTCAGGAAAAAGCGAAGACGCGTGACTACGCGGCGAGCATGGAACAACGTATTCGGATGCTGCAGCAGACCATCGAACAGGCGTTGCTTGATCAGGGTCGCATAACCGAAAAAACGGGCCAAAACTTTGAATAACACTTTTCGGTTTACTATGGTAGAGTGACCGTGAAGACAAAATTTCTCTGAGATGTTTGCAAGCGGGCCAGTCCCCTGAGCCGATATTTCATACCACAAGAATGTGGCGCTCCACGGTTGGTGAGCATGCTCGGTCCGTCCGAGAAGCCTTAAAACTGTGACGACGCATTCACCTTGAACCAAGGGTTCAAGGGTTACAGCCTGCGGCGGCATCTCGGAGATTCCCTTCTACCTACCAACAGCTATGACACAACTTCCCGAACTCTCTTTATCCCGACAAGAAATCCGCCAGCTAATACGCCAACGTAGACGGGCACTGACCCCTCAGCAGCAAACCCATTTCGGCCAGCATGCAGCGAACAGAATGCTTGCTTACCCACCGATAGTAATGGCGCACACTGTCGCGTTATTTCTCTCATTCGATGGCGAACTCGACACTCAACCGCTGATCGAACAACTCTGGCGAGCAGGTAAACGTGTTTATCTCCCGGTCCTGCACCCGTTTAGTCCCGGCAATTTATTGTTTCTGCACTATCACCCCCAAAGCGAACTGGTCACCAATCGCCTGAAGATTCAGGAGCCGAAACTGGATGTGCGCGACGTATTGCCGCTTGCGCAACTGGATGTGTTGGTAACGCCGTTAGTGGCGTTTGACGAAGAGGGGCAGCGTCTGGGTATGGGTGGCGGATTTTATGACCGGACATTGCAGAACTGGCGGCAACACGGGATCCAACCGGTGGGCTATGCCCATGACTGTCAGTTAGTCGAAAAACTGCCGGTTGAAGAGTGGGATATTCCCTTACCGGCTGTAGTAACACCGTCGAAAGTGTGGGAATGGCCGCCGTTTTCTTCCCATTGACACCGCTTTTTTTTTGACCTAAATTCCTCGGTAAAGGGTGAGGGAGGCGAACCTCCCTCCTGCTTCCTCTCTGTTAATATGCTGGGTAGGCTATGATTAACAGGATTAGCAGCATGATGACGTATCTCATCATCGTCCCTTTCCTTTTTTAAGCCCCTGCTACGGTAGGGGCTTTTCCGTTTCAGCCCTATGCTGAAGCCCCATCGTAAATTCCTTTTTTTGATACTCAACGCGCCACAACGCCTTTTATCACCGATTGCGGCAACGCTCGTAAACAGGATGTATATGTTGCAAGAGGACTCAACTGCGGCTGGAAACGACTCAGGGATGTTCATCCGAACCGGGAGACGTCTTTGCCTGGCCGGGACTACGGTGTGGATGTCTACACGAAATAAGGCCCGGTAGCGTAGCGCCACCGGGCAGGACAAAATTAGTACAACAAACGCGCGCGAATGGTGCCCGGGAGCGCCTTCATCGCCAGCAACGCTTTCTCCGCCACATCTTCATCGGCTTCAATATCAATGACCACATAACCCACCTGCGCAGAGGTTTGCAGATATTGCGCCGCAATGTTGACGCCCTGCTCAGCAAAAATCTGGTTAAGCGCAGTTAATACGCCTGGACGGTTTTCGTGAATGTGCATCAGACGGCGGCCGCCGTGCAACGGTAGCGACACTTCCGGGAAGTTAACCGCAGAAAGCGTGGAGCCGTTATCAGAATATTTCGTCAGTTTACCGGCAACTTCAAGACCGATATTTTCCTGTGCTTCCTGGGTTGAGCCACCAATGTGCGGGGTCAGGATCACGTTATCGAACTCACACAGCGGCGAGGTGAAAGGATCGCTGTTGGTTGCCGGCTCCGTCGGGAAGACGTCGATCGCGGCACCCGCCAGATGTTTGGTTGCCAGCGCATCGCACAGTGCCGGAATATCCACGACCGTGCCACGAGCGGCGTTGATCAGCAGTGCACCCGGTTTCATCAACGCGATCTCTTTCGCACCCATCATGTTTTTGGTCGAGGCGTTTTCCGGTACGTGCAGGCTCACGACATCGCTCATGTTCAGCAGATCGGAGAGGTGCTGAACCTGAGTCGCATTACCCAGCGGTAATTTGTTTTCAATGTCATAGAAGTAGACATGCATCCCCAGCGACTCCGCCAGAATACCCAACTGAGTACCGATATGACCGTAACCAATGATGCCCAGTTTTTTGCCACGCGCTTCAAAAGAGCCTGATGCCAGTTTGTTCCAGACGCCACGGTGCGCTTTGGCATTTGCCTCCGGTACGCCGCGAAGCAGCAGAAGTAGCTCACCAATCACCAGTTCCGCGACAGAACGGGTATTTGAGAATGGCGCGTTAAACACGGGGATCCCGCGTTTTGACGCCGCGCTCAGATCAACCTGGTTGGTGCCGATGCAGAAACAGCCAATCGCCACCAGTTTCTCTGCCGCTTCAATCACCTCTTCTGTCAGATGAGTACGGGATCGCAGACCAATGAAGTGGGCATCACGGATCGATTCTTTCAGTTGCTCGGCATCCAGAGCGCCTTTATGGAATTCGATGTTGGTATAACCTGCCGCGCGAAGGCTTTCCAGTGCACGTTGGTGCACGCCTTCAACCAGCAGAAATTTAATTTTGTCTTTCTCCAGCGATACCTTTGCCATTTCCCCGACCCTGTCTTTTTATCAATCTGATGTTGTGTGTGTGGATTTGCATCCGCCTTCAACATATCAAAAAAAACTATCGCGGCAATATGAACGTTTGCGTCGCCATTCTGAGGACATATCATTCGGCAGGAAATAACAGAGGAAAATGCTGGGAAGTGCCGGGAGTTTAGCGAGATCGGCAGGGCAACATTCTAAACGTGATACATGTCACCAAATTTGCCCTACCAAAAATTTTTTCACAGGGGAAGCGGTTCCCCTGTCAGATTATTTCACGATGGTTTTCACACCATCAGCGGTGCCAATCAGCGCAACGTCCGCACCACGGTTGGCAAACAGGCCGACAGTCACCACGCCCGGGATCGCGTTGATGGCATTTTCCATCGCGATAGGGTCGATGATTTCCATGCCGTGTACGTCGAGGATCACGTTGCCGTTATCCGTCACCACGCCCTGACGATATTCCGGACGGCCGCCAAGTTTCACTAACTGGCGTGCAACGGCGCTACGCGCCATCGGGATCACTTCTACCGGCAGTGGGAAACGCCCCAGAATATCCACCTCTTTGGAGGCATCGGCGATACAAATGAATTTCTTCGCCACCGAGGCAATAATCTTCTCACGGGTTAACGCCGCACCACCGCCTTTGATCATCTGCATGTGGCCGTTAATTTCATCCGCGCCGTCAACGTAGACACCCAGGCTGTCCACTTCGTTAAGATCAAAAACATGAATGCCAAGGCTTTTGAGTTTTTCAGTGGACGCATCCGAACTGGACACTGCGCCTTCAATCTGGCCTTTCATTGTACCCAGCGCATCAATAAAGTGCGCGGCGGTTGAGCCTGTCCCTACTCCTACAATGGTTCCGGGTTGTACATACTGAAGTGCCGCCCATCCTACTGCTTTTTTCAGTTCATCCTGCGTCATGGTCGTTTCGCCTGTGGTGTGAAATTTCAGGCGCATTATAGAACATTGACGAGAAAAATGTCCCCAACCCCATTTGCAGACGGTGGAATTCGTCTGTACCCAACTAAAATTTGTGTCATAGTGCAGACCCCCCCAAATTTTAGGAGTACGTCATAGCAATGAAACGTCCGGACTACAGAACACTACAAGCACTGGATGCGGTGATACGTGAACGAGGATTTGAGCGCGCGGCACAGAAGCTGTGCATCACGCAATCCGCCGTCTCGCAACGCATAAAACAGCTTGAGAATATGTTCGGGCAGCCGCTGCTTGTACGTACCGTTCCGCCACGCCCGACTGAGCAAGGGCAAAAGCTGCTGGCGCTGCTGCGTCAGGTTGAGCTGCTGGAAGACGAATGGCTGGGAGATGAGCAAACCGGCTCCACGCCGCTGCTGTTGTCGCTGGCGGTTAACGCCGACAGTCTGGCCACCTGGCTGCTGCCTGCGCTGGCCCCCGTGCTGGCTGATTCGCCTATCCGCCTGAACCTGCAGGTGGAAGATGAAACCCGTACGCAAGAACGTCTGCGCCGCGGCGAGGTGGTGGGCGCGGTGAGTATTCAGCACCAGGCACTCCCCAGTTGCCTGGTCGATAAGCTCGGCGCACTCGACTATCTGTTCGTGGCCTCACGCGCCTTTGCGGCACGTTATTTTCCGAACGGCGTCACCCGCTCGGCGCTGCTGAAAGCGCCCGCCGTGGCGTTTGACCATCTCGATGATATGCACCAGGCCTTCCTGCAACAGAACTTCGACCTGCCGCCGGGTAGCGTACCGTGTCACATCGTTAACTCTTCTGAAGCCTTTGTACAGCTGGCTCGCCAGGGCACGACCTGCTGTATGATCCCGCATTTGCAGATTGAGAAAGAGTTAAACAGCGGCGAGCTGATCGACTTAACGCCCGGTCTGTTTCAACGCCGGATGCTTTACTGGCACCGTTTTGCGCCGGAAAGCCGCATGATGCGCAACGTCACTGACGCGCTGCTGGCGTACGGTCATAAAGTGCTGCGTCAGGATTAATGCCCGATTGCCGGATAACATTAAGTTTATCCGGCTCACTTGCAAAAAAAAGTCTTTGAAATCCATCACAAAATAAATAATCCCAGGCGGCAAAAAACGACGCGTTGTTGGCTATTTTTTGCTGGCGACAGCGCAGGTTAAAAAGCTCACCGTATTCGCAAGAACCCATTCCATTGCGTAATACGGAGCAACACATGTCAAATTTGCAGGACTGGCAACGGCTGGCCAATAAGGAACTCAGCCGTCAGGAAAAAACCGTCGAAGATCTTGTACGCCACACAGCAGAAGGGATCGCCGTCAAGCCGTTATATACCCCCGCCGACCTCGACAACCTGGAAGTAATGGATACCCTCCCCGGCCTGCCGCCGTACGTTCGCGGTCCACGCGCCACCATGTACACGGCGCAGCCCTGGACCATTCGCCAGTACGCCGGTTTCTCAACCGCCAAAGAGTCCAATGCCTTTTACCGTCGCAACCTCGCCGCGGGGCAAAAAGGGTTATCCGTGGCGTTTGATCTCGCCACCCATCGCGGTTACGACTCTGATAATCCACGTGTGGCTGGCGATGTGGGTAAAGCCGGTGTCGCCATTGATACCGTGGAAGACATGAAAGTCCTGTTCGACCAGATCCCGCTGGATAAAATGTCCGTCTCAATGACCATGAACGGCGCGGTATTGCCGGTAATGGCGTTCTATATCGTGGCTGCAGAAGAACAGGGCGTCACACCAGAACAACTCACCGGCACGATTCAAAACGATATCCTGAAAGAGTACCTGTGCCGCAACACCTATATTTATCCGCCAAAACCCTCCATGCGCATTATCGCCGACATCATTGCCTGGTGTTCGGGCAATATGCCGCGCTTTAACACCATCAGTATCAGCGGCTATCACATGGGTGAAGCAGGCGCCAACTGTGTACAGCAGGTCGCGTTCACCCTGGCGGACGGCATTGAATACATCAAAGCGGCGCTCTCCGCCGGACTGAAAATTGATGATTTTGCCCCCCGCTTATCTTTCTTCTTCGGTATCGGCATGGATCTGTTTATGAACGTCGCCATGCTGCGCGCCGCACGCTACCTGTGGAGCGAAGCGGTCAGCAGTTTTGGGGCAACCAACCCGAAATCGCTGGCGCTGCGCACCCACTGCCAGACCTCCGGCTGGAGTCTGACCGAACAAGATCCCTATAACAATGTCATCCGCACCACCATTGAAGCGCTTGGCGCAACGCTTGGCGGTACTCAGTCTCTCCATACCAACGCCTTCGACGAAGCGCTGGGTCTGCCTGGCGATTTTTCGGCGCGTATCGCCCGTAACACGCAAATCATTATTCAGGAAGAGTCAGAAATTTGTCGCACCGTCGATCCGCTGGCCGGCTCTTACTACGTAGAGTCGCTGACCGATCAGGTCGTCAAGCAGGCGCGAGCGATCATCCAGCAGATAGACGAGGCGGGCGGCATGGCGAAGGCTATCGAAGCCGGACTGCCAAAACGGATGATCGAAGAGGCTTCTGCTCGCGAACAGTCGCTGATCGATCAGGGCAAACGGGTGATCGTCGGTGTGAATAAATACAAGCTGGAGAAAGAAGATGAAACGTCAGTGCTGGAAATTGACAATGTTAAAGTCCGCAATGAGCAAATTGCCTCACTGAAGCACATCCGCGCCACCCGCGACGACGCGGCGGTCAAATCCGCTCTGAGCGCCCTCACCCATGCCGCACAACATAATGAAAACCTGCTTGCCGCCGCAGTGATTGCCGCCCGGGCTCGCGCCACATTGGGTGAAATTTCCGACGCGCTGGAAACGGCGTTCGACCGTTACCTGGTCCCCAGCCAGTGCGTCACCGGCGTGATTGCGCAAAGCTATCATCAATCCAGCAACTCCGCCGCTGAGTTCGACGCCATCCTTGCGCAAACCGAACAGTTTCTCACCGACTATGGCCGCCGCCCACGGATCCTGATCGCCAAAATGGGCCAGGATGGTCACGATCGTGGCGCGAAAGTGATCGCCAGCGCCTATTCCGATCTCGGTTTCGACGTTGATCTCAGCCCGATGTTTTCCACGCCAGAAGAGATCGCCCGTCTGGCGATCGAAAACGACGTGCACGTGGTAGGCGCATCGTCGCTGGCCGCCGGGCATAAAACACTGATCCCAGAACTGGTGACTGCGCTCAAAAACTGGGGGCGCGACGATATCTTAGTCGTGGCAGGCGGCGTGATCCCACCTCAGGATTACGCTTTCCTGCAAGAACGCGGCGTCGCGGCAATTTATGGTCCCGGCACCCCCATGCTGGAAAGCGTACGCGATGTGTTGACCCGCATTGGGCAACAGCATGATTAACGACGCCACACTGACAGAGACTATCCGGCGATTACGGCTGGGCGATCGCGCCACGCTCGCTCAGGCCATGACGCTGATAGAAAGCCGTCATCCGGGGCATCAGGCGCTGAGTACAACACTGCTGGATGCGATCATGCCGTTCACAGGCAATGCCCTGCGTCTGGGCATTACCGGTACGCCAGGTGCGGGAAAAAGCACCTTTCTGGACGCATTCGGCATGTTGCTTATCCGCCACGGCCTGCGGGTAGCAGTTATTACCGTCGACCCGAGCAGCCCGGTGAGCGGCGGCAGTATTCTCGGTGACAAAACCCGCATGACGGAACTGGCACGCTCCGATGCCGCGTTTATTCGCCCGGTGCCGTCCAGCGGACATCTGGGCGGAACCAGCCAGCGCGCTCACGAATTGATACTGCTCTGCGAAGCGGCGGGCTTCGATGTGGTCATTGTCGAAACCGTTGGCGTGGGTCAGTCAGAAATTGAAGTCGCCCGTATGGTGGACTGCTTTGTCTCGCTGCAAATCGCGGGCGGCGGCGACGCTCTGCAAGGGATCAAAAAAGGGATCATGGAGATGGCGGACCTGATCGTCATCAACAAGGATGACGGCGACAATCGCCCTAACGTCGCCATTGCCCGCCATATGTATGACTCCGCGTTGCACATTTTACGCCGCAAGTACGAAGAGTGGCAGCCACAGGTTCTGACCTGCAGCGCGCTTGAAAAACGCGGCATTGAAGAGATCTGGCAGACCATCGCCGACTTCAGAGCCGCACTCACCGCCAGCGGTCGGCTGGCGCAAGTTCGCCAGCAGCAGTCGGTCGACTGGCTGCAAAAACAGACCGAAGAATCGGCGCTGCGCCTGCTCTTCACCCGTACCGAATTTGATCGTTATTTCCATCAAATGCTGCAGGCGGTCAAAAACAATGACCTGTCACCGCGTACCGGCCTGCGTCACATCAACGAATTTCTTCAGCATCAGTATTTTGAATAAAGGAACTTTTATGTCTTATCAATATGTTAACGTTGTCATTATCCATAAAGTTGCGGTTATTGAGTTTAACTATGCCCGTAAACTCAACGCCCTGAGTAAAGTCTTTATGGACGATTTAATGCAGGCGCTGAGCGACCTGAATCGACCGGACATTCGTTGCATTATTTTGCGCGCCCCCAGCGGGGCAAAAGTCTTCTCGGCGGGCCATGACATTCACGAACTGCCCACCGGGCGGCGCGATCCGCTCTCTTATGACGATCCGCTGCGTCAGATCACCCGCATGATCCAAAAATATCCTAAACCGGTTATTTCCATGGTCGAAGGCAGCGTCTGGGGCGGCGCGTTTGAAATGATCATGAGTTCCGATCTGATTATCGCCGCCAGCACGTCGACCTTCTCGATGACCCCGGTCAATCTCGGCGTGCCGTATAACCTGGTGGGCATTCACAACCTGACGCGTGACGCAGGTTTCCATATCGTCAAAGAGCTGATTTTTACCGCCTCCCCCATTACCGCACAACGGGCGCTGGCTGTCGGCATTCTTAACCATGTGGTCGATGTCGCCGAACTGGAAGATTTCACCCTCCAGATAGCGCACCACATTTCAGAAAAAGCGCCTTTGGCTATTGCCGTCATCAAGGAAGAGCTACGCGTACTGGGTGAAGCGCACACCATGAATTCCGACGAATTTGAGCGTATCCAGGGAATGCGCCGCGCCGTTTACGACAGCGAGGACTATCAGGAAGGGATGAACGCTTTCCTGCAAAAACGGAAACCGAATTTTGTCGGTCATTAATAGCGTCCAACTAAGGAACGCAGGATGAAACGAATGAGCGCCGATGAAGCGGCGGAGTTTATTCAGCACGATGATATGGTTGCCTTCAGCGGCTTTACCCCGGCCGGATCGCCGAAAGCCCTGCCCGCCGCCATTGCCAGACGTGCCAGTGAAAAGCATGACGCACAACAGCCCTTTCAGATCCGTCTGCTGACCGGAGCCTCTATCGGCGCGGCGGCAGACGACGCACTGTCAGAGGCGGACGCTGTCTCCTGGCGAGCGCCCTATCAGACCTCCTCCGGCCTGCGGGAAAAAATCAATCAGGGGCAGGTTAATTTTGTCGATCTGCATCTGAGCGAAGTGGCGCAAATGGTCAATTACGGCTTCTTTGGCGACATTGACGTTGCGGTGATCGAGGCCTCATCGATTGCACCGGATGGCCGGGTCTGGCTTTCCAGCGGGATCGGCAATGCACCAACCTGGCTGCTGCGGGCGAAAAAAGTGATCATAGAACTGAATCACTACCATAGCCCGCGGGTCTCCGAGCTGGCCGATATCGTCATTCCCGGCGCGCCGCCGAGGCGCAATAGCGTACCTATTTTTCATACCATGGATCGCGTAGGCAGCCATTGTGTGCAGATTGATCCCAAAAAGATTGTCGCCCTGGTGGAAACCGAATTACCCGACGCCGGAAACACGACGATAAAAGAAAACCCGACCTGCCAGCAAATTGCCGACAACGTCGTGGCGTTCTTACTCAATGAAATCGTGAATCAGCACATTCCACCGGAATTTCTGCCCCTGCAAAGCGGGGTTGGCAATATTAACAATGCGGTCATGGCGAGACTTGGCGAAAATCCGGAGATCCCGCCGTTTATGATGTATTCCGAGGTGCTGCAAGACTCGGTGGTGCATCTGCTGGAGACGGGGAAAATTACCGGTGCCAGCGCATCCAGCCTGACCGTTTCGGCTAATTCACTGCAGAAGATTTACGACAATATGGATTTCTTCGCCAGCCGCATCGTGCTCCGGCCACAGGAGATCTCCAATAATCCGGAGATTATTCGCCGTCTGGGGGTAATTGCGCTGAATGTTGGTCTTGAGTTTGATATTTATGGTCACGCCAACTCGACGCATATTGCCGGTGTCAATCTGATGAATGGCATCGGCGGCAGCGGCGATTTTGAACGCAACGCCTATTTGTCTATCTTTATGGCGCCGTCTATTGCAAAAGGCGGAAAGATTTCAACGATTGTCCCGATGTGCAGTCACGTTGATCACAGTGAACACAGCGTGAAGGTCATTATTACCGAGCAAGGTATTGCTGATTTGCGCGGGTTATCCCCGCTTCAGCGCGCGCGCACGATTATCGACAACTGCGCGCATCCGCTGTACCGGGATTATCTGCACCGCTATCTGGAAAATGCCCCCGGCGGGCATATCCATCACGATCTTCGTCACGCGTTTGATCTCCACCGCAACCTGCAGGAAAGCGGTTCGATGCTCGGTTAGTTCGCGGTACCGTCACGATCTTCGGTAATATGCTGAAGCATCGTGGCGGTATAACGATGGTTCTTCAGGGAATAGAGAAACTCACGCATATACATTGGGCTGTGCGGTGCGTCGAAATACTTGAGTTTTGCCGGATTCACCAGACGCCAGGCAAAATGCGGTATTACCGTCAAAAACTGCCCGCGCTCTACGGCGCTAATCTTCGCCATAAAACTGTAAGGCCGATAGATAATCGTGGGGCTAATCCCACACGGGCGCATATACGCATCCAGCATTGCTTCAAAATTGGCTCTGTTCTGGAAGCGCATTTGTAGCCAGGGTAACTCCTGTAAGAGCTCCTGCGGTTGCCTCTCTTCATAACGCCGGGAGACCAGAAACCCCAGACGCAGCGGCGGTAAGTCTGTCACGGTGAGATTGTCCAGCTCCTGAACGCGGGCTGAAACCTGCTGCGGCGAAAGAATAAAATCGAGCTTTCTGTCGAACAAGTTATCGATCACCCCATTTTCACTAAATTCAACGGCCTGCGCGGTCACGCCGTCATACTTGTCGCCGAGGCTTATCAGTTGGTCGAAAATAATGGTGGGATAGGTATTGTCGATTCCGATCACAACATTGCGCGAGCGGCGGGCCGAGTGCTGAATGTCGTTATCGATTGCGGATAAACGCTGATAAATCGGAAAAAGTTTTTGATACAGCTCCTGTCCCGCTTTGTTCAGGCTGATGCTGTTATCTTTGCGGGTAAACAGCGTGTAACCAATCTGGTCCTCCAGCGCCGAAATGCTTTTGCCAAAGGGAGAGGCCGTCATATGTATTTTTTCCGCCGCCCTGACAATATTATTGGTTTGCGCCAACAGAATGAAATTACGCATCTTCTTTGAAATAAAGATATCCATAGTCACCTCATAAAATCACCATGGCATATCCTCATTCTGACGAAAAAAAAGACTGGATGCGGCATCCCACTTTTACAGTTGCTCACAGAATAAATGCGGGAAATAAGGAAAGAATTAAAAAAAACCCGGCAGTGGCGCCGGGTTTTGTCGATTATTGGGCTTTAGGGGGAGTTGCCTGTTGCTGCCCTGCGGCAGGTTCCAGCTGGAATACCACATCGACCTGATCGCCAAACTGGATGGTTGGCTGCTCATAGCTTTCCTCAGCCGATACAGCTGGCGCCGCATCCGCTTTCATCATCCGTACCACCGGGCTGGGCTGATAATTGGAGACGTGGTAGCGCACACTGTAGACCGGTCCCAGCTTGCTGTTAAAACCCGCCGCCAGCTGCTGAGCCTGATGGATTGCATCGTCAATCGCCGCTTTACGCGCCTTGTCTTTATATTCTTCCGGCTGCGCAACACCCAGCGAGACGGAACGGATCTCGTTCAAACCGGCCTTCAGTGCGCCATCCAACAGGGCGTTAAGTTTATCCAGTTGACGCAGAGTCACTTCAACGGTACGCACCGCACGGTAGCCTTTCAGGACACTTTTACCATTCTGATAATCGTAGTCCGGCTGCGTGCGCAGGTTGGCTGAGCTGATATCTTTCTTCGCTATCTGATTTTGCTCAAGGAAGGAAAGATACTGCGCCACACGCTCGTCCGCCTGCTTCTTGGCGGTTGCTGCATCTTTCGCCGCAACATTCACTTCAATCGCCAGGGTAGCGATATCTGGAGTCGCGTCCACACTTGCTGTACCGGAGGTCACAATGTGCGGTCCGGCAGGTAATTCATTTGCCTGTACCGAGATTGCACTGAATCCGACTAATGCCGCCAGGGCCATCATTTTGAACTTCACTGTCGCTCCTCCATGTTTCGTTAATCGCCCTGAAACTCAGGGCGCATGCAGGCAAGCTTAGCGGGTATCTGCATAATGTCTATCAGACCAGGCCTAAATAAAGAGGGCATGAACGTGCGCAACACCTTCTTTTGCCAGTTGAAAAGCGATAAACCACATCACCAACCCGACCAGAATATTGATCGTGCGTTGGGCTTTGGCGGTACGTAGTCTTGGCGCCAGCCAGGCGGCCAGCAGTGCCAGACCAAAGAACCAAAGAAATGACGCGCTCACCGTACCGAGAGCGAACCAGCGCCGGGGTTCGACCTCCAGTTGTCCACCCAGACTCCCCAGCACCACGAAGGTATCCAGATAAACATGCGGATTCAGCCAGGTTACCGCCAGCATGGTGGCGATGATTTTCCAGCGCCCCTGTTTCATCACTTCCGCGCTGGCGAGTTCCAGGTTACTGCTCATTGCCGTTTTTAACGCGCCGAAGCCATACCACAGAAGAAAGGCCACACCGCCCCAGGTGACCAGCGCCATCAGCCACGGCGACTGCATTAACAATGCGCTGCCGCCAAAGATCCCCGCACAAATCAGCAGTAAGTCGCTGACAGCGCAAAGTAAGGCAATCATCAGGTGATACTGCCGACGAATCCCCTGATTCATGACAAACGCATTCTGTGGGCCGAGCGGCAGAATCATGGCCGCGCCGAGCGCAAGCCCTTGAAAATAATAAGACAACACGTTAGACATCCCGAACTATTCATCTTTAGTGCAGACTATAGCGCGGCAAAATCATTAGCGGAAATTGATAATTTTAATCACATATTAGAGGAATTGATGGAGAGAGAAGAAAATGCCGGATGACAGCGAATGCTTGATATTGACGACGAAAGACTGGCTTTCCAGGCCTGATAGCATCGCGCCATCAGGCCATACGCGAACGTAAAATTACTCTGCTGCGCTCTCTTTCACGCGCTTGAAGTTGACGTCCATTTTCGGCGACGGGAAGCGAATACCCTGCGCATCAAACTCACGCTTAATGCGTTCCAGTACATCCCAATACACCTCTTGCAGATCGCCGCTGTTGCTCCAGGCACGCACCACGAAATTAATCGATGACGCGCCCAGCTCATTCAGGCGTACCGTCATTTCACGGTCTTTCAGAATACGAGCTTCAGACTGAATAATATCGGTCAGGATTTTTTTCACCTGATCAATATCGGAGTCATAGGTCACACTGATAATAAATTCGTTACGGCGAACCGGCTCACGGGAAAAGTTAATAATATTTCCGGCGATGATTTTACCGTTCGGGATCACCACGATTTTACCGTCCAGGGTACGCATGGTGGTGGAGAAAATTTGCACGTTAAGTACCGTTCCCGCGACGCCGCCCAGATCAACATACTCACCGGCACGGAAAGGACGGAACATCACCAGCAATACCCCAGCCGCGAGGTTAGACAAAGACCCTTGCAGCGCCAGACCAACGGCTAAACCTGCGGCACCCAGTACAGCAATGACGGAGGCGGTCTGAACCCCAACGCGACCCAGTGCAGCAATCAGCGTAAAGGCGATGATACCGTAACGAACCAGCGCAGAGAGAAAGTCCGCGACCGTCGTATCAATTTGACGCGCAACCATAAGACGGTTCACGGTATTCGACACGATACGCGCCACGATCATCCCGACGATGATGATAGCGATTGCAGCAACGATGTTAACGGCATAACTCAGCAGTAATGCCTGGTTGCGAATCAGCCAGGTGCCTGCACCGTTAATGCTGTCGACAACATTGAGATCTTCCATTCACTATTCCTTTTTTGCTTACCCAAACGGGAGAAATAAAGCCGGTCCCAAAAGACTGGCAGTTTGACAAGAGTAAACAAAAAGGACGGATTCTGCCAAGTTGATCACACATTCTGTACTGACAGTATCTTGAATTCATCATAAAAAAGGCCCGCAAATGCGGGCCTCGTGTCATGCAGAATGGCTTACATTACAGAACGTCAACCGCGTTCAGTTCAGTGAAAGCCTGCTCCAGACGGGTGATCATGGTTGCCTGACCAGCACGCAGCCATACGCGCGGATCGTAGTATTTCTTGTTCGGCTGATCTTCGCCTTTCGGGTTGCCCAGCTGGCCCTGCAGGTAAGCTTCATTCGCTTTGTAGTAGTTCAGAACACCTTCCCAGGTCGCCCATTGGGTGTCGGTATCGATGTTCATTTTCACTACGCCGTAGCTGACGGAGTCTTTGATTTCCTGAGCAGTAGAACCGGAACCGCCGTGGAAGACGAAGTTCAGGCTGTTGTGCGGCAGGTTGTGTTTCTTAGAAACATAGTCCTGAGAGTCGCGCAGGATGGTCGGAGTCAGAACCACGTTACCTGGCTTGTAGACGCCGTGTACGTTACCGAAGGAAGCGGCGATGGTGAAACGCGGGCTGATTTTGTTCAGCTCGGTGTACGCGTAATCAACGTCTTCCGGCTGGGTGTACAGTGCAGAAGCGTCCATGTGGCTGTTGTCCACGCCATCTTCTTCACCACCGGTGCAACCCAGTTCGATTTCCAGGGTCATGCCGATTTTGGACATGCGCGCCAGGTATTTGGAGCAGATTTCGATGTTCTCTTCCAGAGACTCTTCAGACAGGTCGATCATGTGGGAAGAGAACAGCGGCTTGCCGGTAGCAGCAAAGTGTTTTTCACCCGCATCCAGCAGACCGTCGATCCACGGCAGCAGTTTCTTCGCGCAGTGGTCAGTGTGCAGGATAACCGGAACACCGTAGTGTTCAGCCATCTGATGAACGTGATGCGCACCAGAGATAGCACCCAGGATTGCTGCGCCCTGAGGAACGTCAGACTTCACGCCTTTACCCGCGATGAAAGAAGCACCACCGTTGGAGAACTGAACGATTACCGGCGCTTTTACTTTTGCAGCGGTTTCCAGAACGGCATTGATGGAGTCGGTACCGACGCAGTTAACTGCTGGCAGAGCGAAGTTGTTTTCTTTTGCTACCTGGAACACTTTCTGTACGTCATCACCAGTGATTACGCCTGGTTTTACGAAATCAAAAATTTTAGACATGTTTCGTTGTCCTGTATCGTCGGGCCTTAGAAAATGGTGCGTGCTTGCAAAGCGCGCTGAAAATTGGGCAGGTTTCCCTGCCCTTAAATGACTTACTTCTTAGCGCGCTCTTCGAGCATAGCTACTGCCGGCAGTACTTTGCCTTCCACGAATTCGAGGAATGCGCCGCCGCCAGTGGAAATGTAGGAGATCTTGTCAGCGATACCGAACAGGTCGATAGCGGCCAGAGTGTCGCCGCCGCCTGCGATGGAGAATGCTTCGCTGTCTGCAATGGCGTTAGCAACGATTTCAGTACCTTTACGGAAGTTCGGGAATTCAAACACGCCTACCGGACCGTTCCACAGAATGGTTTTTGCATTCTTCAGGATTTCAGCCAGTTGCTGTGCAGAAGCATCACCGATATCCAGGATCTGCTCGTCTTCTTTAACGTCAGAAACAGATTTCAGGGTAGCCGCTGCGGATTCAGAGAACTCAGTCGCTACGCGAACGTCAGCCGGAACCGGGATGTCGCAGATGGTCAGCAGACGTTTTGCTTCATCAACCAGATCAGCTTCGTACAGGGATTTGCCGACGTTGTGGCCTTGAGCAGCAACGAAGGTGTTGGCGATACCACCGCCAACGATCAGCTGGTCAGCGATTTTAGACAGAGAGTCCAGAACAGTCAGTTTGGTAGAAACTTTAGAACCACCAACGATAGCCACCATCGGACGAGCCGGTTCTTTCAGTGCTTTGCCCAGTGCGTCCAGCTCAGCAGCCAGCAGCGGGCCTGCACATGCTACGTCTGCAAATTTGCCGATACCGTGAGTAGAAGCCTGTGCACGGTGAGCCGTACCGAAAGCATCCATGACGAATACGTCGCACAATGCAGCGTATTTTTTGGACAGCGCTTCGTCGTCTTTCTTCTCGCCTTTGTTAAAGCGAACGTTTTCCAGAACCACCAGTTCACCGGCTGCAACTTCAACGCCGTCCAGGTAATCTTTTACCAGACGAACCGGGTTAGACAGTTTGTCTTTCAGGTAGTTAACAACCGGCAGCAGAGAGAATTCTTCGTTGTACTCGCCTTCGGTAGGACGACCCAGGTGGGAAGTTACCATCACTTTTGCACCCTGCTTCAGGGCCAGTTCGATGGTTGGCAGGGAAGCACGGATACGCGCGTCGCTGGTTACTTTCCCTTCTTTAACTGGTACGTTCAGATCCGCACGGATAAAAACACGTTTACCAGCAAGATCCAGATCGGTCATCTTAATTACAGACATGGTGAATCCTCTCGTTGATTCTTAAAGTTTTGCAAGCGCTCACGCGCCTTACCTGAAACCAATAGCAGCCATAGCTAACGTTGTGTCGAGCATTCGGTTAGCAAAGCCCCATTCATTATCGCACCAGACCAGAGTCTTAATCAGGTGCGCACCACTCACGCGTGTTTGAGTCCCATCGACGATGGCACTGTGCGGGTCGTGGTTAAAATCTATCGAGACCAACGGTAATTCCGTATAGTCAACTATACCATGAAATGCACCTTGTGCTGCTTTTTGCAGCAACTGATTGACTTCATTGGCTTTTACTGGTTTTTTCACCGTCACGCTTAAGTCGATCGCCGTCACATTTATGGTCGGAACGCGAACAGCAATCGCTTCGAATCGATCGTTGAATTGCGGAAAAATTCGCGTAATACCGGCGGACAATTTGGTATCAACCGGAATAATCGACTGGCTCGCGGCTCGCGTACGCCGCAGGTCAGGATGATACGCATCAATCACCTGTTGATCGTGCATGGCCGAGTGGATCGTGGTGACGGTTCCGGACTCAATGCCATAAGCATCATCCAACAACTTGATGACCGGAATAATGCAATTGGTCGTGCAGGAGGCATTCGAGACAATGTGGTGTTCAGCCCGCAACTGTTCCTGATTCACGCCAAATACCACGGTGGCGTCGAGATCGTTGCTGCCAGGATGTGAAAAGAGCACTTTCTTTGCGCCAGCGGCGATATGTGCCTCGCCGTGCTCGCGGTTGCCGTAGACGCCGGTGCAATCCAGCACAATATCAACACCCAGTTCACGCCAGGGTAGCGCGTCGATACTCCGTTCGTGCAAAATGCGAATAGCATCATCGCCAACAATGAGTTGGTCGCGCTCCTGGCGAACATCCCAGGCAAAACGTCCATGGCTGGTGTCATATTTCAACAAATGCGCCATGCCTGCAGCATCCGCCAGTTCGTTGATTGCCACCACGGTGATTTCCGCCCGACGTCCGGATTCATACAAAGCACGAACCACATTACGCCCGATGCGACCAAAGCCATTAATCGCTACGCGTACGGTCATAGGTCTCCTGCAAGGCTATCCCGATTCAAATGAGGCTGACAGAGTAATCCAGCAAATCGTCGAGGAAAACCTTACCTGTCGCAAACTGCGACTGATTGATTATTTGTCGAACATTTAATCGACTGAAACGCTTCAGCTAGAATAAGCGAAACGAGGAATAAAAGGAATGATTGTCCAGCCAAAGAACGCAGTTATCTGACTTACGTCACATTTCGGCACCTGGACACGTCCGTTTTATTCCATATTCCAGAATTGCGAATAAGCGTAGCAAGATCTTTTCGTTGTCGCGTCGTAAATCCTGATTTATATCAGGAAGCACAGCCACCAGCGTCTATATTATCAGCTTTACGTCCGAGTCTCGGAGTCCCCCAAAATATGGCTACATCTCATCTCCCCTCGTCTGAAGCACGGTTTTATGCGCTGCGTTTGCTTCCCGGTCAGGAAGTTTTCACACAGTTACATGCGTTTATACATCAACACCAGCTGCAAGCCGCCTGGATTGCAGGTTGCACCGGCAGTCTGACCCACGTCGCCCTGCGGTACGCCGGACAGGAAGACACCACACTGCTTCGCGGAACCTATGAAGTGATCTCGTTAAGCGGCACGCTCGAACTCGCTGGCGAACATCTGCATCTCTGCGTCTCAGACCCAAAAGGCGCCATGCTGGGCGGCCATATGATGCCTGGCTGCACCGTTCGCACCACGCTTGAACTGGTGATCGGCGAGCTGACCGCACTGGCGTTTAGCCGCCAGCCTTGTGCGGTGTCCCACTATGACGAACTGGTTATTTCCCCCCGTTAATCCTTCACCTGGTAAGAGGTTCTTTATGGCGCATCGTCAATTTTCCAGCCAGTCGCTGGTGCTGATAGTGATTTCTATAGCCATCAATATGATCGGCGGACAGCTCATCAGCATGCTAAAACTGCCCATTTTTCTCGATTCTATCGGCACCCTGATAAGCGCAGTGCTGTTAGGTCCTGTCATCGGTATGTTGACCGGATTACTGACCAATCTACTCTGGGGATTGTTGACCGATCCTATTGCAGCAGCATTCGCGCCTGTCGCCATGGTCATAGGTCTGGTCGCAGGATGGCTGGCACGGGCAGGCTGGTTTCGCACATTACCGAAAGTCGTGGCCAGCGGCGTGGTGATTACGCTGGCGGTCACGCTGGTTGCCGTGCCCTTGCGTACCGCACTCTTTGGCGGCGTGACCGGCAGCGGCGCCGATCTGTTCATCGCCTGGATGCACTCTGTCGGCCAGAATCTGGTGGAGTCTGTCGCCATAACCGTGCTGGGCGCCAATCTGGTCGATAAGATCCTGACGGCGGTCATCGTCTGGATGCTATTGCGACAGTTGCCGCTTCGCACTACACGCCATTTCCCAACGATGTCAGCCGTGCGCTAATGCACCCGTTCACCTCGTTAACCCTGTGGGCATTGGCAGCCTGCTCCACGTTACTGCTGCCCACTGACGTCATACTTCCGCTCTACAGCGGAACCGCCTTTCTCTGTTTAGCGGGGGTGAAGGCCACACGCCAGCGGGCAAAATACGTTGCGTGGCTGATGCTTTCGCTGGGATTTGGCCTGTGGCTCGTGCACGGTGGGTGGTTGAGCGAGTGGATCAGCGGCAAGCCGCGCGACCCGCAGCGCTGGGCACAAGCCATCACGTTGTGGCTGCGGATTCTGGCGATAGTCTCTACGTCACAACTTTGGATGCAGTACGTGCCGGTTCGCCAGTTTATCCGCGCGCTGTTTGCGTCTCGCTTACCCCCTGGCGTCGCTTATCTGTTTGCGGGGCCGCTGCTGGTGGTAGAACAGCTCAGGCAACAGCTGTCGATCATTCACGAAGCGCAACGCGCACGCGGTGTGCCGCTGGATGAAGGCTGGTATCAGCGGCTTCGCGCCATGCCAGCGCTGATTGTTCCTCTGACACATAATGCCCTCAACGATCTGGCGGTACGCGGCGCAGCACTGGATATGCGGGCGTTTCGTTTACACCGACGCCGTACCACGCTATGGGCACCAGCGGACAGTACGTTTCAGCGTCTGGCGCGCTACAGTATGGTGTTTCTCATGCTGGCGGAAGCAGGAGTCTGGATATGGTTACGCTAGAACAGTTTTGCTACCACCCAACACAAACCACGCGCCCTGCGTTTAGGTTTAATTTCCACTGCGCAAAACCCGGTATGGTGGCGATTTTTGGTGATAACGGCAGCGGAAAAAGCACGCTGGCTCAGTTGATGGCTGGCTGGTATCCCGACTTTCTGCCCGGTGAGATTGCGGGCAAAGGCTCCCTTCTGGGTGCGCCAATCGGCGAGCGGTCTCTGGTGGAGCAGTCGCAAACCGTTCAGCTTGTCCAGCAGTCGCCTTACCTACAGCTTTCCGGTTGTACCTTTAGCGTGGAAGAAGAAGTTGCCTTTGGCCCGGAAAATCTCGGGCTCAGCGAAGCGGAAATCATGCGCCGCATCGACCATGCGCTCACTCTAACGGCATGTCAGACGCTACGCCATCGCCATCCCGGTACGCTCTCCGGCGGGGAGACGCAACGGGTGGTGATTGCCAGTGCACTGGCGATGCAACCGACGCTCCTGATCCTTGATGAAGCCTTCAGTCGTTTAACCGCACACGCCACCCAGTTGCTGCTGGAGCGTTTGCAGGACTGGGCGAAGGCGCAACAGGCGCTGATTATCCTTTTCGAGCGCAACCCTGAACCTTTTCTCGCCTATTGCCAACACAGCTGGCAGCTTCACAACGGAGAATTGTCGGCACAATGCTAACGCTAACGGAGGTCAATTATCGCTGGCCGGGAGCCTCAGACGATTGTCTTCGGGCAATCTCACTGGAGATCAAAACAGGCGAATGGCTGGCGCTGACCGGTGATAATGGCGCGGGTAAATCCACGCTGCTGCGAGTGATGGCCGGGTTGCTCTCCCCGTCATCCGGTTCCGTCCTCCTTCAGGGAAGACCGATTGCGCAACTGAAAAACCGTGAACGAGCAAACGTGTTCGGCGTCCTGTTTCAGGAAGCCGAAAACCAACTGTTTCACAGCAAAGTGTCAGACGAAGTCGCCTTTGGATTGCGGTTACAAAAACGACCGCCGGATGAGATTGCGCAACGCACCGCCGCTGCATTGCATTTGTGTCAGTTAGACGATGTTGCCGATGCGCATCCGCTGGATCTGCATACGGCGCAGCGCCGAATGGTCGCCGTTGCAAGCCTTGAGGCAATGGCTCCCGCCATTCTGATGCTTGATGAACCCAGCCGGGACTTTGACGCACACTGGTTAGCCGTCTTCGAAAACTGGCTCGATGTTTGTCACCAGCGGGGAACCAGCGTGGTGGCGATTAGCCATGACGCAGCATTTACACAGCGTCACTTTCCCCGGGTGGTTCGCCTTGAACAAGGTCATTTGTTAACCCCATTCCCGTTATCTTTATCCTGAAAGTTCAAAAAAAAACGGGCCGCCTGAGCGACCCGTTTTTAACGAAAACCACGTAATTACAGCAGCGATTTCGCTTTGGCAACGACGTTGTCAACGGTGAAGCCGAACTCTTCAAACAGCAGCTCAGCCGGTGCAGACTCACCGAAGGTGGTCATGCCAACGATGGCGCCGTTCAGGCCCACATATTTGAACCAGTAGTCTGCAATACCGGCTTCCACAGCAACACGTGCGGAAACGGCTTTCGGCAGAACGGATTCACGGTAAGCGGCATCCTGCTTGTCGAACGCATCGGTAGACGGCATGGAAACCACGCGCGCCTTAACGCCTTCCGCAGACAGTTTGTCCCATGCAGCCACGGCCAGTTCAACTTCAGAACCAGTAGCAATGAAGATCAGCTCAGGCTGGCCCGCGCAATCTTTCAGCACGTAACCACCGCGAGCGATGTTCGCCAGTTGCTCTTCGGTACGATCCTGCTGCGCCAGGTTCTGACGGGAAAGGATCAAGGCGGTCGGGCCGTCTTGACGCTCAACGCCATATTTCCACGCTACCGCGGATTCAACCTGGTCACACGGACGCCATGTGGACATGTTCGGGGTCACACGCAGAGAAGCCACCTGCTCTACCGGCTGGTGAGTCGGGCCATCTTCGCCCAGACCGATGGAGTCGTGGGTGTAGACCATTACCTGACGCTGTTTCATCAGCGCAGCCATACGTACGGCATTACGTGCGTATTCCACAAACATCAGGAAGGTCGAGGTGTACGGCAGGAAACCACCGTGCAGGGAGATACCGTTGGCAATCGCGGTCATACCGAATTCACGTACACCGTAATGGACGTAGTTACCGGCAGTATCTTCGTTGATCGCTTTAGAACCGGACCACAGGGTCAGGTTGCTTGGTGCCAGGTCAGCGGAACCGCCGAGGAATTCTGGAAGCCAAGGACCAAACGCTTCGATCGCATTCTGAGACGCTTTACGGCTGGCGATTTTGGACGGGTTAGCCTGCAGCTTAGCAATAAACTCGTTCGCTTTCGCGTCGAAGTCAGACGGCATTTCGCCTTTCATACGACGGGTGAATTCAGCAGCTTCCTGCGGGAAGGCTTTCGCGTAAGCGGCGAATTTCTCGTTCCATGCGGACTCTTTCGCCTGGCCTGCTTCTTTCGCATCCCACTGCGCGTAGATTTCAGACGGGATTTCGAACGGTGCGTGTTTCCAGCCCAGTTGCTCACGGGTCAGTGCAATTTCTGCATCACCCAGCGGCGCACCGTGAGAGTCGTGCGTACCGGCTTTGTTCGGGGAACCGAAACCGATGATGGTTTTGCACATCAGCAGGGACGGTTTGTCGGTCACGGCGCGTGCTTCT
Source organism: Citrobacter sp. GW821-FHT02E08 (assembly GCF_059421685.1). NCBI lineage: Bacteria > Pseudomonadati > Pseudomonadota > Gammaproteobacteria > Enterobacterales > Enterobacteriaceae > Citrobacter > Citrobacter sp. GW821-FHT02E08. The sequence goes on along the minus strand of NZ_JBWKVL010000001.1, from coordinate 319,508 downwards.
TCTACTGCGCGTTTAATCGCTTGTGCATCATGACCATCAACACCACGTACCACGTGCCAGCCGTAGGCTTCGAAACGTTTAGCAGTATCGTCGGTGAACCAGCCTTCAACATGACCATCAATAGAGATGCCGTTGTCATCGTAGAACGCAACCAGTTTACCCAGTTTCAGCGTACCGGCCAGGGAACATACCTCGTGAGAGATACCTTCCATCATGCAGCCATCGCCCATGAAGGCGTAAGTGAAGTGGTCAACGATGTCGTGACCCGGACGGTTAAACTGCGCTGCCAGCGTTTTTTCTGCGATAGCCATACCGACTGCGTTAGCAATACCCTGACCCAGCGGACCCGTGGTGGTTTCAACACCTGCGGTGTAACCCACTTCCGGGTGGCCCGGGGTTTTGGAATGCAGCTGACGGAAGTTCTGCAGCTCAGACATCGGCAGATCATAGCCGGTGAGGTGCAGCAGGCTGTAAATCAGCATGGAGCCGTGGCCGTTAGACAGCACGAAGCGGTCACGGTCAGCCCAGGACGGGTTCTGCGGGTTGTGGTTCAGGAAATCACGCCACAGGACTTCGGCAATGTCAGCCATACCCATTGGGGCACCCGGATGGCCGGATTTGGCTTTCTGTACTGCGTCCATGCTCAGCGCACGAATAGCATTGGCAAGCTCTTTACGTGAGGACATTTTGACTCCAGATCGGATGATGAAGGCCATACCCAAACGACTTGACGACCGCGCGTTTTGGGCTACGCCGGAAAAAAGTGCCAACAATGTAACCCAAGCCGCGTGCCATGTACATGGAGCATCCTTTTGCCGTTTCGGAAATCTCCTGAACACGCATGTATGTTGCGCAATCTACTCGCTCATTTATAAGGATTCTCTTTATACTTTGTCTAAATTCCCTGCTCTTCAACAGCGGGAAATTTCAGATGATGGCAATAATCATTAACGTGGAATAATCACAATGAAAATTCGTTCTGCATTACTAGCCTGTGGAATTGCATTCGCTCTGACCGGTTGTCAGAACATGGATTCAGGCGGGCTGATGACGTCTGGTAGTGAAGCCTTGCAGGCCTATAGCCTGAGTGATGCGCAGATCAAAACACTGAGCGACCAGGCATGCCAGGAGATGGACGGTAAAGCAACCATCGCCCCGGCCAGCAGTGAATACGCTAAACGTCTGAGCAAAATTGCGTCCGCGCTCGGTGACAACATCAACGGGCAGCCGGTGAACTACAAAGTGTATATGGCGAAAGACGTGAACGCGTTTGCAATGGCCAACGGCTGTATTCGTGTCTATAGCGGACTGATGGATATGATGACCGACAACGAAGTCGAGGCGGTGATCGGCCACGAAATGGGGCACGTTGCGCTCGGTCACGTGAAGAAAGGGATGCAGGTTGCGCTGGGCACTAACGCCGTTCGCGTCGCTGCAGCCTCTGCGGGCGGTATCGTCGGTAGCCTGTCACAATCGCAATTGGGCGATCTTGGCGAAAAACTGGTGAACTCGCAGTTCTCCCAGCGCCAGGAGTCCGAAGCGGATGACTATTCGTACGATCTGTTGCGCAAACGTGGGATTGATCCATTGGGGCTGGCCACCAGTTTTGAGAAACTGGCGAAGTTAGAAGCGGGCCGTCAAAGCTCTATGTTTGACGATCACCCTGCGTCTGCCGAACGTGCGCAACATATTCGCGATCGTATGGCGACAGACGGCATTAAATAATCGTTCCAGGGGGCAATATTGCCCCCTGTTCAGTCGGCCGGATAAAGCGTCAGCCGCCATCCGGCTTTTCTCTCAATACAACGTCTTCTGCGGCGGCCCGGCGAACTTCAGCGCGCCAATCTGTCCCATCTTCACCTCCACCACTGACGGCCCCGGTATCGCCAGCGCTTCGGTCATCACGGCATTAAAATCCTCTGCTCGCTCAACACGCCATGCCTGTAGCCCAATAGCTTGCGCCAGCAGGGTAAAGTCCGGTGTATGCAGTTCGTTGTAGTACTGCCGTCCGCCGAAGTATTTATCCTGAATGCCGCGCATCACGCCGTAGCCACCGTCGTTCATAATCAGCAGCGTGACGTTGGCTTTCTCCTGCGCCAGCGTTGCCAGCTCGCCCAGATTCAGGCTCAGACCGCCATCCCCGACCAACCCCACCACCTTACGCTGCGGGTTGGCAATCGCCGTGCCGATAGCCATCGGCAGACCCATACCTATCGCACCGGCGAGGGAGTGGATGTTCATCAGCGGGCCGTTAGCGCGGAACAATCGGCTGCCCCACAGACTGCCAGAGACAGTAATATCGCGGACCAGCAGGCCGTTTTCCGGCAGCGCCCGGGCGATGGCGTCGTTGAGTTTTGCATACTCGCCGCACTGCGTGCGCAGCTCCTGCTCCGCTTGAGCGACCGCACCGCTCACCCGCGCATCCCACTGTGCATCCCCCCACTCACGTCCCTGTACTTTCTCCGCCAAAGCGGCAAGCAGCGCAGAACAGTCGGCAATCAGCGTGTTGTCCATCAAATAGTTACGGCTGGCCGCCGCCGGGTCGATATCAATTTGTACGCGCGGATGCGGCAGCTCCAGCGTCCAGGAACGCGTTTCATTGCTACGCAGGCGCGAGCCCGCCACCAGCGTAAAATCACAGGCGGAAATGACCGCTTCAACGGACGGCGAGTTATGGAAGGCCCGCAGGCTGGCGCGATGGCTGTCCGGCAATACACCACGAGCGTGGGTACTGGAAATAACGGTCACCCCGGCATCGGCCAGCTTTTTCACCGCGTCTGCGCTACCCAGCGCCCCGCCGCCCAGCCACAGCAGTGGCAACTTCGCCTGTTTCAGCTGCGCCCACAGCGCATCCACCACATCGCTTGTGACGCCCGCCGCCGGAGGGGTTTGTACCGGTGCCGTCACCAGCGAAGCAGGGATTTTAGCGCTCTGAATATCGATCGGAATTTCAACCGAAACCGGCCCACACGGCGGCGTTTTCGCCTCCTGAATGGCCTTATGCAGAATCGCAATGGTCTGGTTGGCATTGCTGATGCGATACGCCCGCTTTGAGCTCGCCTTCAGGAAGGTGAGCTGGTCGCGCGTCTCGTGAATAAAACCGGTGTCGGCATCCAACCAGGCCTTTTCGACCTGGCCCGTTAAGTGCAGCAACGGCGTGCAGGCATTCATGGCTTCAACCAGCGCCCCGACCGCATTTCCGGCACCCGCGCCGGTGCTGGTCAGCGCCACACCAAGCCCGGAAAAACGCCCGTGGGCGTCGGCCATGGTGACCGAACCCGCCTCGCCGCGCGCGGGCACGAAGCGGATATTGCCGCGCTGGCCGACCGCATCGGCGATCGGTAGGTTATGGATAGAGATGACGCCGTAGATGGCCTCAACGTGATACTGCTCCAGCGTTCTGGCGATGGCGTCGCCGACGGTTATCATTTCGCTCATTGCTCACCCTTTCTCAGTCGCACCAGTGGTTGACGCTATTACCCGTCGCCAGATAAATGCTCTTTTGCTGCATCCAGGCCTTCAGCCCCTGAATGCCCTTTTCGCGGCCCAGACCGCTCTCTTTAAAGCCCCCAAACGGGGTCGAAATAGAGAAAACTTTGTAGGTATTAATCCACACCGTTCCCACCTCCAGCCGTTCGCTCAGGCGTAGGGCGCGGCCGGTATCACGCGTCCAGATGCCCGCCGCCAGCCCGTAGACCGAGTCATTAGCTTCGTGAATCAGCGCATCTTCATCGTGAAAAGGCATCGCCACCAGCACCGGGCCGAAGATCTCCTCCTGGCAGGCGCGAGCGCTGTTGTTCAACCCCTCAACGATCGTCGGCAGAAAGAAGCTGCCCGCCGCCAGTGCAGGATCCGCCGGGATCTCACCACCGCACAGCACGCGTCCACCTTCCCGCTTCGCCAGCTCGACATACTCCAGCACATGCTGGCGATGCGCTTCGCTAATCAGCGGCCCCACGTGCGTGTCGCGGTTGAAAGGATGGCCTACGCGCAGACTGCGAGTTAGCTCCAGCAGCCGCGCCATCAGCGGGGCGTAAACCTGTTCGTGAATAAACAGCCGCGAACCCGCAATGCACGCCTGTCCGGCCGAACTAAAAATGCCGTAGCAGATGCCGCGCGCCGCCTGCTCGATATCGGCGTCTTCCAGCACGATAGTCGGCGATTTACCGCCCAGCTCCAGCGAGGTGGGGATTAACTTTTCCGCCGCCACGTGCGCCAGATGGCGACCGGTTGTCGTACCGCCGGTGAAGGAGATTTTGCGCACCTTCGGATGGCGCGCCAGGGCGTCTCCGATCACCGAGCCTTTGCCCGGCAGCACACTCAGCAGGCCCGCTGGCAACCCCGCTCGTTCGAAAATTCGCGCCAGCTCCAGCGCCATTAGCGGCGTGGCCTCGGCAGGTTTCAGAATCACCGCGTTGCCCGCGGCAATGGCTGGGGCCACTTTTTGCATTTCGCTGGCAATCGGCGAGTTCCACGGCGTAATCGCCGCCACTACGCCGAGCGGTTCATAGCGGCTCAGCGTCAGCAGGTCCGGCTGGCGCGGCGTCGGCAGTTCGCCTTCCAGTAGCTCACAGGCGGCGGCGAAATAGCGGGCGGTTGCCGCCGCACTCATCACCAGGCCACGCGCTTCCGCCAGCGGCTTGCCGTTGTCGCGGCTCTGCATGTGCGCCAGCTCATCGGTACGGGCTTCAATGTCATCCGCTACCTTGTGCAGGATCTTCGCACGCTGGTGCGGCAGCGCGTTGCGCCACGTCGGCTCACGCCATGCGCGGTCCGCGCACTCAATCGCTTCCTGCAGATCGTCAAGGCTTGCCGCGTGCATCGTGGCGTTGATAGATCCGTCAGCCGGGAAGCTGCTTTGCATCATCTTTCCGCCGCCGTGCCGCCAGTGGCCGCCGATAAAAATCATTAATTCATCCATTTCAGCCTCTCAGCGCTGGACCAGCTCGCGGCAGGCGCGCACTGCGCTTAATGCCGCCAGGGTGGACGTTTTCGGGTTGCTGGCCAGCGGTAAGCCGCTCAGTTCCAGATGAAATTCGCCAAACAGACCTTCAACGTGCAGGGTGTGGGTATTGCGTTTCGTGGCCGGATCCACCATCAATTGCACGCGGGTGTCATCCATTCCGATGCCGCCAAGCGCAACGGTCGCCGCCACGTTGGCGTTAGCCGGAAACAGCCTGGCCGCCTCGCGGGCACTGCCTTCAAAGAAAATCTGCGCCTCGGAAACGGTGTTGAGATCGATAAGCTGCTCGGCGTAGCTGCCGCGCCAGCTGGCCGGGCTTTTACGCGACTGGTAGGTAACGCGCTCAAGCCCGCCCTCTTTCGCCGCCGCCAGCCCGTCGATCCCCGCGACCGCGCCGCTCAGCAGCGTGAGCCTGCCGCTCGCGTTCAGCAGGCGCTGCTCCAGCGCGCTGTCGGCCAACGCCCCGGTAGAGATCACCGCCAGATGCCAGCCGCGCGCCAGTACTGCCTCGCCGTACTGCGCCACCGCCTGCTGACTGGCACACTCCAGCACCAGATCCGGCGTCTCAGCACAGTCCATTGGCGTGGTCAGCACTGTGACCGCGCCGCCAAACTGCTCGTGGATCGCCGCGTGGTGAGATTCGCGCGCGACGATCCAACCGATAGCCACCTGTGGTGGCAAACGTTCAATCACCGCCTGCGCCATTGCCCCATAACCGATTAACATGATCTTTTTCATGATGCTTCCTTACAGGTGACGGCAAAAACCGCCGGAGACGTCCAGAGCGGCCCCGGTGGTAAATGAAGCCAGCGGCGAGGCGAGGAATAACAGCGCCTGCGCTGGCTCCTGCGGTTTGCCCAGGCGGGCCATGGGAATACCGCGCTTGCGGGCGATATCCGCCGTCCACTCCGGCCAGCTCTGGTTTTTATCGGCGCGGTCAGCAAACCGGCGCTGCCACTGCCCGGACTCGACCATGCCGAGTAGAATTGAGTTAACGCGAATGCCTTTTTCCACCAGATCTTTCGACAGCGTCAGCGTCATATTCAGTAGCGCTGCGCGGGCCGCCGAGGTGGCAATCATGTGCTCTTCCGGCTGTAGCGCCAGCAGCGAGTTTACGCAGGTAATCGAGGCGATATCCGACTGCTCAAGCTGCGGTAAAAACGCCTGCACCGGGTTAATCACACCGAACAGCTTCAGCTCGGCTTCATGCAGCCACGCCTCGCGCGGGGTATCGGCAAAATGCGCCACATAGCCCTGACCAGCGTTGTTGATCAACATATCTGCCGGGCCAAAACGGTCGTTCACCGCCTCGGCAAACGCCAGCACCTCTTCGGCTTTCAGCACGTCGCAGCGCCATGAAAACACGTCGCCCTCGGGATATTCGTTTTGCAGCGCCGTGTGGGCGCTGGCAAGGCGGTCAGGATCGCGCCCACAGAAAGCAACTTTCGCCCCTTCGCCCAGCAACAGACGCAGCGTTTCAAAACCAATACCCGAAGACCCTCCGGTGACTACCGCGACACGTCCGTTAATTTGTGCATTCATCGCGCACCTCTTGTTTAATACGTAAAAGCTGTTGATTAAAAAACGCGTTGTTATCGAGATAACTGGCGTGCCCGGCCTGCGGAATAGCGGTGTACAGCATGCCGTAGCGCAGCGCCAGCCCGTGTACCAGCTCAGGCGGGGTGATGGCATCCTGATCGCCGCACCAGACTTCAAATGCGCCGCCGTAGATCCTGAGCCAGCCGTGAATATCATCGTGCGCCAGCATCCACGCGGCAGCGAGATAGCCTTCGGCGCGCAGCCTGCGCATTCCGGCGGCAACGGTGGCGATATCTGCCTCGCGTGCGCCGGGGTGCAGTAACTTCGCCGCCCGGGTTTGCGCGAGGATGTCGCCACCCAGCGCAATTTGCTGCTCGCGGCTGCGCCAAACTTTTTCGCGCTGCTCGGGCGCGCTCTGGCCGTAGCCCTGTGCGGCATCGGCCAGCACCAGGTGCAACACGCGGTCGGGGTATTTCGCCGCAAAAGCGCTGGCGACCAGCGCACCGAGTGAATGCCCCACCAGCACCGTCTGCCGAACGCCTGCGCTGTCCAGCATTGCCGCCAGCGCGTCGGCGTAATCCCCCGCGTTGGCCCGTGCAACATCAAGCATTGGGCTCTCGCCGTAACCGGGCATATCCCAGGCCAGCACGCGGAAGCCCGCCAGCGCCATCTGCTTATGCCAGGAGGTCGCGCCGGAGCTGATACCGTGCAGCAGCATCAGCGGAATACCGCAGCCCTGTTCACGAAAACCCGTCATAGCGCCCCCTTAGCCCCGCTTCACTTTTGACAGTGGATGATCGGTCGGATAGGTCGGGATGTGCGGTTTCTGCGTACCCAGCATCACGCACATCAGCGCTTCTTCTTCGCCGTGGTTAAACAGCCCGCGATAAATACCCGGCGGTACAGAGATCAGATCGCGTTCGCGCAGCACGGTTTCGGTATAGTTATCGCCGTCCTGAATCATCAGAGTGATCTGCCCTTTCAGCATGAAGAACACCTCTTCCACATCATCGTGCAGATGCAGCGGTCCTTCGCATTTTGACGGCAGCACCATGGTGGAGAAGGTGAAGTGCTCGGCGGGAACGGTATTGGCATCAGTTGCCACGCCCGTCGCGCCGGTGCCGATGTAGCGCATCTGCGCACGGCGATATTTCGGGTCATAGTCGGCCTGGAACTTCAGCGCGTTCCAGTCGTACTTGCGTCCTTCAAAGCGCGCAATGCGCGACTCGACCCACTCTTCCATGGTCAGATGGTCAGGTTTAATGCCCGGTTTTGCGGTTACGGTTGAATCAGTCATGACACTCTCCTCAGTAACGTTTCAGCAGCGGCAGTAACAGGACGCAGCCCACCGCCGCCATCACCGCCAGAAAAATCAGCCCGGAATCCATGCTGTGGGTGAAGGCGATAAGCACCCCCATCACCGCTGGCGACAGCGCACCCGCAAAGTTTCCCAGCCCGTTGAAGATACCGCCGGCGGTAGCGCTCACCCGCGGGTGGGTTGCTTTCGCCAGCAGCGCAAAAATGTTGGGGGCGCCGGTTCCCCACATAAAGGTGCTAAAGCTCATCGCGGCGATGACGGCCAGCGGGGTATCCAGATGCATCACCACCGCCAGACCAACCCCTGCGCCCGCCATCGAGATAAAGCAGGCCGCCGCGCGTTTATCGACGCGATCCGACAACCATGCGCCGATCACTTCACCCGCCAGCATGGCGATAAACGGCATCGATGAGAGCCAGCCGGCGTGTTCAAGATGGATGCCTTTGCCTTTGATCAGATAACCCGGCAGCCAGCCGTTGATGCCCCACAGATAGGTGAGAAAGGCGATGTTAAAGATGCAAATAATCCAGAAGTGCAGGCTGGCAAACAGCTCGCGCCGCGCCAAACGTCGCTCGTCTTGTGTCGCCTTCGCTGTGGTCGGCTTTGCATCCAGACGGATGCCCCGCAGGCCAATGCGCACGAAAATCAGTACCGGCACGGTGAGCATCGCCATCACAAAGAAAGTACTCTGCCAACCGAAAGTGTTGAGCAACCACAGGGAGAGCGGGAAGCCAATCGCCGCGCCAAACGGCGTGCCGAGCAGCCACAGCATGGTGGCCCGCGCCTGCAGGCGCTGCGGGAAGTTGTGGCGAACGATGGCGAAAGCCAGCGGAAACAGCGGACCCTCAGCAACACCGAGCAGGATGCGCAGCACAATCATCAGGGTGTAGTTGTGGGTAAAGCCCATCGCCACCATCAGCACACACCACACCGCCATCATCCCGGTCAGCAAGCGCAGCGGCGCAATCTTGTCGCCAAGGCCACTCAGAAATACCGATGAAAAACCGTAGCTCAGCAAAAACGCACTCATCAGAATGCCAAGGCGCGTGGTGTCAAAATCAATGCCCATCGCCTGCTGAAAATGGCCGTCAGAAAACAGCGCGGCAATGCTGATTTTGTCGAAAAACGCCAGCAGTACACAGGCCAGCAGCGACAGCGGGATCGCCCAGCGAACGGCTTTTTCAGGCGTACGGGTCCCCTCACCGCTCGCCTCTGCGGGCGCGGTGTTCGTCTCGAATGTGGTCATTTATCCCCCCTAAGGGTGCGCGTCGGTTATCGCAATGACATCAGTGAAAAGGTCGGGTCGGCGAGCGGAACGTCGGACAGATCCCGTCCAGCCGCCATCCAGCGTTTCGCCAGCTTCACGGTGCGTGCGTCATTGAACGCCACCAGTTGCGCCAGCCGTCCGTTACCGTCCAGCGAGAAGAAAAGCGTGTTCTCACGGACGATCGTTTTACTGTCAGGCTGTGGAATGCCGAGGATCTGAATGTTGTGCTGGTATTGATCCGACCACAGCCACGGCGCTTCGTCATAACCTGCAGCGTCTGCATTGAGCATCGCTTTTGCCGTCGCCACGGACTGATTCTGCGCAAAGGCCCAGGACTGAATGCACAGGCCGTACTGGTGATGCTGCGCCACATCGCCTGCGGCAAAAATGGCCGGATCCGAGGTCCGCCCCTGCGCATCGACGACGATCCCACGGTCGATGTGCAGCCCGGCCTCACGCGCCAGTTCCAGATTGAGATCGACGCCGATCCCCACCACGACTGCGTCATAGGTTTCACGCTGGCTGTCACAGTGGATCGTCGGCAGGCCATCGTTATCCTCCAGCTCCAGCGTGCCGCAGCCGGTACGGATATCCACGCCCTGTTTGCGGTGGACAGCCGCCAGGTGCGCAGAGACGTCGGCACTGACCGAGCGCATACACAGCGCAGGCTGCTGCTCAAACAGCGTAACCGCTACGCCGCTTTTGCGCGCCGAAGCAGCAATCTCCAGGCCAATCCAGCCGCCGCCGATAATCGCCAGCGTTTTGCACTCCACCAGGCGCCCTTTCAAACGCTGGGCATCCTGCCAATGGCGCAACGTGTAAACCTGCGGATGCTGTTCCCACGCCGCCCCCGGCAGGCGCGCCCGTCCACCGGTGGCGATTAACAGCATGTTGTAACTAAGCTGTTCCCCGTTGCTTAACTTTACCGTTTTCGCCTCGCGGTGGATGGATTCCACCCGCAGCGGGCGATACCAGTTCAGGTTCAGCGCCTGTTGCGCCGCTTCACTGAACAGTCGCGGCAATGCAGCGTCCGGCTCCAGCAATGTGGCTTTCGACAGCGGCGGGCGCTCGTAGAAGTCCCACGCCTCTTCCGCGACGACACAAATCTCGCCGTCAAAGCCTTCATCGCGCAGGGTTTTCGCTGCCCAGCCGCCCGCCTGACCGCCGCCGATAATGACAATGCGCGTTGTCATAGGGCCTCCGTTTTCTTCTGCTGGCGGCGCGTGTCATGATCGATACCGCCTTCCACCGCCCATTCGGTAAAGGAGACCAGCGAATGCTCCAGCTCGCGCGGCTGCCAGTTTTCCGTCAGATAGTCGTCGTTGGTGTAGTACTCAAACGCACCGCCGGTCGGGCTGTTGACATACCAGAAGTAGGCCGACGACACCGGGTGGCGTCCCGGCCCAATAAAGGTGCTCCAGGCATTCTTGTTCATGGCGATGCCGCCGCCGATCACTTCATGGATATCACGCACGGTAAAGGCAACGTGGTTCAGACCGCGCTTACGGTTCGGCAGTTGCAGTAAGAAGAGGTTGTGGTGGCCGCCGCGTTCGCAGCAGCGCAGGAACACCGCGCGATTGATATAGCGATCGGAAACCTGAAAGCCGAGCACGTCGCGATAAAATTTCTCCACCGCCGCCAGCTCTTCGACGAAGAACACCACGTGGCCGACGTTGATCGGCTCGGCGCGATCGTAAACCGGGCTCGGCGTGTCGATACGGCGGACGTCGCCCCACTGATTGATTGGCTCGACATTCAGCTCAACCGGCACCTGCTGGCTCACCTGTACACGCAGAGTCATGCCGTTCGGATCGCGGCATTCCAGCGCGCCGTCCACTTCACGAAAACCCGGCTGCTGCGCCAGCTTCGGCCTTAAGGCTTCCAGTTCCTGCAGGCTGGCTACCGACCAGGTCATGCGACGCAGGGTGTTACCGGCTTCAAACGCAGGAGGCAGATCCGGGCTGTCGATTGGGTTCAGCTCCACGCGGGCACCGCTTAGAGTGGTAAAACGCTGGCCGCTGGCGTCGCCCGTCAGGCCAAAATCACGCATAAATTTGGCGCAGTGCGTCAGGTCGTCGACGCCAAATTCCAGCTTTTCAATTCCGATTACGCTCATCGTTCGTTGCCTCATTTACCGTTCATCACCCGAATTTGGGCGTAAAATATGCCCGACGCAGTCAAGCGCCTGGCGTTAATCTTTTGATTTAGCTCGCTTTAGAGAGATAGCCTAAGAAGCCGGAAATTTTATCCGCCGCCAGGCTCACCTCGCTTTGCAGCCGTTCGCGATCGCTTTGCGGGATCTCTTCCGACGGCACCAGAATGCTCACCACGGCCGCCACTTTCCCACAGCGGTCATACACCGGATAAACGATGGAGGAGATACCGTGGCGGAAGAAGGATTCGCCAATCACGTAGCCGCGCACCTTATCCTGCTGCACCATCTGCCACAGCGCTTCGCGGTCCTGCAACTGGCCCGGCGTGTTGCCCGGCAGGCGTTCTTGCGGGAACAGCTGTTCAAAATCGGCGCGGCTGAGGTCGGTCAGAAGCATGCGCCCCAGCGAGGTGCAGTGCACCGGCAAGCGGGTACCAATGCTGACCTGGTTGATACGCGAGCCGGCGGCGCTGACACGGGCGATATAGATAATGTCGCGCCCGTCGCGGATCGCCAGATGGCTGCTGCACTGGCTGGTGTCACGCAGTTGTTCAATCACCGGCTGGCCCACCTGGGCCACATCCAGCGAAGCAATGTATTCAAAGCCCAAACGCAGTACGTTCATGCCCAGCGAGAAGGTGTTGGTGCGCGTGTTGCGCTCCAGAAAACCCATATATTCCAGCGTTTGCACCACCCGGTAGGCGGTGGCCTTCGGCATATCCACCAACCGGTGCAGCTCGGCAAAGGTCAGTTCGCGATGCTGCTCGCCGAAAGCCAGCAGCAGTTGCAATCCGCGCTCCAGCCCCGGCACCAGATATTTCACTTCCTGATCGTTTGCCATATCGACTCCGAAAATCAGTTAAAAACAAAGCCGCCGTTGACCGGAATCAGCTGTCCGGTGATAAAACGCGACAGATCGCTGAGCAGCCATACCACGCTGCCGGTCACATCATCCGGCTGCTGCGCCCCGGTGAGTGCGCGGCCGTTTTCATACAGCTGATGACGTTCAGCGGGCACGTACTCCGTCGCCTCAACACGGGTCAGCCCCGGCGCGATGGCGTTGATACGGATGCGTTTTTCGCCTAGTTCGCGCGCCATTGAGCGGGTCATCGCAATCACCGCGCCTTTACTGGCGACGTAGGCCATCAGGCGCGGCGCGCCCCATAGCGCGGTGTCCGACGCGACATTGACGATCCCCGCACCTTCACGCAGCAGCGGTAATGCGGCGCGTGTCACCAGCCAGGTCCCCTTCACGTTCACGGACATCACGCGATCCCAAAGATCCGGATCGTAATCGATCATGTTTTTACCGCCGACGCCGGTCGCCATCGCCGCGTTGTTCACCAGGCCATCAATTGGCCCGCGTTCGCCAACGGCATTGAATACCGCGTCTATTGAGCCAGCATCCGCCAGGTCGATAACGTGTGATTCAATCGCGTAGCCCTGCTCGCTTAACTCGTGTGCGCGCTCCACCAGCTCACCTTTCAGGATGTCGCACATCACTACCGCCGCCCCCTGTTCCGCACAGGCTTTGGCGAAGTGGTAGCCCAGGCCGCGCGCAGCGCCGGTCACCACGATGCGTTTACCGTTTAACAGCCCATTCATCAGGCGGCTCCCTGCTGCTGTTCGCGGACTGCCAGTTGCTCTTTGGCCAACTTTTGCATCATCCGGCGCAGGCGGGAAAGACCAACGTCATGCTGATAGAGATACTCATGGTCACGGGCGTTCGGCGCCATGCTTTCCAGCACCACGCGGTCCTGCTCAAGCACTTCCCAGTGCAGTTTTTCCAGGCGGTTGCGGTACATAAAGCGCCACATATCACGCTGCCAGCCCTGTACGCGGCGGATACGCCAGAAGAAGACGCGACAGTTGTCGTTATCTTCCGGCACCACCATGCCGACGATAAAGAAGTGCCCGCCCGGCCCAAAACGCTTCTTATACGGAATGGACAGGCGCATCCAGAAGGTGCCGCTATTGCCCAGTTCAACCCAGTCAAAGTTGACGCCGCTCTGGCCTTTTTTCTCAAAGATAAAGCCGGTTTTGGTCGGCTGTAGTACCATGTCGGCCTTGCGGTCACCTTCCGCCATCGAGTGCGATGAAGAGTGCAGATAGGTACCGTGCATCGGGTCCATCACGTTTTCCAGCGCATACTGGTAGTTACATTTCCAGGCCGCAGTACACAGGAAGTTGCTGTAGGTTTCCGTATCGGCCAGCTCAGCAGGGAAGCTCAGCGCGTCCGGCTGCTGATCGGCAGTCACGCCAAACCACAGGAAGATGGCGCCGTGCGCCTCCTGGACGTTGTAGCTGCGCACACACTGCTGGCCCACCAGCGGACACTTGTCGACAGCGGGGACATCTTTCACTTCGCCGTTGCCAGCCACTTCTACGCCGTGATACCAGCAGGCAATGCGGTCGCCGAGATTCCAGCCCATCGACAGGCGCGCGCCCCGGTGCGGACAGCGGTCTTCCAGTGCCTGTACCTGGCCGTCTTTGTTACGCCAGACCACGATCTGCTCGCCAAGACGAGTGATGCCCACCGGCGCAGACTGCACTTCCCAACTGGCCAGCACCGGATACCAAAGACCGCGCAGGCCTTTATCTAGATAGTTTTGTACGGTTGTCGTCATCGCCTTGCCCTCAGTAGCCGTTAACCTGTAAGAATGCTTCGAAGCTGGCATCGCTCCACGGCTCGCCCTGCTGGTCGTGCATGCGTACCGCGTTCAGCCCTTTCACCAGCTCCGGTAGGGTTTCGGCCCCTTGCTCAAAAAGATCTTCCAGCGTGGCGATAAGGTTCACTTCCCAGTTTTCCGGCATGCGACTGCGGGTTTGCCAGATCAGGTTCTGGTAATCACCCGGCTTATGGATTGCGCCGTTGCCACCTTCTGCGGGCGGGGTAAACTGGCGGCTTTCCGGCAGTGCCGGGTTAAAGTTCGGGGTGTCGCTCATGCCACGGTCTCCTCGATAAACGTAATCTGGATCTGGTTTTCAAATACCCGAACCGGGTAGCGGTTAAGATTGCGGCCGCCGGGGCCGTGCAGGCACTGCCCGGTTTTGACATCGAAAACCGCTTCGTGCAGCGGGCACTCCACTTTGCCGTCTTCCACAAAACCCTGGCTCAGCAGCGCATAGGCGTGGGGGCATACGTCTTCCAGCGCGTAATATTCACCGTCAATTAAATAAACGCCGATCTCTTTGCCTTCGACGTTGCCGCTAAAAGGGAAATCTTCCTGTACTTGTTCTGCGTCACATACGCCTATCCAGCTCATCGCGATCCTCCAGGCTTTTGTTTCATATATGAAACTCTGTTTCTTATTTAATACGGTCAATATAAAAGCGATGAATGTTTCGTCAAGCACAAATGTGACTGATTTGTTAATTGATGCGCAGTTAATTAGCTAAGTGTGCAAACGATCACGAAAAAATGCAGCGATATGAAATTTTCATTATTCTGGCGTGAATAGATACGCTTATTGATGGTCTCTTATTTTGAATAATAGATATTGACTTCTTTTCTTTTTACTCCTTAAAAATAATAAAACCGAGCAAGCACAGAGTTTCACCTGTGAAACTAAAATTTATTTTATTGTTTATAAACAAAGAGTTTCACAGGTGAACCATTTTAGTTGCGTGACAATCACATCGATAAAAATATAAATAAACAGAAAGATTAAGGCGGGTATGATGACAGTAAAATGGCAAGGAACAATAGCACTCTTGTTGCTAATTATTATCTCCTACGTTGACCGGGTGAATATCTCAGTAATGATTTTAAATCCGGAATTTGCCGAACATTTTCAGTTAAATGAAAACAGAATGTTACAGGGGATGCTGATGACATGCTTTCTTCTGGGTTATGGATTCTCCGCTTTATTATTAACTCCGGTTATTGAAAGCAAATTACATTACCGACAGGGATTATTAAGCAGCATCGCGATTTGGGCTGTGGTTTGCGCCATCTCACCTCTGTTAGGGTCGTTAATGGGGATGCTGATTGCCCGCATGATTTTAGGTATTGCCGAAGGGCCGCTCTTTTCGCTCAAAACGCGTTTTATCAGCGATAATTTTCGCCCCGAAGAGATTGGTAAACCCAACGCCGTCACCGCGCTGGGTGTTTCTCTGGGGCTGGCTGTTGGTTTTCCGCTGGTGACCTGGCTGATGGAACATCTGGGATGGGCGGGATCATTTTACGCGCTGGCGGTGATTAATCTGGTGCTGGGCGGCGGATTAATCTGGCGTTTTCTGCCTGCGCCTCACAGCGCAGTGAAGCAGGAAAAGCCGGGGTTTGTGCAGACCTTCACCCTGGCCTGGCAGACGCCGCTGCTGGGCTGGATCCTGCTGGTTGAGATCGCCACGCTGAGCTATCTGTGGGGCAGCAGCGCGTGGCTTCCAGCCTGGCTGCGCGATGAACACCACTTCTCGCTGCACGCCGTCGGTTTCCTGGCGGCTATTCCTTTCCTGCTGAGCCTCGGCTCAAAATTCCTCGGCGGCGTGCTGCTCGACAAAATGCGCCCTGAGCAAGCGCCGGTTCTGTTTGTCGTCGGCGGACTGTTCACCGCGCTTTCGGTACTGGCGCTGATGCTCAGCCAGCAGGCCGCCTTGCTGGCGCTGTTTATGCTGTCGGCCAATATCTTCTGGGGATTACAGGGCGCAGCTATTCCTGCCGTCGTGCAGCACCATGCCGCACGGGAAGCGGTGGGCAGCGCCTATGGGATCATTAACGGCATTGGCAACATTTGCGCGGCGTTTATTCCGCTGCTGATGGGCGTGGTGATGAAATCAGTGGGTTCGGTCAGTTCCGGCTTTTCGGTACTGGTGGCGTCGCAGGTTATCACGCTGCTGGCTGGAGGGATGCTGCTGCTGCGCATGCGTCGCGCAGCAGCAGTGAGCGTCTGAGGCTTATTCGCCTTTTTTCGCCGCCTGGATGTAGAGCATTTCCAGCGCCAGGGTCGCCGCGGCCAGCGCGGTGATTTCAGACTGATCGTAAGCCGGAGCGACTTCGACCACGTCCATACCGACGATATTCAGATCTTTCAGACCGCGCACCAGCTTAATGGCGCGATCGGTAGTCAGGCCGCCGATCACCGGTGTGCCGGTGCCAGGCGCAAAGGCCGGATCCAGCGCATCGATATCAAACGTCAGATAGACCGGCATATCACCAACAATCTGCTTCACCTGCGCGATGATGTCGTCCACGCCACGATCGTTGACCTGGCAGGCATCCAATACGGTAAAACCGTTGTCTTTGTCGAACTCGGTACGAATGCCGATCTGCACAGAGTGGTTCGGATCGATCAGACCTTCGTTCGGCGCGGTAAAGAACATGGTGCCGTGGTCAAATTCACAACCGTTGGCGTAGGTGTCGGTATGCGCATCAAAATGCACCAGCGCCATTTTGCCAAAGTGCTTCGCGTGCGCACGCAGCAGCGGCAGCGTCACGAAGTGGTCGCCGCCGAAGGAGAGCATACGTTTACCGGCGGAAAGCAGCTTTTCTGCGTGCGCCTGTAATTTCTCGCTCATTTCGCGGGCATCGCCAAACGCATACACCAGATCGCCGCAGTCCACGACGTTCAGGCGTTCGCGCATGTCGAAGTTCCACGGGAAGCGGTTGTGCTCCCAGGCCAGATTGGTTGATACCTGACGGATCGCCGCCGGACCGTGACGACCGCCCGCGCGACCAGACGTCGCCATATCAAACGGAACGCCGGTGATCACCCAGTCGGCATCGCTGTCGTACGGCTGGAAGTTCATCGGAAGGCGTAAAAAACCAAACGCGTTAGATACCAGAGAGTTATCGTACTGATGACCTAAAGTGCTCATGTCCTGACCTCTTATAAAATCACTGTAAAAAAAATCCCCTCCGCGTCGTTAGGCCCGACGAGGAAGGGATTGATTTGCATATCACGTATTGGGCGTAATTATCGCCGTTAAATTGCTCAGGTTCAAATGAACCGTAGGCCCGGTAAGCGCAGCGCCACCGGGCACGAGCGGTTACTCGTCTTCCAGATAGGTGTACCCGTACAGTCCGGCTTCAAACTCTTCAAGGAACTGCTGTTGCAACGCATCATCCAGATCGGTCTGTTTCACCTGATCGCGGAAATGGGTCAGCAACGTGTTCGGATCCAGCTGTACGTATTGCAGCATGTCCGCCACGGTATCGCCTTCATCAGACAGTTCAACTTCTACGCTGCCGTCCGGGAAGACAAACACATCAACCGCTTCGGTATCGCCGAACAGGTTATGCATGTTGCCGAGGATCTCCTGATACGCGCCAACCATAAAGAAGCCGAGCATCGGCGGATTCTCAGGATCGTATTCCGGCATCGGCATGGTGGTGGCAATACCGTCACCGTCGATGTAGTGATCGATCGCCCCGTCGGAATCACAGGTGATATCCAGCAACACCGCACGACGCTCTGGAACCTGATCCAGCCCTTCCAGCGGCAGAACCGGGAATAACTGGTCGATACCCCAGGCATCCGGCATTGACTGGAACAGCGAGAAGTTGACGTACACTTTGTCCGCCATACGTTCCTGCAGTTCGTCGATGATCGGGCGATGCGCACGGTTTTGCGGGTCCAGCTGTTTCTGCACTTCGTGACACATGCTGAGGTAAAGCTGTTCTGCCCACGCACGTTCCTGCAGGCTAAAGGTCCCGGAAGAGTAACCGACGTGGATATCGTGCAGGTCCATCTGGCTGTCGTGCAGCCATTCACGCAATGAGCGACGGGTGCCCGGCTCGTGCATCTCCTGCCAGGTTTCCCACATGCTTTGCAGCGCGCGCTGAGCATCTTCGCCAGGCGCCGTAGGTTCAGTATATTCGTTACGCTCAACGCCGATGATGTTGGAAACCAACACGGTATGGTGTGCCGTCACCGCACGTCCGGATTCGGTGATCACCGTCGGGTGCGGCAGGCCATTCTCTTCACAGGCATCGCCAATCGCCCAGATGATGTTGTTGGCGTACTCATTCAGGCCATAGTTGACGGAACAGTCAGACTGCGAACGGGTCCCTTCGTAATCCACGCCCAGACCGCCGCCGACGTCGAAGCACTGAATGTTGACGCCCAGCTTGTGCAGTTCAACGTAGAATCGCGAGGATTCACGCACACCGGTCGCGATGTCGCGGATGTTCGCCATCTGGGAACCGAGATGGAAATGCAGCAGTTGCAGGCTGTCCAGACGCCCGGCTTCGCGCAGGGTTTCAACCAGTTGCAGTACCTGAGTCGCCGCCAGGCCGAACTTGGATTTTTCACCGCCTGAGGACTGCCATTTGCCGGAGCCTTGTGACGCCAGACGCGCACGCACACCCAGACGCGGGATGACGTTCAGACGCTCAGCTTCATCCAGAACGATGGCGATTTCCGACATCTTCTCAATGACCAGATAGACCTTATGGCCCATCTTCTCGCCGATCAGCGCCAGACGGATATATTCACGGTCTTTGTAGCCGTTACAGACAATCACGCTACGGGTCATTCCGGCATGCGCCAGAACCGCCATCAGCTCTGCTTTAGAGCCCGCTTCCAGTCCCAGCGGCTCGCCGGAATGGATCAGCGATTCAATCACCCGACGGTGCTGGTTAACTTTGATCGGGTAAACGAGGAAATAGTCGCCGTTGTAACCGTAGGATTCACGCGCACGTTTGAACGCGGCGTTAATCGAACGCAGACGGTGTTGCAGGATCTGCGGGAAGCAGAACAATGCAGGCAGACGCTGGCCTTGCGCTTCGCGCGCTTTTACCAGTTTGGCAAGATCAACGCGCGCGTCGGGGACGTCCGGATCCGGGCACACACTGATGTGTCCCAGTTCATTGACGTCGTAGTAGTTATTGCCCCACCAGGCAATATTGTAAGTACGCAGCATCTTGCTGGCTTCCTGGGAACTCATTGCAACCTCCTGCATGGAGCGTAGTACACCCTGTCCGCCTGCTGACGAAAGCGAACCCATAGAAATGTCGTCAGACATAGCGAACCTCAGATTTTATTAACAAGTGTAAAACAGTTGACTACTATCGCAGTCCGAAGACGCGATAACAACCCATAAACAGGCGGATTTTCCAGCGGATAGTGCTGACGCTCCGACTGCGCGACCGGTTTCTTTTTCATATCATTGTAAAACACGTAACCGAACTTAAGCATGACGGTTCGGCGAAACCACGAGAAAACTCTTGTTTAACCAAGAGCGCCCTTGTTCAGTCCTTAGTTGCCGTAACCGGCCCTGGAGTCCTGAGAAGCGCCGAGATGGGTATAACATCGGCAGGTATGCAAAGCAGAGATGCAGTATGTGGGGGACATTCGTACACCAGAACGGTGCGACTGATTCAGCAGAATACAACGGTTCATTATCTCGTATCACCTCCACGGCCGCTCCGCACGGAACGAACCCACAAGCCAAAGCAAAAGTTTTAGCCCGGCAGGAAGTGGCAACACGATGAAAACGTCGTGTGCTGTATGAGCCGCGCGCCGCGTTTTATACCGACATGAGAGGTAAAAAGCAAAACATAAATGCGCACATTGCCATCACCGTCAGGAAAAATTTCCAGCTGTGTTTTCAACGCAATGAGGCTTTACTCAAAAAAAGCTGGAAATCAGGTGAACAAGTAACCTAAAATAGCCATCCAGATGTTAATCCATCCATACTGATTAACACTCAGACTGCCAGTGTCACTAACCTGCAGGCCTTGGTAGAATCTTCGGCTATGGCTACCCCGCACAACAGTTTGAGCTAAACAAATTCTCCTTAGGTGAAATTAAACATGGCAAAACACCTTTTTACGTCTGAGTCCGTTTCAGAAGGGCATCCTGACAAAATCGCTGACCAAATCTCTGACGCCGTGCTGGACGCCATCCTGGAACAGGATCCCAAAGCACGTGTCGCATGTGAAACCTACGTTAAAACCGGTATGGTTTTAGTTGGCGGTGAAATCACCACCAGCGCCTGGGTTGATATCGAAGAGATCACCCGTAATACGGTGCGCGAGATTGGCTATGTGCATTCCGACATGGGTTTCGACGCGAACTCCTGCGCAGTGCTGAGCGCTATCGGTAAACAATCCCCGGATATCAATCAGGGTGTTGACCGTGCCGACCCGCTGGAACAGGGCGCTGGCGACCAGGGCCTGATGTTTGGCTACGCCACCAATGAAACCGAAGTGCTGATGCCAGCACCAATCACCTACGCACACCGTCTGGTGCAGCGTCAGGCTGAAGTGCGTAAAAACGGCACCCTGCCGTGGTTACGTCCGGACGCGAAAAGCCAGGTGACCTTCCAGTATGACGACGGCAAAATCGTCGGTATTGATGCCGTGGTTCTGTCCACTCAGCATTCCGAAGATATCGATCAGAAATCCCTGCAAGAAGCGGTGATGGAAGAGATCATCAAACCGGTTCTGCCGAGCGAATGGCTGAGTGCGTCCACCAAATTCTTCATCAACCCAACCGGCCGTTTCGTTATCGGTGGCCCAATGGGCGACTGTGGTCTGACGGGGCGTAAAATCATCGTTGATACCTACGGCGGTATGGCACGTCATGGCGGCGGCGCTTTCTCCGGTAAAGATCCGTCTAAAGTTGACCGTTCTGCAGCCTACGCGGCGCGTTATGTGGCGAAAAACATCGTCGCTGCGGGCCTGGCTGACCGTTGTGAAATTCAGGTCTCCTACGCTATCGGCGTGGCGGAACCGACTTCCATCATGGTTGAAACGTTCGGTACTGAGAAAGTCCCTTCAGAGCAGCTAACTCTGCTGGTGCGCGAGTTCTTTGACCTGCGTCCGTACGGCCTGATTCAGATGCTGGATCTGCTGCACCCGATCTACAAAGAAACCGCAGCCTATGGTCACTTTGGTCGCGAACATTTCCCATGGGAAAAAACCGACAAAGCGCAGCTGTTACGTGATGCCGCCGGTCTGAAATAATCCTCTGACTGAACGCTCTCAAAGGCCAGCCTCGTGCTGGCCTTTTGCTTTTCTCATACCGCCTTCCCCCCGCTGTTACCCATTCCGGTTTTCCGTAATTCCCCTTCCACAGACAAAACAATGGAAGCGATTACATTCAATTTTACGTTATTAAAACTGGATTAACACTTCACAACAGTCACACACGCATTGTCGTTACATTGATTTTCGGCATTATCTTAATACCGGGTAACACCCCATGTTACATGATTATTAAATTCACTATTTTTCATATAATTAAACAATACACTTGGTGAATGTTAGTGTAACCGATTACACCAATGTGATTAACCTCACATATTTTTACGGCGTACTCACCTACCCTTACCATCAACAAAATTGGCAACCCAATCGGAGGGCTTTATGCCTGACACTAAAAAACAGGGGCGTTCCAACAAGACGATGACATTTTTTGTCTGCTTTCTTGCCGCCCTGGCCGGATTACTTTTTGGCCTGGATATCGGTGTTATCGCCGGTGCGTTACCCTTCATCACTGATGAATTCCAGATTAGCCCGCACACTCAGGAATGGGTGGTAAGCTCGATGATGTTCGGTGCCGCTGTTGGTGCCGTCGGCAGCGGTTGGCTCTCTTTCAAACTGGGTCGTAAGAAAAGCCTGATGATCGGTGCGATTCTGTTTGTGGCGGGTTCGTTGTGTTCTGCCGCCGCACCTAATGTTGAGGTTCTGATTATCTCCCGCGTGCTGTTGGGCCTGGCCGTTGGTGTCGCCTCCTATACCGCTCCGCTGTACTTATCCGAAATTGCGCCGGAGAAAATTCGCGGCAGCATGATCTCGATGTATCAGCTAATGATCACCATCGGTATTCTGGGGGCGTATCTCTCGGATACTGCCTTCAGCTACAGCGGTGCATGGCGCTGGATGTTAGGCGTTATCATTATTCCCGCCATTCTGCTGTTGATTGGCGTGTTCTTCCTGCCGGACAGCCCGCGCTGGTTTGCCGCCAAACGTCGCTTCGTGGATGCAGAACGCGTTCTGCTGCGTCTGCGTGATACCAGCGCAGAAGCCAAACGTGAGCTGGACGAAATCCGCGAAAGCCTGCAAGTGAAACAGAGTGGCTGGGCGCTGTTTAAAGAAAACAGCAACTTCCGTCGTGCCGTCTTCCTGGGTGTGCTGTTACAGGTGATGCAGCAGTTCACCGGGATGAACGTCATCATGTACTACGCGCCGAAAATCTTTGAACTGGCGGGCTACACCAACACCACTGAGCAGATGTGGGGGACCGTTATCGTCGGTCTGACCAACGTTCTGGCAACCTTCATCGCCATCGGTCTGGTAGACCGCTGGGGTCGTAAACCTACGCTGACGCTGGGCTTCCTGGTGATGGCCATCGGGATGGGTACACTGGGCACCATGATGCATATCGGTATCCATTCGGCCTCCGCACAATACTTTGCCATTGCCATGCTGCTGATGTTTATCATCGGGTTCGCGATGAGCGCCGGTCCGCTGATTTGGGTACTGTGCTCTGAAATTCAGCCGCTGAAAGGGCGCGATTTTGGTATCACCTGCTCTACGGCAACCAACTGGATTGCCAACATGATTGTTGGCGCGACATTCCTGACCATGCTCAACACGCTGGGTAACGCAAACACGTTCTGGGTGTACGCCGGTCTGAACCTGTTCTTCATCATTCTGACCCTCTGGCTGGTTCCGGAAACCAAACACGTCTCCCTGGAGCACATCGAACGTAACCTGATGAAAGGTCGTCGACTGCGCGAAATCGGCGCTCACGATTAATCCGCTATCGCTTCCTCCCGCAATCGGGAGGAAGCTTCCCCCTTGCAGTCCCCGCCCCCTCGCACTATTCTCTGCCGTTATGAAAACCGTCCGTCTCCCTATCGCCATCCAGCAAGCCGTCATGCGCAGCCTGCGGGAAAAGCTCGCCCAGGCTAACCTGAAACTGGGTCGTGACTATCCGGAACCCAAACTGGTCTATCAGCAGCGCGGAACCGCTGCCGGAACCGCCTGGCTGGAAAGTTATGAAATTCGCCTTAATCCGGTGCTATTAACCGAAAATGTCGATGCGTTTGTGGACGAAGTTGTCCCGCACGAACTGGCGCATTTACTGGTGTGGAAGCACTTTGGTCGTGTTGCGCCACACGGCAAAGAGTGGAAATGGATGATGGAAAACGTACTTGGCGTGCCCGCCAGACGCACTCACCAATTTGAGCTGCAATCCGTTCGTCGCAACACCTTTGCCTACCGCTGCAAATGTCAGGAACATCAACTCACCGTGCGTCGCCATAACCGAATTGTGCGCGGCGAAGCAACTTACCGCTGCGTCCATTGCGGCGAACCGCTCGTCGCACAATAACATTCAGAATTATCAGGAACTTTTCTGATCTGACTGATTGCATACAGGAACAACTTTCGTTACGTTGCGAGCTCGATTTAACACGGAGTTCGTGATGTACCGTAATCTCACTTTTGCAGTGGCGTTTCTGGCAACTGCTCTCTCAGGCCCGGCGCTGGCCGAAGGCATTAACAGTTTTTCTCAGGCAAAAGCCGCTGGCGTCAAGGTCAATGCTGACGTACCCGGCGACTTCTACTGTGGATGCAAAATTGACTGGCAGGGTAAAAAAGGTGTCGTAGACCTGAACTCCTGCGGTTATAAAGTGCGCAAAAATGAAAACCGCGCCAGCAGAATCGAATGGGAACACGTGGTGCCCGCCTGGCAATTTGGCCACCAGCGTCAGTGCTGGCAAGAAGGGGGGCGTAAAAACTGCGCCAAAGACCCGGAATACCGCAAAATGGAAAGCGACATGCATAACCTGCAACCGGCGGTCGGTGAAGTCAACGGCGATCGCGGTAACTTCATGTACAGCCAGTGGAACGGCGGCGAAGGCCAGTATGGACAGTGCGCGATGAAGGTCGATTTCAAAGAGAAAGTGGCTGAACCGCCAGCGCGCGCACGGGGTTCGATTGCCCGTACCTACTTTTATATGCGCGATCAATACAACCTGAACCTTTCCCGCCAGCAGACACAACTTTTCAACGCCTGGGATAAGCAATATCCGGTCACCGACTGGGAATGCGAACGCGACGAACGCATCGCCAGAGTACAAGGGAACCACAACCCGTACGTGCAACGCGCTTGCCAGGCGCAAAAGAGCTAACCTACACTAGCGGGAATAATTGTTAACCCAACCCCACGCGACTCGTTTGCGTGGGGAGATACGCGGATTTTAAACCATGCGCATTCCCCGCATTTACCACCCTGAACCTCTCTCTTCTGGCAGCCAGATTTCACTGTGCGAAGATGCCGCCAACCATATCGGTCGCGTGTTACGCATGGGGCCGGGGCAGGCTTTGCAACTGTTTGATGGCAGCAACCAGGTATTTGATGCCGAGATCACCAACGCCAGCAAAAAAAGCGTGGAGGTGAAGATACTCAGTGGTGAATTCGACGACCGTGAGTCCCCGCTGCATATTCACCTCGGACAAGTGATGTCACGCGGTGAAAAAATGGAATTCACTATCCAGAAATCAATAGAACTGGGTGTAAGCCTCATTACGCCACTTTTTTCTGAGCGCTGCGGCGTTAAACTGGACAGTGAGCGTCTGAATAAGAAGCTCCAGCAGTGGCAAAAAATCGCCATTGCCGCCTGTGAACAGTGCGGTCGTAATCGGGTGCCGGAAATTCGTCCGGCCATGGATCTGGAAGCCTGGTGTGCAGAGCAAGATGAAGGGCTGAAGCTGAATCTTCACCCGCGCGCCAGCGCCAGTATCAACACGTTACCGCTGCCGGTTGAACGTATTCGTCTGTTGATTGGTCCGGAAGGCGGGCTGTCGGCTGACGAAATTGCCATGACCGCACGCTACCAGTTTACTGATATCCTGTTAGGACCTCGCGTTCTGCGTACTGAGACAACTGCGCTCACCGCCATTACCGCGCTTCAGGTGCGATTTGGCGATCTGGGCTAACGGAGAAGAACAATGATCAAGCTCGGCATCGTGATGGATCCCATCGCAAGCATCAACATCAAGAAAGATTCCAGCTTCGCTATGCTGCTGGAAGCACAGCGCCGCGGCTACGAACTTCATTATATGGAGATGGCCGATCTTTATCTGATTAACGGTGAAGCCCGCGCCTGCACGCGTACCCTGAGCGTCGAGCAGAACTACGACAAATGGTACGACTTTACCGGCGAACAGGATCTGCCGCTGGCGGATCTGGACGTCATTCTGATGCGTAAAGATCCGCCGTTTGACACTGAGTTTATCTACGCCACCTATATTCTGGAACGTGCAGAAGAGAAAGGCACGCTGATTGTGAACAAGCCGCAGAGCCTGCGCGACTGTAATGAAAAGCTGTTCACCGCCTGGTTCTCCGATCTGACGCCAGAAACGTTAGTCACCCGCAACAAAGCGCAGCTGAAAGCCTTCTGGCAAAAACACAGCGATATCATTCTCAAACCGTTGGACGGTATGGGTGGCGCGTCGATCTTCCGCGTGAAGGAAGGCGATCCCAACCTCGGCGTGATTGCCGAAACGCTGACCGAACACGGCACCCGCTACTGTATGGCGCAGAACTATCTGCCCGCTATTAAAGACGGTGATAAGCGCGTACTGGTGGTGGATGGCGAACCAGTGCCGTACTGCCTGGCGCGTATTCCGCAGGGTGGCGAAACCCGCGGTAATCTGGCCGCTGGCGGCCGTGGCGAACCGCGTCCGTTAACGGAAAGCGACTGGGATATTGCCCGTCGTATTGGGCCAACGCTGAAAGCGAAAGGGCTTATTTTCGTCGGTCTGGATATCATTGGCGACCGTCTGACAGAAATTAACGTCACCAGCCCAACCTGTATTCGCGAGATTGAAGCAGAATTCCCGGTCTCGATTACCGGTATGCTGATGGACGCGATTGAAGCGCGTCTGCAGAAGTAAGCCGTCTGCAGGATGACGACCTTTGTAGGCCTGATAAGCGTAGCGCCATCAGGCATTAAAACACCGATGCCGGATGGCGACGCGAGCGTCTTATCCGGCCTACGGTAGTGACATCCGTACTCTTTACCCACATACTGACCCCTGTTGCTTTTTTAAACCAGGAACAGAACCTCTGACAATGAATTTACAGCATCACTTTCTTATTGCCATGCCTGCTCTTCAGGATCCGATTTTCCGCCGCTCTGTGGTCTATATTTGCGAACATAATGAAAATGGCGCAATGGGGATCATCATCAATAAGCCACTGGAAAATCTACAAATTGAAGGGATTCTGGAAAAGCTGAAAATAGCGCCGGAACCCCGTGATCCCGCCATTCGCCTGGATAAAGCCGTGATGCTGGGTGGCCCGCTGGCAGAAGACCGTGGGTTTATTCTGCATACCCCGCCATCGCGTTTTTCGTCCAGTATTCGGATTTCAGATAACACCGTGATCACCACCTCCCGTGACGTGCTGGAAACCCTGGGCACACAAGAACAACCTACTGAGGTGCTGGTAGCCCTGGGATACTCCTCATGGGAAAAAGGCCAGCTGGAACAAGAGTTACTGGATAACGCCTGGCTGACAGCACCTGCCGATCTCAATATTTTATTCAAAACGCCGATTGCCGATCGTTGGCGCGAAGCAGCCAGACTGATTGGGATTGATATCCTGACCATGCCTGGCGTGGCGGGGCACGCCTGATGAGCGAAACCTTACTGGCCTTCGATTTTGGCACGAAAAGTATTGGCGTCGCGATTGGCCAGCGGATCACCGGCACTGCCCGCCCGCTGCCTGCAATCAAAGCGCAGGATGGAACCCCTGACTGGAACCTCATCGAACGCCTGCTCAAAGAGTGGCAACCCGATGAGGTGATTGTGGGGCTGCCGCTCAACATGGATGGCACCGAGCAACCTCTGACCGCCAGGGCACGCAAGTTTGCCAACCGTATTCACGGTCGATTTGGCGTGACGGTGACCCTGCATGACGAACGGCTCAGCACGGTTGAAGCACGCTCCGGCCTGTTTGAACAAGGCGGATACCGGGCGCTAAACAAGGGCAAGGTCGACTCCGCCTCTGCGGTCATCATTCTCGAAAGTTATTTCGAGCAAGGGTACTGAACTCACTCAGTCCGCTGCCATGAGAGTGCGCATCGCCCTGACGCGTTTTAAAGCCTCCCTTGCGCCTGTCGCTGCTGCAGGCTTTGAGCGAAGGTCTGCATTCCCATCTGCTGCCCGGTTTGGATTATGCCGGGCAGTTGGTGGCTCTTCCCTTCGCGGATCAGATTCCCTGCCGCTGGCGTATTGATGAGTAGCTCAAACAGCGCCACGCGCCCGTCCTGTTTGTCTTTTTCCAGTTTTTGCGACAATACCGCACGCAAACTGCCCGCCAGTTGACTGCGTACCGGATCTTTCTCCTGTGCCGGAAAAGAGTCGATCAATCGCTCAATGGCTTGCGCCGCGCCACGCGTGTGCAGCGTCGCCAGCACCAGATGCCCTGTTTCCGCTGCGGTCAACGCCAGACGGATCGTTTCGCTGTCTCGCAGCTCGCCCAGTAAAATGACATCAGGATCTTCCCGCAATGCCGCACGCAGCCCGGAGGCAAACGAACTGCAATGTACACCGACCTCGCGCTGCTGGATCAAACAACGCTGACTGGCGTAACAATACTCGATGGGGTCTTCAAGGGTCAGAATATGCGCTTCAGTATGCTGGTTAAGATACTCAACCATCGCCGCCAGGGTGGTCGATTTCCCGCTGCCGGTGGCCCCGGTCACCAGAATAAGTCCATTCTCGCAGCTCAGAAGATTCGTTAAGACGGGCGGCGCCTGAAGTTCCGCCAGTATCGGGCAGGAGGCGGGTAACAACCGCAGCGCCAGCGAAGTCCCCTGCTGGTGAGTAAAAGCGCTGGCGCGTAGCCGCAAGTTCCCCGCCAGCGACACAGCAAAATCAAGCTGACCATTTTCCCGCAGTTGTTCCTGCTGAGCGTCATTAAGCCACTGCGCTAAGAGCGCCTGAATGTCCGGCGACGTAAAGGGCGCCATCTCCACCCGCCCCCGTTTTCGCCAACGCGCAGACCAGGCATTACACAGGTGTAGATCCGAGACGTTATGCTTTACACTAAGGGCCACAATTTCTTCCATATTCATATGAACATCCTCGGAAAATGAACGATATCGCGCATAACCTGGCACAGATCCGGGACAAAATCTCAGCCGCTGCGACGCGTTGCGGGCGGTCTTCAGAAGACGTTACATTGCTTGCAGTGAGTAAAACCAAGCCTGCGAGCGCCATCGCAGAAGCGATTACCGCTGGGCAACGCGCATTTGGCGAAAATTACGTTCAGGAAGGGGTGGAAAAAATTCGCCATTTCCAGGAGAGTGGCGTCGACGGATTGCAATGGCACTTTATTGGCCCGTTGCAGTCCAACAAAAGCCGCCTGGTCGCAGAACATTTCGACTGGTGTCATACGATCGACCGTCTGCGTATTGCTGCCCGTCTGAACGAACAACGCCCGGCAACGCTGCCGCCGCTGAACGTACTCATTCAAATCAATATCAGCGATGAGAATAGCAAGTCAGGAATTCCGCTGACGGAGCTGGACGCGCTCGCAACTGAAGTGGCGGGAATGCCGCATCTTCGCCTTCGCGGACTGATGGCGATCCCGGCGCCTGAGTCAGATTATGTAAGGCAGTTTGAAGTTGCCCGTCAAATGGCTGTAGCATTTGCCGGTCTAAAGACCCGTTACCCTGATGTCGATACGCTGTCTCTGGGTATGTCAGACGATATGGATGCCGCGATCGCGGCAGGTAGTACGATGGTGCGCATCGGCACTGCTATTTTTGGTGCACGTGATTACACAAAAAATTAAGGAAAACTAAGGAACGCCATGAACACGTTGACCTTCCTGCTCTCGACCGTTATTGAGCTGTATACCATGGTGCTGTTGCTGCGCGTGTGGATGCAGTGGGCTCGCTGTGATTTTTATAATCCGTTTTCGCAGTTTGTCGTGAAAGTCACTCAACCGATTATCGGGCCGCTGCGCCGTGTCATTCCTCCCATGGGTCCGATTGACAGCGCATCGGTACTGGTGGCATTCATTCTCAGCTTTATCAAGGCGATAGTGCTGTTTAAAGTGGTCACTTTCCAGCCGATCATCTGGATTGCAGCCGTACTTATCGTACTGAAAACCATCGGTTTGCTGATTTTCTGGGTTCTGTTGTTGATGGCGATCATGAGTTGGGTAAGCCAGGGCCGCAGCCCGGTTGAATACGTGCTCATCCAGCTTGCCGATCCGCTGCTGCGCCCTATTCGCCGGTTACTGCCTTCTATGGGTGGCATTGATTTCTCTCCGATGATCCTCGTGCTGTTGCTGTATGTCATCAACATGGGCATCGCCGAGATCTTACAGGCGACAGGTAACATGCTGCTGCCGGGGCTGTGGATGGCGCTATGAGTGCCGTTACACCCTGCGATGACGGCCTGGTTTTACGGCTCTATATTCAGCCGAAAGCCAGCCGTGACAGTATTGTGGGTTTACATGGCGACGAAGTAAAAGTCGCCATTACCGCACCACCGGTCGATGGCCAGGCGAACAGCCATCTGGTGAAGTTTCTCAGCAAACAGTTCCGCGTGGCCAAAAGCCAGATCGTTATTGAAAAGGGCGAACTCGGCCGCCACAAACAGGTTAAAATCATTCATCCGCAACAGATCCCGCCAGAAATTGCGGCGTTAACTGATTAGGTATCCCTATGCAAAAAGTAGTCCTCGCTACCGGCAATGCCGGTAAAGTGCGTGAGCTGGCTTCGCTTTTAAGCGATTTCGGGCTTGATGTTGTGGCGCAGACGGCGCTGGGCGTCGACTCAGCCGAAGAGACTGGCCTGACCTTTATCGAAAATGCAATTCTGAAGGCTCGCCATGCCGCGCAGGTGACGGGTCTGCCCGCCATTGCCGACGACTCCGGCCTGGCCGTTGACGTGCTGGGCGGCGCGCCGGGTATCTATTCCGCACGTTATTCCGGTGAAGATGCGACCGACCAGCAGAACCTGGAAAAACTGCTGGATGCCCTGCAGGATGTACCGGACGATAAACGTCAGGCGCGCTTTCACTGCGTGCTGGTCTATATGCGCCACGCGGAAGATCCTACGCCGCTGGTGTGTCACGGTAGCTGGCAGGGCGTCATTACCCGTGAGGCAGCCGGCAACGGCGGCTTTGGCTACGATCCCATCTTCTTTGTGCCGTCTGAAGGTAAAACTGCCGCAGAGCTGAGCCGTGAAGAGAAAAGCGCGATTTCGCATCGTGGACAAGCATTGAAGCTGCTGCTGGATGCCTTACGACATGGTTAAGCTGCCGCCGCTAAGTCTCTATATTCACATCCCGTGGTGCGTGCAGAAATGCCCGTACTGCGATTTCAACTCGCATGCGCTGAAAGGCGAAGTGCCGCACGACGATTATGTGCAGCACCTGTTGCGCGATTTGGATACTGAAGTGGCTTACGCGCAGGGACGTGAAGTAAAGACCATTTTTATCGGTGGCGGTACGCCGAGCCTGCTTTCCGGCCCGGCGATGCAAACGTTGCTGGATGGCGTGCGGGCGCGCCTGAACCTGGCGGCGGATGCAGAGATAACGATGGAAGCGAATCCGGGTACGGTCGAAGCGGATCGCTTTATTGACTATCAGCATGCTGGGGTGAATCGTATCTCCATTGGCGTGCAGAGCTTTAGTGAGCTCAAGCTACAGCGTCTGGGGCGTATTCACGGCCCGGAAGAAGCCAAACGCGCCGCGAATCTGGCAAGCGGGCTGGGGCTGCGTAGCTTCAATCTCGATCTGATGCACGGCCTGCCGGATCAAACGCTGGAAGAAGCGCTGGACGACTTACAGCAAGCCATCGCGCTTAATCCGCCGCATCTTTCCTGGTATCAGCTCACCATCGAACCCAATACGCTGTTCGGCTCACGCCCACCGGTATTACCCGATGACGACGCTCTGTGGGATATCTTCGAGCAGGGACATCGGTTATTAACCGCAGCAGGGTATCAGCAGTATGAAACCTCCGCGTATGCAAAACCTGGATATCAGTGTCAGCACAACCTAAACTACTGGCGCTTTGGCGATTACTTAGGCATTGGCTGTGGCGCGCATGGAAAAGTGACGTTCCCGGATGGGCGCATTCTGCGTACCACCAAAACACGTCATCCACGTGGCTATATGCAGGGGCGTTATCTCGAAAGCCAGCGCGATGTCGAAGTGGCAGATAAGCCGTTTGAGTTCTTTATGAACCGCTTCCGCCTGCTGGAAGCCGCACCGCGTAGCGAATTTACGCAGTACACCGGGTTGACTGAAGACGCTATTCGTACGCAGATCGATGAAGCCATTGCCCAGGGTTACCTGACCGAGTGCGAGGAGTACTGGCAAATTACCCAGCACGGTAAGCTGTTCTTAAACTCTCTTCTTGAGCTGTTTCTTGCTGAATAGTGCAGGATAAAGCGTAGACCAGATAAGTGCTGCACCATCAGGCTATTTGCCGGATGGCGGCTACGCCTGCGGAAGACTAAGGCGTAGCCGACACACTGGATTAATACTGATTAAACATCGTCTGGATCTGTTTTGGATCTTTGGTTTGCGTGAGCGCCAGTTGCAGCAGCACACGGGCTTTCTGCGGGTTCAGTGAACCCGAAGCGACAAAGCCGTACTTCGCATCATCGATTTCAGCATCCTGAGTCGTGGCACCAGTCGGTACGCGGGAAGAACGAACTACGACAGTCCCTTTATGCGCAGCCGTCGCCAGGGTATCAAAGATCGTTTTGTACAGGTTACCGTTGCCGACACCCGCACTCACAATCCCGTCATAACCTGCATCAACCAGCGCTTTTGCCGGCAGGTCAGACGCATTCGCATAGTTATAGATAATCCCGACCTTCGGCAGTTCGTTCAGCTTAGAGACATCGAATGGCGTGGCTGAAGTGTGTTTACGCGCCGGAGTGCGTTGATAGTCGATTTTGCCGTTGTGGATGTAACCCAGCGGTCCGTAGTTAACGGACTTAAAGGTAGCAACATCGGTGGTATTGGTTTTCGTGACGTCACGACCATCCAGAACGGTGTCATTCATCACCACCAGCACGCCACGGTTGGCAGAGGCTTTGTCAGCTGCGGTCACCACCGCGTTATAGAGGTTGAACGGGCCGTCTGCGCTCATCCCCGTAGAAGGACGCATTGCCCCGACCAGCACGACAGGTTTGTTGCACTTCACGGTCAGATCGAGGAAGTAGGCGGTCTCTTCCATGGTATCGGTGCCGTGAGTGATGACGAAGCCGTCGGTTTTATCACACTCGGTATTGATCTTCTTCGCCAGCGTTAACCAGACCTCATCGTTCATATCCTGAGAACCGATATTCACGACCTGTTCGCCTTTCACCACAGCAATATCCTTGAGCTGAGGCACTGCATTCACCAGGTTTTCAACGCCAACTTTACCGGCTGTGTAATTCGATTTTGTTGCTGAGTCACCGCCGCCAGCAATCGTCCCACCGGTGGCTAAAATAGTGACATTAGGTAAAGCGAGCGCGGCACCGCTGAACCCCATAACCAGTGCGGCAAGTGCCGTTTTCTTGAAAAACTCCATGTTATTTCTCCAGTTACGTAAAAAGTTGACGCATTATCGCAACCCAGGAGATGAATAATGTGACCTCTTCCAATTAAACAGATAAATATGTCATCCAATGTATTGATTTTAGAGATGGATATCAAAATGAGGGAAATAGACAAAACAAAACGGCACAAAACCGTGCCGTTGCTTAAAAAAACAGAAAGGATTATTTCAGGCTACTGACCAACGCTTTGCGATTATCTTCCAGCGTCACGACGCGGCTACAGACATCTTTGCCAAACTGCTGGAAGTCTTTTTCCTGATTCTTCCATTCATTTTGAATCGATGTTTGCAAGCCCCCCAGGCTTCCCAGTACGCCTTGCAGTGGATTACCACCGCCTTTGAGCACCGCTTTGGCCCCCATCTCATTAATGCTGTCCTGCAGAATGCCGCCCATCGCCTGATTCACCAGTTGCTGGCCATCCGCACGCACCTGATCAATCGCCTTGTAGTGGAATGTCAGGCCGTCCGTGCGATGTTCGATAATACGGTTCATCTGCTCTTTCAGTTGCGCATCAAGTTTAGTCAGACGACCGCGCATACTGCTGCTTTCACCCACTTCTTTGGCGATGATTTTGTCCAGCGCGACACGGCTTTTCTCGACCCGGTTTCTGGCGCCTTCATCAATCCACGGTAACGCGCTGCGTAATTCAGACTGGTAATCTTTCGCCTGTTCACGCTGTGCAGCGCTCAGGGTGTACGACTTATCGTTGAATGTCACGTTGCCATCCGGCGTAATGACCAGGTTGCCATTTTCGCCTTTCACCTGCACCGTTTGCGGGCTCAAAATCACATCGTCACGCGGTGTGACGCTGCATTTGTAATCTGCGTGTGCGGCCATCGCCGTGAACGTTAGGACTGCCGCCAGCAGCGTTTTGCGCATCATAACTTTCCCTCAAGACAAATCGGGCCAGCAAATGCTGGCCCCGTATGTTTTGTTAGTCCCACCAAACATCGAAAAGTTCGCTGGTGCGCACTTCTTCAAGTTTTTGCTCTTCCAGCCATTTACGAACTATCGCCTGATGTTCTTCCGTGCATTTACCGATTTCCTGCATGCAGATCAGACCTTCCCAGGCCAGATAACCGCTGCCGTCAAAGGCCAGTTTGTTCGGTTCAATGACGTCATTAATAAAATCATCAACGATTTTATCAACCTGCTCTTCAGATGTACCTTCCGGAAAACGCCATGCAACCGAAAATCCTAATTCCTGGAATTCGTCGATATGCATTTTTTTACGCAGACGACGGCTACGGTTCTTTGCCATTATTTCACCCTCTCGAACATTAAGTCCCATACGCCGTGGCCAAGACGATGACCACGCTGTTCAAATTTGGTTACCGGGCGCGATTGCGGGCGCGGTACATAATCGTTGGTTTCAGACTGGTTTTTATACCCGTCGATGGAGGTCATCACCTCAAGCATGTGTTCTGCATAGGCTTCCCAGTCGGTCGCCATGTGGAAAACACCGCCCAGTTTCAGCTTGCTCTTCACAAGCTCAGCAAACGGTACCTGAACGATACGGCGTTTATTATGACGCGCTTTATGCCACGGGTCAGGGAAAAAGAGCTGAACCATGGATAAAGAATTGTCAGGAATCATTTTATGCAGCACTTCGACCGCGTCATGGCACATCACTCGCAGGTTCTCAACCCCTTCCTCATGGGCAGAAGCCAGGCATGCGCCCACCCCCGGTGAATGCACTTCAATGCCGAGGAAATTCTGTTCCGGACGTTCTTTTGCCATCGCCACCAGCGATGCGCCCATCCCAAAACCGATCTCCAGCGTGATCGGCGCTTCACGGCCAAACAGCGCCACAAAATCCACAGGATCTTCGCTGAATTCAACGCCCATCACCGGCCAGTAGTTTTCCAGCGCGTGTTCCTGCCCTTTCGTCAGTCGCCCCTGGCGACGAACAAAACTACGAATACGGCGCAACGGGCGGCCGTTTTCATCAAATTCCGGTGAAATGACGTCGTTCTTCATAAAAGTTAAGTCTGCTTGTGATTGAGTTGCGAAAACGGGCATTATCCAAAGTTAGTTGGCGGATGCAAGTAAAGGAAGAAAGTCAGCACCGGAAAGTTCCGGTTTACACCCTGTTGCCTCTGTGCTGCAATCTGCCCCCCAGCAAATATTAAGCGGTGACCATGCAAGCGTCTCAATTTTCAGCTCAGGTGTTGGGCTGGTACGACAAATACGGGCGGAAAACGCTGCCCTGGCAAATTGACAAGACGCCTTACAAAGTATGGCTCTCAGAAGTCATGTTGCAACAAACCCAGGTTGCCACGGTTATTCCCTATTTTGAACGCTTTATGTCGCGCTTTCCCACGGTGGCTGATTTAGCCAATGCGCCGCTGGACGAAGTTCTTCATTTATGGACCGGCTTAGGTTACTACGCGCGGGCGCGAAATCTGCACAAAGCGGCCCAACAGGTTGTCACGCTACATGGCGGTCAGTTTCCGGAGACCTTCGATGAAGTGGCGGCATTGCCTGGCATCGGGCGTTCTACTGCAGGTGCCGTACTTTCTCTCTCACTGGGCAAACATTTCCCGATTCTCGACGGCAACGTCAAACGTGTTCTGGCGCGCTGCTACGCGGTGAGCGGCTGGCCGGGCAAAAAAGAGGTCGAGAAAAAACTGTGGGAGATCAGTGAACAGGTCACGCCCGCCAACGGTGTTGAGCGTTTTAACCAGGCGATGATGGATTTAGGCGCGATGGTGTGTACGCGGTCGAAGCCAAAATGCTCCCTTTGCCCACTACAAAACGGCTGCATCGCGACCGCCAACGACAGCTGGTCGCTCTACCCCGGCAAAAAACCGAAACAGACACTACCGGAACGCACTGGCTATTTTTTGCTGATGCAGCATGAAGATACCGTGCTGCTGGCGCAGCGGCCTCCCAGCGGATTGTGGGGGGGATTGTACTGTTTTCCTCAGTTTGAAGATGAGGATGGCCTGCGTAAGTGGCTGGCGCAACGGAATATTAAAGCTGATAAACTTAGTCAGCTGAATGCGTTTCGCCATACCTTCAGCCATTTCCATCTGGATATTGTGCCCATGTGGCTTCCCGTGTCTTCCTTCACCTCATGCATGGATGAAGGCAACGCGCTCTGGTATAACTTAGTGCAACCGCCGTCGGTCGGACTGGCGGCTCCCGTGGAGCGTTTGTTACAGCAGTTACGCACCGGCGCTTTGGTTTAAGCCGTCGGGCGATAAAGAGGATAATTTATGAGCAGAACGATTTTTTGTACTTTCCTGCAACGTGATGCCGAAGGCCAGGATTTTCAGCTGTACCCAGGCGAACTGGGAAAACGCATCTATAACGAAATCTCCAAAGAAGCCTGGGCGCAGTGGCAGCATAAACAAACGATGCTGATCAACGAAAAGAAACTCAACATGATGAATATTGAGCATCGTAAATTGCTGGAACAGGAGATGATTAACTTCCTGTTTGAAGGCAAAGATGTACACATTGAAGGCTATACGCCGGAAGACAAAAAATAAGGGCTTAACCGCCCTTTTTTACATCACATAACAACACAACACGCACTCCCGGAATGATGAAAAAATTTTTCGCGCTTGCACTTGTTGCGCCGTTGCTCATCTCCTGTTCCAGTTCGACCAACAAAGGCGATTCGTACAATGAAGCCTGGGTCAAGGATACCAACGGTTTTGATATTTTGATGGGGCAATTTGCCCATAACATTGAAAATCTGTGGGGGTTCAAGGAAGTTCTGATCGCAGGTCCAAAAGACTATGTGAAATACACCGATCAGTTTCAGACCCGCAGCCATATCAACTTTGATGCCGGTACCATCACCGTTGAAACCATTGCCGGAACAGATCCCGCCGGGCATCTGCGTCGCGCCATTATCAAGACGCTGTTAATGGGCGACGATCCGACAACCGTCGATCTCTATTCTGACGTTGATGATATTCAGATCTCCAAAGAGCCATTCCTGTACGGTCAGGTAGTGGATCATACAGGCCAGGCCATTCGCTGGGAGGGCCGGGCGACAAACTTCGCCGATTATCTGCTGCAAACCCGGCTTAAGAGCCGCAGCAACGGTCTGCGTATCATTTACAGCGTCACCATCAACCTTGTCCCAAACCACCTTGATAAACGCGCGCATAAATACCTTGGTATGGTGCGTCAGGCATCACGGAAATATGGCGTCGAAGAATCACTCATTCTGGCGATTATGCAGACTGAATCTTCCTTTAACCCGTACGCGGTCAGTCATGCCGACGCGCTGGGTCTGATGCAGGTGGTTCAGCATAGCGCCGGGAAAGACGTTTT
This sequence comes from Citrobacter sp. GW821-FHT02E08, assembly GCF_059421685.1. Classification (NCBI taxonomy): domain Bacteria; kingdom Pseudomonadati; phylum Pseudomonadota; class Gammaproteobacteria; order Enterobacterales; family Enterobacteriaceae; genus Citrobacter; species Citrobacter sp. GW821-FHT02E08. The sequence continues at coordinate 282,436 of NZ_JBWKVL010000001.1, read as the reverse complement.
CCGTTCGCAGGGACGTTCGGGCACCCCAAGCCGCAGCTTCCTGTTCGATCCTGCCAGTAACATTGATACCGGCACCGCTTATCTGGCGATGCTCAACAATGTGTATTTAGGGGGGATCGATAACCCGACATCACGACGCTACGCGGTGATCACGGCCTACAACGGCGGCGCGGGCAGCGTGTTGCGCGTATTCTCCAATGATAAGATCCGGGCTGCTGCTATTATTAACAGCATGTCGCCAGGAGATGTTTACCAGACGCTGACCACCCGACACCCTTCTGCAGAATCGCGTCGTTATTTGTATAAGGTCAATTCGGCGCAAAAATCATATCGCCGTAAATAGCCTCTCTGCGCCCCCTCCCGCCCTCTGGAAACCACGAGGGCGGGGTATAAAAGTGTTAACTCCATCACCCTTTTGCCTTGCAATAGGAAAATGTTTGCAAATATTTGTCACAGGTAACAAAAAACGAAGGTCTGTCGTTGATAGAATCACATCATATTGCAACGGCAAATGTGCCTTTTAAAACATTCATCCGCATTACGGTGTGAGGAAATTAACATGAATCTTAAGCTGCAGCTGAAAGTCCTCTCCTTTCTGCAGTTCTGCCTGTGGGGAAGCTGGCTCACGACCCTCGGCTCATATATGTTTGTCACCCTTAAGTTTGACGGTGCCTCCATCGGTGCTGTTTATAGCTCCCTGGGGATCGCCGCCGTCCTGATGCCTACGCTGTTAGGGATTGTGGCGGACAAATGGTTAAGTGCGAAATGGGTGTATGCCATTTGCCACATAGTTGGCGCCGCAACGCTGTTTATGGCGGCGGAGGTGACCACGCCGGGCGCAATGTTCTTCGTGATCCTCCTTAACTCGTTGGCCTATATGCCGACGTTGGGTCTGATCAACACCATCTCCTACTACCGCTTGCAATCTGCGGGGATGGACATTGTGACCGACTTCCCGCCAATCCGTATCTGGGGCACCATCGGCTTTATCTTTGCCATGTGGGGTGTGAGCTTCTCCGGCTTCGAACTGAGCCATATGCAGCTGTACATCGGTGCTGTCCTCTCCGTTGTTCTGGCGCTGTTCACCCTGACGCTGCCGCATATTCCGGTAGCCAACCAGCAGAAAAACCAGAGCTGGACCTCAATGTTGGGTCTGGATGCCTTCGCGCTGTTTAAAAACAAGCGTATGGCGATCTTCTTCATCTTCTCAATGATGCTGGGCGCTGAACTGCAAATCACCAACATGTTCGGGAACACCTTCCTGCACAGCTTCGACAACAACCCGCTGTTCTCCGGGAGCTTTATTGTTGAGCACGCCTCGGTGATGATGTCGATTTCACAGATCTCCGAAACCCTGTTTATCCTGACGATCCCGTTCTTCCTGAGCCGCTACGGCATTAAGAACGTTATGCTTATCAGTATCGTGGCGTGGATGCTGCGCTTCGGTCTGTTCGCCTATGGCGACCCGACGCCGTTCGGTACGGTACTGCTGGTTCTGTCGATGATTGTTTACGGCTGCGCCTTCGACTTCTTCAACATCTCCGGTTCAGTGTTTGTTGAAAAAGAAGTTCGCCCTGAAATCCGAGCCAGCGCACAGGGTATGTTCCTGATGATGACCAACGGTTTCGGTTGCATCCTGGGAGGTGTGGTCAGCGGGAAAGTGGTTGAGCATTACACACTGAACGGTATTACCGACTGGCAAACCGTGTGGCTGATTTTCGCCGGCTACTCTCTGATTCTGGCTTTCGCGTTCGTCGCCCTGTTTAAATACAAACACGTTCGCACGCCAACAGGCTCTCAGCCCGTGACACACTAATTCTTCTCTGACAAAAACGGGTCACCTTTGGGTGACCCGTTTTTTTTCGTACTTACTTCAGCACATAGCCATACAAACGCTTAATGCCGTCTGTGTCTGTTTCGCTGTACACGCCCTGTAGCTCTGGTGAAAAACCTGGCAACAGGTTCACGCCCTCTTCCAGCGCGAGGAAGTAACGCTGAACCGCCCCACCCCACACTTCACCAGGGACCACGCACAGGACGCCTGGAGGGTAAGGTAGCGCCCCTTCCGCCGCGATACGGCCTTCTGCATCGCAAATACGTACCAGCTCGACATCACCGCGGATAAACGCGCTGTTGGCATCCTGAGGATTCATCGCCACCTTTGGCAAACTCACCTGACGGAACATCGCTTTTTGCAGATCTTTAACATCGAAGCTGACGTACAGATCGTGCATCTCCTGGCAGAGTTCGCGCAGGGTATAGTCGCGATAGCGCACCGGGTATTTATTGAAGATGGTCGGCAACACCTCTGAAAGCGGCGTATCGTCTTCAATATGCTGTTCAAACTGCGCCAGCATCGCCACCAGTTGCGCCATTTTGTCAGCGCTTTCAGCTGGCGTCAGGAGGAATAAAATCGAGTTGAGATCGCATTTCTCCGGCACGATGCCGTTTTCACGCAGATAGTGCGCCAGAATGGTGGCAGGGATACCAAAATCGGTATAACGCCCGGTCTGGGCATCAATGCCAGGCGTCGTCAGCAGCAGCTTGCAGGGATCGACAAAATACTGATCGTCGGCATACCCTTCAAAACCATGCCATTTCGCACCGGGTTCAAAACTGAAGAAGCGGCGCTCACTGGCAATCACCGATGTGGGATGTTCCTGCCACGGTTTGCCGTCGACGACGGGAGGAATAAATGGCAGAAGCATCTTACAGCTGGCGAGAATAGCTTTACGCGCTTCAATACCCAGCGTGACGCATTCCGCCCACAGGCGGCGGCCACTCTCCCCTTCATGAATTTTGGCGTTAACATCCAGCGCCGCAAACAGCGGGTAGAACGGGCTGGTCGACGCATGGAGCATGAAGGCATTATTCAGTCGCTTATGCGGGCAGAAACGCGTCTGGCCGCGAATATGGTTATCTTTCTTGTGGATCTGCGAGGTTTGCGAGAAGCCGGCCTGCTGTTTATGGACAGACTGGGTAACGAAAATGCCCGGATCGTTTTCATTCAGCTCCAGCAACAACGGCGAGCCATCGGCCATCATTGGGATAAATTGCTCATAACCCACCCAGGCCGAGTCAAACAGGATGTAGTCACAAAGGTGACCTATCTTGTCGATCACCTGGCGTGCGTTGTAGATAGTGCCGTCATAGGTGCCAAGCTGAATAATGGCCAGACGGAAGGGCCGCGCTTTATCTGCCTTTTCCGGCGCGACATTGCGAATTTGCTCGCGCAGATACGCCTCGTTAAAACAATGCTCATCAATGCCGCCGATAAAACCAAACGGGTTACGTGCCGCCTCAAGATAAACCGGCGTAGCGCCCGCCTGAATAAGTGCGCCATGGTGATTCGACTTGTGGTTGTTACGATCAAACAGCACCAGATCGCCGCGTGTCAGCAGCGCATTGGTAACCACTTTATTCGCCGCTGACGTCCCGTTAAGCACAAAATAGGTTTTATCCGCATGGAAGACTTTGGCGGCAAATTTCTGTGCATGTTTCGCCGATCCTTCGTGGATCAGCAAATCGCCCAACTTCACATCAGCGTTGCACATGTCGGCACGAAACAGGTTTTCACCGAAAAAGTCGTAAAAATGGCGACCCGCAGGATGTTTTTTAAAAAACTCGCCGTGCTGATGCCCGGGGCACGCAAAGGTACTGTTGCCCATCTCAACGTACTGCGTCAGCGTGTCATAAAATGGCGGCAGCAGATCCTCTTCATAACGGCAGGCAGCAGACTCCAGTTCCAGCCAGTCCTGCGCGCTGCCCGCAATGACCGCCTCGACGCCCGCAGGCGCGTCTGTCGTCTCTTCTGAGAACATAAATACCGGCAAATGAAAACCGGTACGTTTGAGCAGGGAAAGAATGCCGCTACGGCTGTCCGCAACGGTAATGACGACTGCCGCGACGTCGGTAAAATCGGTACTGTCCAGCGCCACCACATGACGGTGGGTAGACAAGCAGGATACCAGCTCACCGCTGGCGGCAATATTCATTGATTTCATAAGCACAAAAACCCGTTTCGGGAGTGTAAAAGCCCCGGACAAAGCACAATGGCCTTGCCGAACGATTTGTCGGGTCAAACTGGTCACCAGCTCCGACCGCCAGACATCAGTAAAAGCAGACATTATCTGATTTTACTGTTGTCCTGCAGTGAGCGTACGCTTCCCTCACCGCATGGCGAGCGAATGTCGGGAGGTCACAGGAAAGGGCAAGCTTCGCGCGAGATGGCGATGTTGAAGGTGATGTGAGGGGAATACAATCATCCCAGGCAACCCCATTCAGACAGGAGAAAATTCGCGCAATCATGGCACCTTTCCCCAGGGGCTGCAAGATAAAATCCGTATGCATTCACTTTGCTAAGAAACTGCCATTAAACGCGATTATCAGAGCATAATAATGCAATCTGTCAGTATAGTTATGGGAGCTAATATGGTAATTGGTCCTTTTATTAACGCCAGCGCTGTGTTGATTGGCGGTGTGATCGGTTCACTTCTCAGCCAGCGTTTACCGGAACGTCTTCGCGTCTCAATGACCTCGATATTCGGTCTGGCCTCACTGGGAATCGGTATTTTACTGGTCATCAAGTGCGCCAACCTGCCCGTGATGGTTTTGGCGACCCTTATTGGCGCGCTGATTGGTGAAATCTGTTTTCTGGAAAGAGGCATCAATTCAGCAGTCGCAAAGGCACCGCAACTGTTTAAGAAGCCAGGAAAAACGGCCGTCCACGACACTTTTATCCAGAATTACGTGGCTATCATTGTGCTCTTTTGCGCAAGCGGCACCGGTATTTTCGGCTCGATGCATGAGGGAATGACGGGCGATCCGAGCATTTTAATCGCCAAGTCCTTTCTCGATTTCTTTACCGCGATGATTTTTGCCTGCTCGTTGGGGATCGCGGTTTCCGCCATCTCTGCGCCAATGCTTGTCATTCAGTTAATGCTGGCCGCCAGCGCTGCGTTGCTCCTGCCGCTCACCACCCCCGCGATGATGGCGGATTTTAGCGCAGTGGGCGGATTGCTCCTGCTGGCGACCGGTTTACGTATCTGCGGAATTAAGATGTTTGCCGTGGTGAATATGCTGCCTGCCCTGCTGCTGGCGATGCCATTCTCTGCCGCCTGGACAGCGTTTTTTTCCTGAAGATGTGTGCAATAACAGCAAAGTGGTGATAGATTGTGCAGTCTGCGTTAATTTGAAGAAATTTCGTTGACGAAACGAGGCGGATCGGTTTTAATGCGCCCCGTTGCCCGGATAGCTCAGTCGGTAGAGCAGGGGATTGAAAATCCCCGTGTCCTTGGTTCGATTCCGAGTCCGGGCACCACTATTTAGAAGAACCAGCCTACGGGCTGGTTTTTTGCTTTCTGGGGTTCCGGTAGATATCTGGTCTTGCTGACTACAGGTGCTGCTACTCTGCCTCTGGAGAACCTGTAAATTCAGCTGATTTGCGAAGTGGACGAGATGTGATCGTTTGTCGGCGGCAAAAAGTGTTTGCGCTGGTGGTGGTACGCACGGGAGTTGCGTCTGAAACGCGTTATCGCGCATACCTTTGGTTCCAGAAGCAAGAAGACACTGTGTAAGCGGCTGAAACTCCTTCCTGGTTTCATGGTGCCCTGAGGTTACAGCGCCTGTATTGCAAAATCTGGTACATCCATCATTTGATGCACCAGATTCCTGAATATTACTGAGGTAACTTATACGCCTGACGGGCTAGCAACTTCCATTCTCCGGCGCTGTCTTTTTTCATGACCAGCATCACGCCGATTTTAACTTCACCCGCCGGTTTACCACTGTCATGGGTTTTTGCCTCCAGAATATGGCGGACAATGGCAACATCCCCGTCAACCTGGACAGTCTGGTCGTTAAGGTTCAGCGTCTCAAATTTAGATTTGCCTGTCACAATCGCATCAACAAACTCGGCGTTATTTTCAATTCTTCCGCTTGAGTGACCATAGCTCAGAGAAGGCAGGCCCACTTTTTCCAGACTGGCTTTTTCAGCGCTGAGCATGGCAAGACGCATATTTTCTACCGCGTCAGTCACCGCTTTAACATCAGTACTTTGTGCAAAGCAGGAGCTGCTCAACAGCAATAATGCCGTACAAAATAATTTTTTCACGTTTGTCTCCAGTTATGCGTTTTCCGGTCAGAGTTGACCATCTGTCGGGAGCCATGTCCCAGGTCCCGTAAGTCATGGCAACAACAGAATCCCAGAGGCGGAGTGTTACCGCCTGAAACAAATAAAACACATAACCGAATAAAATAAAACATCGGTTTATATACGTACGTCACATATTTATAAAACACCGGAGTCCACAGGTGATAAGCACTCAGCCAGGCAGTCTGTGGTTACGCTGACGGGTTTTGATCTGGCAGTATTCCCCCTCCAGAGCATCTCCACCTTCACATTCCCCCAGTGCCCTGCCGACTCTATGCCTGTGTCATCGTAGCCGGCTGTAAACCCGAGTCCGGCACCACTTATTCCAGAAAAACCAGCCTACGACTGGTTTTTTGCTTTTGGGGTTCTGGTAGATTTCTGGTCAACCGTGCTCATTAAGCCCGTTCACTACCACCGACATCCGGTCCTACATAATCCCTCAGCCATAGACATTACTCTCTGGAAACTATGCCCTAGTCCGTAAATCTGCCTATAGCCGGATTGGCATAATCGTAATATCAGTCAACCATGATGCTTTTATAGAGTCCTCCGGACTCAGATAAAGATAATATTTTATTTATAAACGCACCTTTTTTCTGAGCTGCTCGCCAAATATCTTTATTCTTCAAGAACAGCATGTTATATCATGGAGCGTTACTGCAGAACTGATACGACAGATGTATATTAAGGTGGAAATTATGGGACATGAACCAAAATACATTAAAGAAGAAAAGATACGCAGAGGATGTGTCATTCGCTCAGAGTTATCTAAATTAGGGTTTAAGTTTTATCATTTTGGTATTTACGCAGGGAATGAGAAAGTCATACATTTTTCAGATGGTGCGGTAAAGAGAGAACCTTTAGATCATTTTGTAGAAAAATTTGAACGTTACTTTGACATTATGGCGTTTGATGAAAAACACACCACTGAGTTTTCCCTTGAGCAGTCGTATCAAAGGGCTCGGCAATGCTTAGGTATGTCAGAGTACAACCTGCTTAAAAATAACTGTGAGCATTTTGCTCTTTGGTGTCGAACGGGAAAGGCGTTATCCAGCCAATCATTTGGCTGTGAATCACAAAAAATATCATCAATGAATCATTTCAGCTGCATCAAAATTGATATAAATATCCCTGGTGTTATGAGTTACTTTAATAACAAATTGGGGATGAAAACAAGCAGAAGAATTACACTTGATAAAAACAATATCATGCCCATACTTCGGCGTTTTTTAATGTAGTTTTATTCCATAAGGTATCCCCCCTGATTGCGTTCAAGAGACCCGCTCACTTCCTGAAGTCAACATCCATCCACGGTGAATGACAGAGCGATGAATTGACCGTCGATGCCTAATGGTGAAATCAACATTGGCTGGACTGAATGATATGTTCCTGTTTTCGATTTATCCGAGAAACAGATTGTGTAGTCGATAACGCCGTCTCTGTTCTTGTCTTTTTTCTCTATGACGCTAAATGTATAGATCCAGTCTTTATTCTCTATCGAAAATCCATTACTAAAATAATCAGGAGCAGGAAGCCCTGTTTGACTTAAATAGACCATATCTTTCGTTCTCTTTGGCATTAAAGAACTTCGAAAAGTCGAGATGTTTAATTTATCGTATAGAGTTTGCAATTCCGAAAGTGTAACTATTTGATCCTTAGCCATAGCAGGAAATGAAAGCAGCAAAAAAACGATAGTTATAATTCTCATAGTCACCCTTTTAAATATTCTTCTTCTTTACGCTGACCTGAGCGTAAGTGAAAAAGAAAAATGGGGCAAGCAGGATCAACCAACTCATACCCAACCCGTGTGCAAAACGTCAGATTGTTATGATGTAGGCGCAACAACGTCTGGAGAAGGGAAGCATTACCACTTCCCTTCTGAACAGGTAGCACTTTAGTGCAGCAAGATTGTATCCCACTTTTTATAAATGGTCAGAGTCACTTCATACAGGGCAGAAAAAATACGCTGATCAGCGTTGCACAATACTGACACTATTTTGTGAACCGCTTTGGCTAACATATGCTGAAGCCGCAGCATTTTGAGTAATATTCACTGAACTCCCTGTCGCGCCGAGTTGCTGAACGTGAACCGTTCTTGCATCACGAGAATCCGTACCTAAATCCATAGTCCCCTGGTTAATGGTAATATCGCTGTTAGAGGTCGCGATATCCTGTTGCACATCAGCCATATCATATCCACCATTTTGGGAGATCGACAGGCTATTATTATGACCATTTTGCTTTATATCTGCCGTATTCCCTGCATTCGCCTGAGTAATCGAGGCCCGATTATTTACACCACCCTGCTCGACAGTCGCCATATGATGAGAAGCGCTTTGCATATGGGTAGCGGCACTGCTCTGATAAATTTTAGTCGTTTTAATCACTGCTGGAGTCACTGTAAGATCTGCTGCCAATACACTGCCAGAAATAACAAATAAAAAAGCCGCAACCAGTTTAATGAAATGCATTGCTAATACCTGTCTGTTGACTGTTAATAAATAGAGAGTGATGTTGTTTTGTATGTGACATTGTTTATATCTGATGCACAATATCACTTAACAAAATTAAATGTATTTGACTAATCCAGAATTAAAAACAAACCCAGTACTGCCAGGCGTTATTTTATTTAATAGGAATATTTATTGATATGGGGGCATAACAGTATGAGAACGTCTTGTTAACTCATGTCGGTGTATATTGGATTCTGTGGCTGAGCATCTTTGTCAGTCACTTTTCATGGTGGGAATAATATCACACTTTTAATTTTCTGCTCAGAAATAATACAGCATGTGATGCGAAAACAATCTGAAAGTAGTATTGCTCTAAATAAAACAACAGAAAAATTGAAACAATTTGCGCCCCATCGCACAGAAGTCAGTGAACCAATGAAAGTCGGCGTATAATTTCAGTTAAATATATCGCCATTCAACACTAAATTCAGATATTTCAAGGGAGATGCAACGCCGAAACCGGGATTGCCGCACCAACATGCCTGCCAGGAAGTCGTTTTTAGCGTTTTGAGAATGAAATGACCTTTATGAATCAGCGGCGGCAGACAACCACCGCTGATTTCTCTTCAAAACGAGAGGCTACGCCTTCACAACTATCAAAGGTTCTATATCACTCTCTTTCTTAATCACCAGTGATTCGTCACCACGCAGGCAAGTGCCGCCGTAGTTACCGCCAACGGTGAACGTACAGACCTGAATGTACTTACCCGCCACGTTTGGTAGACACCAAAGCTGCTGATAAATGTTCTTCTGCTCTGCAAATTTACCGCTGGTTTTATCCAGTAGCTCTTCCTGATGACTGACCAAATCAATGTTGCTGCCACAGCGGCCCGCGATCGGCTTCACCGCATATCCTGTCTGCACCAGTTCATCGTTAACGGTGAAATCCGTATCAAGAAGATAGCGATGATGGGGGAACAGCTGCCACAGAATCGGCAGGATAGCTTTGTTGCCGGGGATCATTGTCCACAAGGGCTCAAAGACTAAAACTTCCGGGCGGAGCAGCACATCGATCAGACGGACTTCCTGGTGGGTATGCCCGGTACGAATCGGTACCGCCGCGTATTCAGTTTCACTGACCTCACGCACCTGTTCAATGGCCGTTTCCCACGCCCAGGTTTTCCAGACGCAGTTCACCAGCCGACCCTCGCCATCAATCAACTGACCGGCATCATCCCAACGCAGTTCATCCAGACCGCGCAGGATCTTGCTTTCAAAGCCCGCCTGATGCAGCGCCTGCTGCATAAACTGCGCATGATAGTTCTCCTCAATATCCTTATCCTGCATGATATGCACGAAAGGACGCGCATGGCTGTGTTTCCAGGCGCCCGCCAGTTCGTTGATCAACCCCTCCGCCGGATTATGCCCCGTCCCTTTATAGCCCTGCTCCGCCCATCTTTCGAGGATCAAGCCTGCCTCGGTATGACACGACGCGGAATCGGCGTTGTATTCATATACCTTCAGCCCGCGTTCATCCATACAAAAATCCATACGACCGGTGATCATATGGTGGCGACGGCGTTGCCAGGAGAGCCGCAAGCGCGGCCAGAGGATTTTCGGGATATCAAACAGCGCCAGCAGGCTGTCATCTTTCAGCACTTTGTCGGTCGCATGCAGGTACATCAGATGTAATTCATTGGTCGCTTTGATCAGCTCCTGCTCTGCACTTTCGGTTATGGTGAAATACTGATGCGGATCCTGATTGATCACATGACCATTCGCCTGCACATACGCTTTCTGCAGCGGATCCTGTTCATTGAGCCATTTACCGTCAAACTGCCCTGTGTCTTCCAGCCGCGCACCACGGATCTTCAACGCGTCGTTGGCGATCTCAGGTTGCGGCAGGCTGTGGCGCGTATCATCCGTCTGGATCATCCAGCCCAGAATAGTGGTGTCATCAAAGGTATCGCGAAGGGTATAACAGCCGTTCTCTACTACCATCTCCAGTTCACGGGTCCACTGCTGACCCGGGGGAAGCGGCGTGTGGATCACGTTCTGTTCCGCAATGCGGACTTTGGTGCCCAGTAGCTGGGTGATGATCGCCACATGGCCAGTGTCGTTGAACTCACCGCCTTTTTGCCAGATCAGCAGCGCGCCCGCGACGGGTGCCCGGGGAGAACCATTAGGAAAAGCTTGTAACGGCAGGATGTTGTCATTCACCACTTCACGCAGGAAGCGCAGCGAGAAGATTTCCCACGCCATTCCAACATCAGTGAACACAACACCATAATTAAGAAAGAGAAAACGGCGGGCGAACTCGACGCACTGCCATTTGTGGCCCATATATTCGTCGTCAATGTAGCTACGAAAAGCAGCATCATCGTCGTAGTCCCGTGGGTCGAGGGAGCTGTAATCTGAAGAGTAGATCGCCACACCACCGGGGGCGTAGCCCAATAATGTCCCGAAAGGGGCATCCTGACTAGTCGTTCCTTTGCTCATGCACCTTACCTCAAAACAATACAGCCTGAGCAGCCTGGCGTTAATTTTTCGCTCTGATTGCCTGCTCTGCGACACTAACCGGACAGAGGTCGACTTATCATACACCTCAACGAAGCGGATGGCGTTCAGAGGCAAAAAATTCACAATGGGTGGCTATCTTAATGTCCCAATCTGTTAAATGCGGACGTACTGAACTGCTACACTGCTTCAACACAACCCCTCAGAAGGCAGGTCAACATGTCCGATAACACTTATCAGCCCGCGAAAGTCTGGACGTGGGAAAAATCCAACGGCGGCGCGTTCGCCAATATCAATCGCCCGGTTTCTGGCCCAACCCATGAAAAAACGCTGCCTGTCGGCAAGCATCCTCTACAGCTCTACTCTCAGGGAACGCCTAACGGTCAGAAAGTGACAATCCTGCTGGAGGAGTTGCTGGCGCAGGGCGTAACCGGAGCGGAATATGACGCCTGGCTCATCCGCATTGGCGAAGGCGATCAGTTTTCCAGCGGCTTTGTTGAGGTCAATCCAAACTCGAAGATCCCGGCGTTGCGCGATCATTCGCTGACCCCGCCGTGTCGTGTGTTCGAATCAGGTTCTATCCTGCTTTATCTGGCGGAAAAGTTTGGCTATTTTCTGCCGCAGGACCTGGCAAAACGCACTGAAACCCTGAACTGGCTGTTCTGGCTCCAGGGAGCTGCACCGTTCCTCGGCGGTGGTTTCGGCCATTTTTACCACTATGCGCCAGTGAAAATTGAGTACGCCATCAATCGCTTCACGATGGAAGCTAAACGTCTGCTGGATGTGCTGGATAAGCAGTTAGCTCATAACCAGTATGTCGCGGGAGATGAGTACACCATTGCCGATATGGCAATCTGGCCGTGGTTCGGTAACGTCGTGTTAGGGAACGTTTACGACGCGGCAGAGTTCCTCGATGCGGGCAGTTATCAAAACGTCCAGCGCTGGGCGAAAGAGATAGCAGAGCGTCCGGCTGTTAAGCGCGGGCGGATTGTAAACCGCACTCACGGACCGCTGGACGAGCAACTGCATGAACGTCATGACGCCAGCGACTTCGACACCCAGACCGAAGATAAGCGCCAGAGCTAAACCTGGATGCCGGACAAGACGTTTACGTCACCGTCCGGCATGAGATTGCCTGATGGCGCTTTGCTTATCAGGCCTACACGTTTGTCTCTGTTTACCTAAACCCATGTTGCCTGAGGATCGCCCCCGCTTGTGGTGAAAGCAGAAAGTCTGAAAACGGCTTACCCCGTTCACTTAAGCAAGCAAAAGCGTACTGAACAACCGGATTATACGGCTCAGGTATTGCCAGAATTTTTAGCGTAGCAACCTCACGCAATCTGGGCGCATAGCTGGCGTAGCCGATGAAGGCATCGGTGTAGTCGTTGTTGATTAACCACTCCGCAGCCAGCCTGCCCGCCGGAATGGCTAATGTTTCCCTGCCGCCGACCAACGCCACTGCGCGCTCTCGCACACGTTCTCCTGCTTCCCCCATTCGTGAGAAAAGCTGCTGGGTATAATCACCGGACGGATCGCAACCCGCCGTTGATGTCCCAATCCGCAGCGTCGGACGGGTTAACAGCGCCAGCCAGTCATCACCGGCACGCACGAGATCTTCCCGTACGCAAAGACACAGGCGATTGGTGGTGAATGGCGCGACAAACAGCGCGCGCCCGGCGTCCAACAGCGCTTGCGGATGCGCCAGGTTTGCCGAGGCAAAAAAGTCGCACGGCTCCCCTGCTTCAATCCGTTCGCGCAGCAACCCCGCTGGACCATAATCACAGGAAATATCCTGTCTTTCTTGCGCCTGAAAACACGCAATTAGAGGTCGCCAGACCGCGCGTAAACTCCCGGCAGCCAGTATGTGCATCAGTCAACACCCTGATAATCGGTACGATAAAATCGCTGATACCAGTCATTGGCGACATTACGCATATCAATATCCTGAAACATCTGTGGATAGAGCTTTTTCGCCATCCACAATTCACCGATGCCCATCGCTTCCGGCATCGGGTAGCCCCAGGCTTTGGCATAGTCTGGCATTAGGTATACGCGGTGATTTTTCACCGCATCAATCACCTGCCACTGCGGGCTTTGCAGGATCTCGTCGACCACTTTCGGATAGCGATCCTGCACGAAGATCACCTGCGGGTTCCAGGCAATCACCTGTTCCATGGCTACCGGTTTGAAGCCTTTAATCGTGGCAGCCGCTACATTCAGCGCCCCCGCATGCGCCATCATCACCCCGGTATATTTACCGGAACCGTAGGTGGTCAGATCCGGGTTCGCCATATAAGCGCGAACACGCTGATTTTCAGGAATAGCCTGCAAACGATCGCTGACCCTCTTGCGCCCGTTATCCGTTGCTGCAATCAGCGCTTTTGCCTCTTCCGGCTTGTTGACGATATCGCCGATAAGCGTAATACCTTCACGCAGACCCCGATCGTAAGCCTGTTCTTCATCCGCCATCGTCGGATTTATTTTGGATTGTTCACCGGCGGTATCAACACGCAGAGAAATAGCCACCACCGGAATGCCGAGGTGGCTTATCTTGTCGATCATCTCCTGTGGCGCGTAGTTCGTGACGAACACGACCTGGGGGTGCAGAGCCACCAACGCTTCAGCATCCACATGGGTTAAATCACCCAGGGTGGCTTTCTTTGTCAGTTCCGGAGCCAGGCGCGCGTAACCGTCGCCAAGTTGCTGTTTCCAGTTCGCCATCACGCCAACAATTTTGTCGGTGGCATTCATCTGCACCAACAGGTTTAGCGTCTGATGCTGAAGCACGACCACGCGATCCACGGAGTCCGGAACAGTCACCTGGCGGCCAAGTTGATCGGTAAATGTTCGGTCGGCCTGAGCCAGTAATGGCAGGGAAAAAAGCAACGCCAGCAAGGAAAGCTGGCGTAAGGATTTAAGCATGCGGGTGTCCTCACTATCGATGTATAATTAATTATATAGCGATGTAAGGGCACTTAACAGATTGTCATCAGGGGTTATCAGGCGCTGGTGACGTCATACTCCATACGGCGCAGTGCATCTAATGTGGCTTTGGCTTCCTCTTCGTCGATGATACTCATCGCAAATCCCACATGCACCAGTACCCACTGCCCGACCAGCTCAGCAGTATCGCCTTCACATATCAGCGCAATGTTGACATCACGCTTGATGCCGCACACTTCAACCTGCGCAAGCTGGTGAATATCTTCACCGACGGCCAGCACCTGACCCGGAACTCCAATACACATAGTTAACCACCTGGAATGTACAACGGGTTATTCAACTTCAATACTTTTTACTTTCAACGTATCGCCAGTTTCAACACGCAGACGATCGCCATGACAAAGCGGACACTGAGCATCATGCTGTGAGATTTCAACCGCCTGGCTACAATCCCAACACCAGGCCTGAGCCGGTTTGTAGTCGATGTGAAGCTCACATCCCTGCGCAACCGTACCCTGGCAAACGATATCGAAACTGAAACGCACAGCGCTCTCTTCAACGCAAGAGAGCGCCCCGATCTCCAGCCACACGCCGGTGACCCGCTTTACATCATGTTGTTCTGCCTGCTGCACGATGATCTCAACGGCGCTCTGGCACAGAGACAACTCATGCATTTTCGCAGTTCCTACGGCCCAGCAGCAGCGCACGACGATTTAGCTGTGGCGCGTCAGGATTGCTAACCGGCAGCGACAGCAGCATCCGCGCACAGTCATCCGCCAGGCGGACCCCTTCTTCAGCCGACATGCTGTGATTAAGCGGCGACATCAGCGAACAGGAGAGATACTGTGAAACGCCATCCAGTTCGCCAACGGTAAAGGTCATTGTGCCGTAGGGCAGACGAAGCCCCAGTTTTTCACTGACTTTACGCTGCGGCCAGAGTTGTTCCGGCCCAGGGAAAATCAGCGCACTCAACATCCACGGGGTGATAACACACCCCGTCCATTGACCTTCAAATAGCGTAAAATCAGAGACGTACACCGGCATATTCGGATGCAGAAAAGCGAGATCGTGCATCGAACGCTGCGCAATCTCTTCAAACGCGGTCTGAATCTGCGCCTTCGGGGGAGTCTGGAACCCTAAAAACTCCTCAGACATGCGCCGCCTCCCGTGGGATAGCTTCAACACCTGATTCGCGCAGCGCGGCAAGAACCTGCTCTAAAGCAGGTTCAATCATCGCTTCCACTGTCGGCGTTAAGCCAATATGCGGTTCCAGCGATTCCGGGATAACCCCCACCAGGGTCAGTTTCTTCGGAAATTCGTCGGTGAAGCGAAGGGCCGACAAAACGTCGGCCAGCCCAAGCTGATGCGGGGAGATCTTGTTGGTAAACAGTGCCGGAATCTCTTCATCCCGCAGGATCATCATGGTTCCCGGTGTGTTTTTTCTCGACACAATGGCGTCAGCAATGATCAGGTGATCTCTGTTCGCCATATCGCCGAGAAGCTCCATTCCCGCCGTGCCGCCATCGAGGATCTCAACGAAATCCGGCAGCACATATCGCTGTTCTAACGCTTCAACGATACGTACTCCGATGGCTTCATCGGTCAGCAAAATATTGCCGACCCCTAAGACTAATATCCGCATTACAGAACCTTAACTGAGACGACTTCGTTCCCGTCAACGTCCACCACATGCACAGCACATGACATACAAGGGTCGAAGGAGTGAATGGTACGCACCACTTCCAGCGGTTTGTTCGGATCGGCGATCGGCGTCCCTACCAGAGAGCGCTCATACGGTCCCACTTCGTCATTAAAGTTACGTGGGCCAGAGTTCCAGGTTGACGGTACAACCGCCTGGTAGTTGCTGATAATGCCGTCTTTAATCACCATCCAGTGAGAAAGCATACCGCGTGGCGCTTCCAGGAAGCCGACACCTTTGAATTCGCCAGTTGCCGGAATATTCGGTTTCACGAAGGTCGTGTGGTCGCCTTTGCCGATGTTCACGATCAGCGCGTTATACTGATCCTGCAGGACATGCTGCAGTTCACAGCAGTGAACAGTACGACCAATAATGCGGCCCAGCGTCGAATGCAGCTGCGCCACTTCGATCGTTTTACCGGTCAGCTTGGTGTAAATCGCAATGATTTCATTCAGCTTGGCATGAGTAGACTCACGTTTCGCCGCCAGTTTACACAGCATGTTGGCCAGCGGGCCCACTTCGACAGTTTTACCGTAGAAGGTTGGCGCTTTAACCCAGGAGTATTTGCCGTCATCTGACCAACCGGTGTAATCCGGAACCGTTGTGCCTTCCCACGGTGCCTGCGGCGATTCGTCTTTGTACCACGCGTGCTTCGCACTTTCCTGAATCCCTTTGATCAGGTATTCGTCGGAGTGAGAGGTGATCGGACGATAGGTAGACAGGTTCGCATCCGTGATGTAACCACCCGGGAACAGGAAGCTTCCGTTTTTGCCGTCAGTCGGGAATTCCGGCGCGCTCAGGTAGTTCACCGCACCCTGACCGCGTTCCAGCCACTCAGGATAGAACGCCGCAATAACCGCGGTATCCACCTTGTAAACCTGCTCAACAAAGTCGCTCAGTTTATCGATGAAGGACTTAATGTACATCAGGCGTTCAAGGTTCAGCACGCCCAGACCGTCCAGATTGATAGGGTTCGCTACCCCACCGACCGCCAGGTTCTGAATGTGTGGTGTTTTACCGCCCAGCAGTGCCACGACGCGGTTTGCATCACGCTGGCATTCCAGCGCCTGCAGGTAGTGCGCCACCGCAATCAGGTTCACTTCCGGCGGCAGTTGCATCGCCGGGTGACCCCAGCAACCGTTAGCGAAAATGCCTAACTGACCGCTGGCAACCAGATCTTTAATCTTGTTCTGAACCTTGGTGAACTCTTCCGTGCTGTTCAGGTGCCAGGTCGACACGCCGTTCAGCATCGCCGAGGCTTTCGCCGGATCGGCTTTCAGTGCGGAGGTGATGTCCACCCAGTCCAGCGCAGACAGCTGATAGAAGTGCACGATATGGTCATGCGTGGTGTGCGCTGCCAGAATGATGTTACGGATGTACTGTGCGTTCACGGGAACATCAATATTCAACGCGCTTTCTGCTGCACGCACGGAAGAGATAGCGTGAGTCGTGGTACAAACACCACAAATACGCTGCACAATCATCCACGCATCGCGCGGATCGCGGTTTTTCACGATCTCTTCCATGCCGCGCCACATGGTGCCGGATGCCCATGCTTTTGATACCACGCCATTTTCGATTTCGCAGTCGATGCGTAAATGCCCCTCAATACGGGTTACCGGATCAATAGTAATTCTCTGGCTCATGCTTTGCTCGCCTCATGACGATTTTGATCGTTTTGCTTTAAAGGAGGAAGTATCGGCAGTAGACGAATGAGTACGATATATGCGCAAATCTCAATAGCCACAAAACCAATAGAAATCAACAGTTCTTCCCAGGTCGGGAAGTAGTGGTAGCCGCCGCCTGGATTGAATGCCACCAGCGAGTAGGACAGACGCCATGTTGCACAACCTAACAACGCGCTCAGCGCGGACAGGTACAACATACGTGAGTCGTTACGCAGTTTCGCGATGCGCAGTACCACCAGCGGGAAGACCATCAGAACAACCTCAAGCCAGAACATGGCTGAGTAGAAGTCGCCTGCAAACGCATACGACAGTTTGTCCCGATAGATAAGTTCACCAAAGCGCAGAACCACGAAGATCGCCAGCAGGACGCTGATCGTGTTCGTTAGCTTAATGAACAAACTTTTCTCGTCCGGACCGTTCCCTTTCAGACCGCTTTGTACCAGCGAACCTTCAAAAATCACGATCGAGAAGCCCATGATAAAGGCGGTCAATACCGAGAACAGCGGCAACATTTCATAGGCTTGCCATAGCGGATGGACCTTATTACCCGCAGAAATCATCAATGAACCCATTGAAGACTGGTGCATGGTCGGCAGCAGCGCGCCGAGGGCAATGATAAAGAACATCACTTTGTTCAGACGCTTGAGGGACACTTTCCACCCCAGACGTTCAAACAAGGCTGGGGCAAATTCCAGCGCCATGATGCCGATATAGATGGTCATACAGACCGCCGTTTCGAACAGTACCGAGTTCACATTAAAGTGGCCCGGAATGTAGAAATACGGCAGGTTCCAGTATCGGCCTACGTCGATAGTGATCGACAGACCACCGAGGGAATAACCGAACAGGCTCGCCAGCAATGCAGGACGTACCAGCGGGTGATATTCCCCTTTATTAAAGACATACACCGCCCACGCCAGCGCCCAGCCGCCACAGGCGAAACCGGTGCCGATCAACAGGTCAAACGCGATCCACACGCCCCACGGGAAACCGCCGTTCAGATCGGAGACAGACCCCAATCCGAATACCAGACGTTTCACGATGAGGATCATGCAGAGGATGATAAGCGGCCCAAAAATAATGACCGGTTTACTGACTATTTTTCCGCCCAGCGGTTTAGGATCATGACTCATGATCGTCTCCTCCGTCGTGATGGTCGTTTTTGGTGTTACGACGAACCAGCACGGTTAAGCCCGCCAGCACGGCCAGTGGTAGCATCATGCCTTTATACAGGGTGTGTTGAACATGTTCGGAACGTGCACCTGTTGAAAGATCGGCCAGTTGCGGAAGGTCCAGATTCTCATAAGGAACCCCCGTCAACACCAGCACCTGTGTACCACCGCCCTCTTTTTCACCGTACAGATGCGGGTGGTACTTCGGTACCGTCTGCAGATAGGTATCGTCCGATTTCAACGTTTGGCGCGGATAGTGGTAGTCGCTGCCTGGTTTCAGTGCCAGACGTTTTTTCGCTTCCGCCATCAGCTCTTCACGCGTACCAAAAATGACCGCCCCTGCCGGACAAACTTCGACGCAGCCTGGCAAACCGCCTTTATCAAGACGCTCAACACCTTTCTGGTTACACAGTTCACATTTATGCAGTGCACCAAACGGGTTGTTGTAGTCGTATTTCGGCACGTTGTAAGGACAGGCAACCATGCAGTAACGACAACCGGTACACACATCTTTGTCGTAATGGACGATGCCGGTTTTAGGATCTTTTTTGAGTGCAGATACCGGACAAACAGAGACGCAGTTGGGATCGACGCAGTGCATACATTGTTTTTTAATGTACGCGTAGCCGTTCTCTTCCTGGTCCTTGTTGACGCCATCACCACTACGCCACACCTGAATAACGTTATTGGTGTATGGCGACAGTTTGTCGTTATTGGACCAGGTCTGTTCCCCTTCCGGGTTACGCGCCGGGAAGTTGATATCCTGACACTTGGTTACGCAAGCCTGACAGCCTACGCACAGCGTCGAGTCATACAACATCCCCAGCGATCCTGGGATCGGCGGGCGATTTTCGGCAGCTGCATAGCTGACAGACGGCGCGGCGCCTAACAGCAATGCCCCGCTGGAGGCTGCTTTAATAAAGTTACGTCTGTTCACGGTTATTCTCCCCGTGAGTCAGCGTCATCTTTCTTTTGCTGACGCCCCAGTTCACGTACCGCCATCACGCTGACACCGGCAACCAGCCCAGCAACACCGCCAAGCAACCCGATAGCGCCAGCAGAAACGTTGCCGCCCTCTTTCATGTTCACGTCAGGTTTTTCTGAGCGCGGAGTTTGATTTTCCACATGAGCGAGCTGGTGGATGCCTTTGTTGAAACCAATGCCTTCTTCGTTACAGCCGTAGCAAGGGTGTCCAATCGCGACCGGCCACACACCGCCGACATCACAGAACTGCAGTGTGGAGCAGTTACCATAGGTTTCTGGCCCTTTACAGCCCAGATGGTAGAGGCACCAGCCTTCACGGTGGCCTTCATCACCAAACTCTTTCGCAAAACGACCGGCATCAAAGTGCGGACGGCGTTCGCAATGTTCGTGAATCAAGCGACCATAGGCAAAGGTAGGACGATTTTTCGCATCCAGTTTCGGTGGCTTGCCATACGTAATGATGTGCGCAACTGTCGCAAGGAAGTTGTGCGGGTTAGGCGGACAGCCTGGGATATTGATGATGGTTTTGCCTGGCAGTACTTCCTGCAAACCGACGGCACCCGTTGGGTTCACGCCCGCAGCAGCCACGCCGCCCCATGCAGCACAGGAGCCGATAGCGATAATCGCCGCCGCGCCTTCAGCCGCTCTGCGGATATGATCCACAATAGGCTCACCGGCAACCATGCAGTAAATACCGTTATCTTTTAATGGGATAGAACCATCGACAACCAACACATACTGCCCTTTGTATTTCTCCAGAGCATTGTGTTTGTTCTCCTCGACCTGATGGCCGAAGGCGGCGGAAAGAACCTCATGATATTCAAGAGAGATGGTCTCCAGAACAAGGTTTTCTACCGTTGGGTGAGTTGCTCGCAGCAGGGATTCAGTACAACCCGTACATTCCTGAGCGCCAATCCAGATAACCGGTGGACGCTGAGGACGGGTAACCGACTCGGCCATTTCTGCGGCGGCTTTGCTACTGAGCCCCATCGTAGCGGCTAGTGCTGCACAAAGCTTCATGAAATCACGACGGTTAACGCCGTGAGAATTGGTGAGAGTATTATCTCCAGTCATTATATTGTTATTCCGTTGCAAAGACCTGGCTCTATTTTGCACCCATCGCAAAAACCATACTGCGATCGGTGCGCCATTTACCACACTTTCTTTATGGTTATGTATATTATGATACTGCGACGGGACAATAAAACGAAGGTGTAAGACAATAGTGTAATTAATTAAACCAAGAGAATACCCCTTTTGGATCAAGCTTCGAGTCGATAACCGGCCATGAAAAATCGAATTGTAGTATTCGACTGATTCTCTCTAAAGAAGTCCATCACCATCTCTTTATCCAGTCCATAACGGCGAGTAAGAATTCCCGCCTCCCAGGCGCTAAGTTGGCGATCGCCTGTTTTTTCAAACATTCGATGCGAAAAACCTAATACGAAACCACGTTTATAATCGGCACAAAAATTCGCCACATTACATGCGCTGTCAGCGTGTGATGCGTTTAACCCAGCCATCAAACCTTTGCCAAAATGATTTTTCATACCGCCTCCAATCGCTATATAATAAATTATATAGCGATTTTTTAAACAAAGGCCAGCGGTATTACGTAATTTTTACCCTGATTAAAAGGCAACCCACTCATCGGTTAAACCAGAAGCAGAAGCCCCGGTTTGGGCTGGGCCGGAGGTGTTTTTTCCCGGCTGAGTCTGCGGTTCGCTATGAGAGAGGCGGAACCGTTGTACTGAGTGCTGCAACTCCTCGGTTTGACGTTCCAGCGCTGACGCGGCCGCTGAGATCTGCTCCACGAGCGCGGCGTTTTGTTGGGTCACGCTGTCCATCTGGGTGATCGCCACCCCCACCTGAGAGATGCCTTTGCTCTGCTCCTCGGAGGCCGATGCAATCTGCTTCATGATGGTAGTAACTTCCGTGACGCCCCGCAGAATGGCCTCCATGGTCGAGCCGGTATCTTTCACCAGCTGCGCTCCCTGCCCGACACGATGCGCTGATTCAGCAATCAACGTTTCGATCTCTTTCGCGGCGCCCGCACTGCGGCTGGCCAGATTGCGCACTTCGCCTGCGACAACCGCAAATCCGCGACCTTGTTCGCCCGCTCTGGCGGCTTCTACGGCGGCATTCAGCGCCAGGATATTGGTCTGGAAGGCGATGCTGTTGATAACGGTAGTGATTTCGGCAATCTGCTTTGAACTTGCAGAAATACCGTCCATGGTATCAACCACTTCCGACACCAGCGCGCCGCCTTTTTCGGCGGTGGCCGATGCAATATCTGCAAGTTGGCTGGCCTGGCGCGCGTTATCTGCATTCAGTTTTACCGTTGCGGTAAGTTGTTCCATGCTGGCAGCCGTCTCTTCCAGTGCTGCAGCCTGTTCCTCTGTGCGGGAAGAGAGATCGTTATTTCCGCTTGAGATCTCCGTCGCGCCGCGCCAGATATTATCACTGCCTGAGCGAATGGTGCTCACCGCTTCACGCAGACTGTCCTGCATTGCACGGAGCAAAGGCATCAGTTGCCCCACACAGTTACGCCCCAGATCTTCAATCGGCTGGCTGAGATCGCCCTGCGCAATCTGGCGAAACTGCTGACGGATACGCGCCAGCGGCTTCATCAGCAGCACCACAAGATAACGGTCAGTAAAGAGGAGGATTGCGATACCCAGAATCGCGGCGGTGATGATCATCGTGCGGATAACCGATGTTTGACCATCCACCATGACACGGGTGTGATCCAGTTGGGTCCCGGCTTCGTGGTTAAAACGCTCTACACTGGCACCAAACGCACGACTTAAGGCGGGCGTCACGGTCGTAGCCTGTTCGCGCCATGCCGCCTGAGAACCCTGCGTTGCCAGTTGCATTTGCGGCATAATCCCCTTGTCCAGCAAGGCCTGCCAACTCGCCAGCACCGCAGCAGCCACCTCCGGTTCCATTGGCCCCGGCGACAGCGTTTTCATTTCCTGAAGCTTTTTACGCATATTATCAAGCGATTGCTGTGCAGGCGCGAAGTCCGGGATGCCGCCGCCGATTTTCACGTCCATTGCGCGACTCAGACGGGTAACAAAGCGGAAATACTGATCGTTGCCCTGGCTAAGAACCGTCATCTGGCGCACCAGATGTCGGTCAACTTCGTTCCCTTGCGTGACGTTAGATAAGGCATGGATACTAAATACACCGACGCCCGACCAGAGCAGACAAAAAAGGCCCAATATTGTCAGCATGACAACACGAATAGAGAGATTTCGCAGTAAGTACATAAGTATTCCCTTGCCGTAAATGAGGATTCGCCATTAGGCGTGACTTATCTTCGTTATCGGCAAAATGTGAAGAAGATATACTTACTTTTCATTTTTTATGCGATAAGACCTCCCTCAATCACAATATTGAATAAATGCTAACGGAATGGGAAACTATTATTATTCAATGTCCGGTCTTAATACTTATAAGCAGACTCATACCTTTCAGCGTAAATACTTTTCGAACCAGGCCAGTGTACGCTGCCAGGCAAGATCGGCGGCGGATTTGTCATAGCGCGGCGTCGAATCATTGTGAAAACCGTGATTTACCCCAGGGTAAATATACGCTTCAAAGACGTTATTATTTGCTTTAAGCGCTGTTTCATAGGCGGGCCAACCCTCGTTAATCCGCGTATCCAGAGCGGCATAGTGTAATAACAAAGGTGCGTTGATTTTGGGGACATCTGACGCCGGAACCTGGCGGCCATAAAAAGGAACAGCGCAGGCCAACTCTGGATACGCTACTGCCGCCGCATTCGATACCCCGCCGCCATAGCAAAAGCCGGTGATACCGACCTTACCCGTCGCCGCCGGATGGTGCTGCATAAACTCAATGGCGGCAAAAAAATCATTCATTAATTTTGTGGGGTCGACCTGTTGCTGCAGTTCCCGGCCTTTATCATCGTTACCAGGGTAACCGCCCACAGAACTCAGGCCATCTGGCGCCAGTGCAATGTAACCGGCCTTTGCCACTCGCCGCGCCACATCTTCAATATAAGGATTCAGCCCTCGATTCTCATGAACCACCACCACCGCAGGCGTTTTACCTTCAGCCTTTGCGGGCCTGACCAGATACCCGCGAACGTCGCCATGCCCGTTCGGTGACGGATAGGTAATGTATTCCGGCACAATATCCGGGTCGGTAAACTCCACCTGCATTGCCAGTGCATAATTCGGTTTCAGCAGGTTAAACAGCGCAAGCGCCGTCACGCCACCCACAGCGTACTTCGCGGCGAGGTTGAGAAACTCACGTTTGGATATCTTTCCATGCGCATAGTAGTCGTAGTAATCGAGCAGTTCTTGTGGAAAATCTTTGGCAGTTAGTCTCGGCATACCCTCACTCCGGCACAGATGTTTTTTTAAGCAAAGCATAGCAGCGTATTTTTGCCCAATATTTCATCTCAATGTGACCTGGCGAACGGGACAGATCTGACGCAGTCGCTAGAATAGAAACGTTGTTTTGAAATCCAACAGCTCTAAGGAGATTGCATGACCTGGTTAGCTAACCCTGAACGTTATGAGCAAATGCTTTATCGCTATTGCGGGAGAAGTGGTTTGCGTTTGCCTGCGCTGTCACTGGGCTTGTGGCACAGTTTCGGTCACGTTCACGCGCTGGATTCACAGCAAGCCCTGCTGCGGAAAGCATTTGATTTAGGTATCACCCATTTTGATTTGGCCAATAACTATGGACCGCCTCCGGGCAGCGCAGAGGAGAATTTTGGCCGCCTGTTACGCCGAGATTTTGCGAACCATCGCGATGAACTGCTAATCTCCACCAAAGCCGGATACGACATGTGGCCGGGTCCTTATGGCGCTGGCGGTTCACGTAAATACCTACTGGCGAGCCTCGATCAGAGCCTGCAACGTATGGGGCTGGATTACGTCGATATCTTCTATTCGCACCGGGTCGATGAAAATACGCCGATGGAAGAGACGGCTTCTGCGCTGGCTCAGGCTGTACAAAGCGGGAAAGCGCTTTATGTCGGCATCTCCTCATACTCTCCCGAACGTACTCAGCAGATGGCCGATCTGCTGCGCGAATGGAAGATCCCGCTGCTGATCCATCAACCCTCCTACAACCTGTTAAACCGTTGGGTTGATAAAAGCGGTCTGCTGAATACGCTGGAAGCCAACGGGGCAGGTTGTATCGCCTTTACCCCGCTCGCCCAGGGGTTGCTCACGGGAAAATACCTGAACGGAATCCCGGAAGGTTCCCGCATGCAGCGTGAAGGGAAAAAGGCCCGTGGCCTGACGGAGAACATGCTCACCGAAGAGAATATTACCAGCCTGCGTTTGCTCAACGAGATGGCGCAACAGCGCGGACAGTCGATGGCGCAAATGGCATTAAGCTGGCTGCTGAAGGATCCCCGGGTCACATCCGTACTGATTGGGGCCAGTCGCCCTGAACAACTGGAAGAGAACGTTCAGGCGCTGAATAACCTGACGTTCACCCCTGAAGAACTCACGCAGATTGATAAACATGTCGCGGATGGCAAACTGAATCTGTGGCAAGCATCATCAGATAAGTAAAGACATTGCGCCGGGCGGCCCTTTTGCCTTACCCGGCCAGTGAGTGAAAACCCGCTTCTGACCATTCTTACCGCAGCAGATTCACAGCGCTCAAACGTCATCCGGTTTTACGGGCGGGCGCTGATATTCTGGCCACACCAGCGCGACCAGGGAGGGATAAGCCTCCAGGCTGAACTCCCGAAAACATTGTCGCAAATTGAGCACATCAAGATCAGAATGCGAGACCTTTTCTCCATTCAGACAACGTTTTTTAATATTGTCATAGTATTTGTACACCGCAGAATTAAGATCGCTACAACGTCTTTGCGCGTCAAACAAACCTGGCGTTCCATTCAATTCAGCCACCGTCATCCGTTTTATCGTGGCGTGAAGAAAATCGATATATTCATGATTAACTCGCCAGTACCATACCGGCGTAATAGTGTTCATGAGCGATGAAAAATGATCTTCACCTTCTTCTTTCGTCATCGGTTCCTGTTGATGGGGTGCGTTTGCTCCCGCTTCAGAATAATTTTTATTAAGTCCTCGCATCAGGACAAGAACACCAAAGGTAAGCAATAGCAGGGTAATAACAGAATAAAAAACACTGTTCATTTATTGGCTCCATTTTTTTTGATTTTAAAATTACACCATGCTATTGTCAACGAAACCCGCCTTATAAACACACTCGTTATACTATTGACAGGAAAGGATATTACAGCATGCTTCCCGAGCATCTTGTTCCGTCTCGTTTTCATTTATCACCTTCCCCTACTGAACCCGGCACCGCAGAAAAGAGTGAAAATTTAGCTCAGGGAAAGAAATCACTCAGCGATTATGAATCAGATATTTTAATTAGCACCACCGCAACTGGCCAAGCCAGGAATATGCTACTTGAAGAACGCGACCGCCATTTAAAAGATCGATTATATCGAGTTGCCAAAATTGAAACGTTTGCCCGCCTTATAAATGCACTGCAGGCCGAAGGTGATATTGATGCGCAAACCGTCAGCAAAATACTGGCAGAAACAACCGCACGGATAAACGACGATGGTAATAAAATTTGGCTTAATTTAATTACCGGGGAGAAAAACACCCCTATCTTTTATTCTCTGGAAGATGCGTAAAATGAAAGACGTTGAGGATAATAATGTTTATTTAGCTTTAGATAGCGATAAAAGTGATGAATTTATCTTAAAGCAAAATCTTGACGCGTTAATTGCCAATAAAAATGCCATCCTTGAAAACGTCGCGCAAGAGATGGTGTCAATTCCCGCCGCGCTGGTGCGGTTAAAATGGCAAAACCGCCGTGAAATCTATGCCCTTCAGGTAAAGGAAGAGATCTACGGCGCGATCATTAACACCCTCACGCAGCAACGCCCGGAGCTACATGACAAAATCATGGCTCGCCTGGAAAGCAGCTGGCAGCACTTGCTGACGCGGGAAACAGCCACATTACGTCTGACCCGTAAACTTTCCGATGGCAATTACCGGACAGCCAATATCACGACGGTAGCGCTGGATGAGAATCGACAATAAACGCGAAGAGTGAAAGTGTGGAAGAGGTTTTCAAGGACAACGGTGAGTAGGGGTGTGCCGGGCAACTATGCCTGCCCGGCCAATGAGCCGCAGAAAGCAGGCCGGACAGGCCCAGGCACCGTCCGGCAAAACGATTACTTCGCTTTTGCGACTTCTTCGCCAACCAAACCAATTTTCAGGTAACCCGCCTGATGCAGCGAGTCCATTACCTTCATCATGGTTTCGTAATCAACCGTTTTGTCCGCGCGGAAGAAGATCGTGGTGTCTTTCTTTCCTTCGGTCAACGTATTAAGCGCGTTGATCATGGTTTCATCCGTGACCTGATCGTTGCCGATGAACATGGAGTTATCGGCCTTCACAGACAGGTAAATCGGTTTTTCCGGACGAGGTTGCGGCACACTGGAGGAGGCAGGCAAATTCACCTTCACATCCACCGTCGCCAGGGGCGCAGCCACCATAAAGATGATCAGCAGAACCAGCATAACGTCGATAAACGGCGTCACGTTGATTTCATGCATTTCACCGTTATCGTCCAGGTTTTCGTTAAGACGCATTGCCATGAAACATTATCCTACACGTAATTTCTGCGCGGCACGTACCGGCTGAGCGGAGACACTCGCGTTCAAATCCAGATCACGGCTTTGCAGCAACAACACCTGTGCCGCCACGTCGCCCAGCATCGCTTTATAGCTACCAATCTGGCGAGCAAAGACGTTGTAGATAACCACCGCAGGAATAGCCGCAACCAAGCCAATCGCCGTCGCCAATAGCGCTTCTGCGATACCCGGCGCCACGACGGCAAGGTTAGTGGTTTGCGTTTGCGCGATACCGATGAAGCTGTTCATGATGCCCCATACCGTACCGAACAGACCCACAAAAGGAGAGATCGCACCGATAGTCGCCAGATAGCCGTTACCCCGTCCCATATGACGACCCACGGCTGCGACGCGGCGTTCCAGACGGAACCCTGTACGCTCTTTAATACCTTCGTTATCTTCACTGCCTTCTGACAGTTCCAGTTCGTTTTGCGCTTCGTTAATCAACATAGCGCTATAACTTTTTTCGTCAAATTCAGAAGCGATATCGCTTGCCTGATCCAAAGAACGGGCTTCAGCCAGCTGCTCCTGCTCACGCTTGAGTCGGCGCTTCTGCGTGAAATGCTCAACGCTTTTGCTGAAGAAGATAGCCCAGGTGACCACTGACGCCAGAATCAGACCAATCATCACGCACTTGACCACAATGTCGGCGTGCTGATACATACCCCAGACGGAAAGATCCGTCTGCATCAAATTATTACCCACTCTGTATCTCCAGGACGCAAATCACAAAATCTGAGCGCAATAATATCAAAACGACGTCGAATTGATAGTCGTTCTCATTACTATTTACATATTGCCGCACCTTTGGTTTCTTTTCCTTGCGCTTACGCAGTAAAAAAGTCACGAGAGGTTATTTTGATAAAATTTTCTGCTTTATCGAGATTCCTCTGGATGCGTGGTGCAGCATTCATGTTAGTTTAGACATCCAGACGTATAAAAAAACAGGTCGTGCGACATGGCAAAAAAACACCTTGATACCCAATTTGTGAATGCAGGGCGCAGTAAAAAGTACACCCTGGGATCGGTAAACAGCGTGATTCAACGCGCTTCTTCACTGGTGTTCGAAACCGTTGAAGCGAAAAAACACGCCACCCACAACCGCGCCAACGGCGAGCTTTTCTATGGCCGTCGCGGAACGTTGACCCATTTCTCTCTCCAGGAAGCAATGTGCGAACTGGAGGGCGGCGTCGGATGCGCCTTGTTCCCCTGTGGCGCGGCGGCCGTCGCCAACACCATTTTGGCTTTCGTCGAACAGGGCGATCACGTGCTGATGACCAACACAGCCTACGAGCCAAGCCAGGATTTCTGCACCAAAATTCTCGCCAAACTCGGCGTGACCACCGGCTGGTTCGACCCCATGATCGGCGCCGATATCATAAAACACATTCAGCCCAACACCCGAATCGTTTTCCTGGAATCCCCGGGCTCCATCACAATGGAAGTCCATGACATCCCAGCGATTGTTGAAGCCGTCAGACGAGTTGCGCCTGATGCGATTATCATGATTGATAACACCTGGGCCGCCGGGGTGCTATTTAAAGCGCTGGATTTTGGAATCGATATCTCTATTCAGGCAGGGACAAAATATCTGATTGGACACTCTGACGCGATGGTCGGCACGGCGGTTTCCAACGCCCGCTGCTGGGAGCAACTGCGTGAGAATGCCTATCTGATGGGACAAATGCTGGATGCCGACACGGCGTACATGACCAGCCGTGGTTTACGTACATTGGGCGTGCGCCTGCGTCAGCATCATGAAAGCAGCCTGAAAGTGGCTGAATGGCTGGCAAACCACCCGCAAGTCACGCGCGTCAACCATCCTGCGCTCCCCGGCAGTAAAGGCCATGAATTCTGGAAGCGCGATTTTACCGGCAGCAGCGGTTTGTTTTCATTTGTTCTGAATAAAAAGCTTAATAATGACGAGATGTCAGCCTACCTCGACAACTTCAGCCTGTTCAGCATGGCCTACTCATGGGGTGGTTTTGAATCCTTGATTCTGGCGAATCAACCTGAGCACATTGCCGCTATTCGCCCGGAAGGCGTGGTGGATTTCAGCGGAACACTTATTCGCTTACATATTGGTTTAGAAAATGTTGACGATCTTATTGAGGATTTAGCCGCAGGATTTGCCCGGATCGTGTAAAGTTGCCGCCAATGGACATAATTGCAGACACTTCCAGCAGAAAAGTCTGTGTTTGTTGCGTCCGGGATCAAAGCGTCCCGGGCAATTCGAGAGTACAATAGGCACTTAAACGCGGTTCCACAGGAAAGTCCATGGCTGTCATTCAAGATATAATCGCTGCGCTCTGGCAACACGATTTTGCTGCGCTGGCGGATCCACATGTTGTTAGCGTTGTCTACTTTGTGATGTTTACCACGCTGTTTTTAGAAAACGGCCTGCTGCCTGCATCCTTTTTACCCGGAGACAGCCTGCTGATACTGGCAGGAGCGCTGATTGCACAAGGAGTGATGGACTTTGTACCCACCGTGGCTATTTTAACCGCGGCGGCCAGTCTGGGCTGTTGGCTCAGCTATATTCAGGGTCGCTGGCTGGGAAATACCCAAACGGTGAAAGGCTGGCTGGCACAGTTACCGTCCAAATACCATCAACGCGCAACCTGTATGTTTGACCGACACGGCCTTCTGGCGCTGCTGGTTGGGCGTTTTCTGGCGTTTGTTCGCACGCTGTTGCCCACAATGGCGGGAATTTCCGGACTCTCTAACCGCAGATTCCAGTTTTTTAACTGGCTGAGTGGTCTTCTGTGGGTTGGCGTGGTGACCAGTTTCGGCTATGCGCTCAGCATGATCCCGTTCGTCAAACGCCATGAAGATCAGGTGATGACGTTTTTAATGATCCTGCCGATTGCCTTGCTGACCGCAGGTCTGCTCGGCACGGTGATCGTTGTCATCAAGAAAAAGTACTGCAGCGCCTGAGTCCCTCCTCTTTCCCGGCCTTACCAGCCGGGAATCGGTTAACTCCCCTGGAGAGTCCGAATTCGCGCCGCATCCTCACCCGGCGTAACGCCAAAATAACGTTTAAATTCCCGACTGAACTGCGACGCGCTCTCATAGCCTACCCGCATTGCAGCAGCGCTCGCTTTCATCCCATCATGAACGATCATCATACGCGCCTTGTGCAGTCGGTAGCTTTTCAGGTATTGCAGCGGCGACGTGCTGGTGACCGATTTAAAATTATGATGGAACGCGGAGACGCTCATATTGGCCTCTGCCGCCAGTTGCTCAACGTTAAGGTTTTCAGTGTACTTATTTTCAATGCGCTTAAGCACACGGCTAATCAGGCTAAAGTGTGTCTGGCGACTCACCAGCGCCAGCAGCGCTCCGCCGCGCGGTCCGGTCAACACGTGGTAAAGCATTTCACGGATAATCTGTTTACCCAGAATACGCGCATCCAGTGGCCGTTCCATCACATCTAACAGTCTCTCGGCGGCGCAGAGGATCTCATCTGACAGCGTGGCGGAGTTAATCCCGCTCGCCGCCATCGACGGCTGGAAGCGATCGTCCTCACCAATATCCATCAGCAACTCCTGCAGTTGCAGGATATCCACATTCAGACGAATACCGGCCAGCGGGCGTTCTGGCGTCGCATAAGTTTCACATTCAAAGGGTAAAGGTACTGTTAGCAGCAGATATTCATTGGCGTCGTAGCGAAATACGCGCTCATTGATATAACCGATTTTATGTCCGGAGAAGAGGAATATGATGCCAGGCTCATACATCACAGGCGTACGCAGGCCAGGTTCAGAGCCATACAGCAAGCGAATATCAGGAAGCAATTCACTAAGCTTCTTCTCATTGTTTTTCAGCTGCTTAATTTTATCTGTCAGCAGAAGACAGGTCTCTTCTCGGTTCATAGCGCGCCACTTTGCCATTGGTTTACAACCTCTACATAGTGCGCACTTTTATCCGTTTTCTCCAGCCTTCTGGAGAAATGGGCAAGACATTGGCAGAAATGAGCATTGAGAGGAACGCCGCCGAAGACCACAATGTTCACCATCAGGCAGCCATCCACCTGCCCTCTTTTCTACCCACATAAGGGAACGAACAATGAACAATTTTAATCTGCATACCCCAACCCGTATTCTGTTCGGTAAAGGCGCTATCACCGATCTGCGCCAGCAAATTCCGCAGGGCGCCCGCGTGTTAGTCACCTACGGTGGGGGTAGCGTGAAAAAGACCGGCGTTCTGGCTCAGGTGCATGATGCCCTCAGCGGTCTTGATGTGCTGGAGTTTGGCGGGATTGAGCCAAACCCGTCTTATGAAACGCTGATGAATGCCGTCAAAATGGTGCGTGATGAGAAGGTGACTTTCCTGCTGGCTGTAGGGGGAGGCTCCGTCCTGGACGGTACCAAATTTATCGCTGCCGCCGCTCACTACACCGATGGCGTCGATCCGTGGAAAATTCTGGAAACCCGCGGCAACGACGTGAAAAGCGCAGTCCCGATGGGTTCCGTTCTGACGCTGCCCGCGACCGGTTCTGAATCTAACTCTGGTGCGGTTATCTCGCGCAAAACCACCGGCGATAAGCTGGCGTTTATGACACCGTTTGTACAGCCGGTCTTCGCCGTACTGGATCCGGTTTACACCTACACGCTGCCGCCGCGTCAGGTTGCCAACGGCGTCGTCGATGCGTTTGTACACACGGTAGAACAGTATGTTACCTACCCGGTCGACGGAAAAATCCAGGATCGTTTCGCTGAAGGCATTCTGCTGACGCTGGTTGAAGATGGCCCGAAAGCGCTGCAGGAGCCTGAAAACTATGATGTCCGCGCCAACGTGATGTGGGCGGCGACGCAGGCGTTGAACGGTCTGATTGGCGCAGGTGTTCCCCAGGACTGGGCAACCCATATGCTGGGTCATGAACTCACCGCCATGCACGGCCTCGATCATGCCCAAACGCTGGCTATTGTTCTGCCAGCGCTGTGGAATGAAAAACGCGACACCAAACGAGCCAAACTGCTGCAATACGCCGAGCGCGTCTGGAACATTACGGAAGGTTCTGATGACCAGCGTATTGATGCCGCTATCGCCGCCACCCGCAGTTTCTTTGAGCAATTAGGGGTGCCTACCCGTCTCTCGGATTATGGTCTGGACGGCAGCTCTATCCCGGCGTTGCTGGCAAAACTCGAAGCGCACGGTGGCACAAATCTCGGTGAACATCAGGATATTACGCTGGACGTCAGCCGCCGTATTTATGAGGCGGCGCGCTAAGGTTTTTTCGCTTCAGACTTTCGTTTTTGGGCATTTCGTCCAGACTTAAGTCACACAACCTCACCGGGGCGATGCTCCGGTGAGCTCATATGAAGGAGGAACGCATGGCTACACCAACCATTATCAAGCTTCAGGATGGCAATGTAATGCCGCAACTGGGCCTGGGTGTCTGGAAGGCGAGCAATGAGGAAGTGATCTCCGCCATTCATAAAGCGCTGGAAGTGGGGTACCGCTCAATTGACACTGCTGCCGCGTATCAGAATGAAGAAGGGGTCGGCAAGGCGTTAAAAAATGCGGGCATTGCCCGGGAAGAGCTGTTCATCACCACCAAATTGTGGAATGACGATCAAAAACGTCCTTATGAAGCACTGCAGGAAAGCCTGGACAAGCTACAGCTCGACTACGTGGATCTCTACCTGATGCATTGGCCTGTCCCTGCTATTAACCATTATGTTGAAGCATGGAAAGGGATGATCGACCTGCAAAAGCAGGGGTTGGTGAAAAGCATTGGCGTATGTAACTTTCAGGTCAATCACCTCCAGCGTTTGATCGACGAAACGGGTCTGGCGCCGGTTATCAACCAGATCGAACTACACCCTTTGATGCAGCAGCGCCAACTGCATTCCTGGAATGCCACCCACAAGATCCAGACAGAATCCTGGAGTCCGCTGGCGCAGGGCGGCGAGGGGGTATTTGATCGCCCCATTATTCGCGACCTGGCAGACAAATATGGCAAATCTCCGGCGCAAATTGTGATTCGCTGGCATCTGGACAGCGGTCTGGTGGTGATCCCGAAATCCGTCACGCCTTCACGTATTGCGGAAAACTTCAACGTCTGGGACTTCCGTCTCGATAAAGATGAATTGAGCGAAATTGCCAAACTCGATCAAGGAAAACGTCTGGGGCCAGACCCGGATCAGTTCGGCGGTTAACGCGTTCACGTTACTTTTTTAAGCCCGATTTCCTGTCGGGCTTTTTTCATTTTGACATACACCGAAACAATATCCGCCTGATTCTCTGTATATTTCCTGCCAACTCAGGTGCAGCATTATATTAGTTAACCATTTGGTTACTCATGGAAATTATATTCACCCATAACTGATAACAATATTTTATAGGTGGCTTATTGTGAAGGAAAACAAAACCCAGGGCGTCAAATGGCTCCCACTCATTATCATTATGTTGATCACCGTCGGACTGTGGCAACTCCCTCCTCCCACCGGATTAACAGCACCTGCATGGCACTCGGCCATTATCTTTGTAGCCACTATCGCCTCTATTGTTGCAAAAGTACTGCCCATTGGCGCAGTGGGCCTCATTGGCATTACCGTTTTTGCGCTCGTCTATGCTGCCGGGGATAAAACCGCCAGTGGCGCAATCACCACGGCACTGAGTGAACTGAACAGTTCACTGATCTGGCTGATTGTCGTGGCGTTTATGATCGCCCGGGGATTTATCAAAACCGGCCTGGGTCGGCGTATTGCCTTGCAGATGATCCGCCTACTGGGCAAACGTACGCTGGGGCTCGCCTACGGCCTGGCCTGCGCCGATCTGATCCTCTCTCCGGCGATGCCAAGTAACACCGCTCGCTGCGGCGGCGTGATTTACCCTATTGCCGACTCACTGGCGCGCAGCTTTGATTCACGACCCGATGATGAGTCTCGCAGTAAAATCGGCACCTTTCTGATCACCTGTATCGGGAACGTGAATGACGTTACCGCCGCGCTCTTCATGACGGGCTACACCGGTAACCTGTTAGCGGTGAAACTGGCGGCAAACGCAGGCGTCACCTTAACATGGGGAAGCTGGTTTATGGCGGCGCTGCTGCCCTGCCTGGTCTCGCTGCTGATCGTCCCCCTCCTCGTCTACTGGTTGACCCGACCGGAAATCAAACATACTCCCGATGCTCCCAATATCGCACGCAAAGAGCTGGCGGAAATGGGAAGCATGACGCGAGGTGAATGGTTGATGCTGGCAACCGTCGGCGTCCTGCTGGTGCTGTGGATTTTTGGTGATGCGCTGGGGGTGGATGCGACAACAGCCTCGTTTGTCGGTCTCTCTATTCTGCTACTGAGCGGCGTACTCAGTTGGGAAGACGTCAAAAGCGAGAAAGGCGCATGGGATACGCTGATCTGGTTTGCGGCATTGTTAATGATGGCAAACCAGTTGAAGAAATTAGGTTTCACCACCTGGTTTGGCAATCTGATTGGCGACAGTATCGGCAGCACGATGCAGGGTACCAGTTGGGTGATCGTTCTGCTTATCCTGAATGCCGCCTATTTCTATACCCATTACTTCTTCGCCAGCGGTAACGCTCAGATCGCCGCACTCTATGCCGTATTCCTGGGGGTTGGCCTGCACCTGAATATCCCGGCAGCGCCGATGGCGTTGATGCTGGCGTTTACCAGCAGCCTGTATTGTTCACTCACCCAGTACACCCACGCACGCGGTCCGATCCTGTTTGGCGCAGGATATGTTCCAACAGGTGTGTGGTGGCGAACGGGATTTGTCATCAGCTTGTTTAATCAGGCGGTCTTTTTGACCGTGGGTCTGGCATGGTGGAAAGTGCTGGGTCTGTACTAAGACTATGATGCTGGCCGGAGGGTGGTGCAAGCCCCTTTCCGGCCGACTGTTCGTAGCGTTAAACGAAAGCCCGGTCAGCGTTAGCGCTGCCGGGCAATAAGGTTTAGCGCCCTGCCGTAGGTTTAGCGCGTTTTTTCGCCCCTTCAGACGGTTTGCGCGACGGCGTTGACGGCGCTTTCTTCGCGCTCGCCGGTGTCTGACGCTGATGCGCCACTGGCGTGTGCTTGGTCAATGCCGGACGCGTATTACGGTTCTGACGACGCGCTTCGCGCATCTCTTCCAGCGTCGGTGACGGAACCAGGCACTCACGGCGACCGCCGATCAGATGCTTTTTACCCATCTCTTCCAGCGCCTGACGGATTAATGGCCAGTTAGCCGGATCGTGGTAACGCAGCAGCGCTTTATGCAGACGACGCTGTTTGTCCCCTTTCGGCACCACCACATCTTCACTCTTATAACCAATTTTACCCAGCGGGTTTTTCCCGGTGTAATACATGGTGGTCGAGTTCGCCAGCGGCGACGGATAGAAGTTCTGTACCTGATCAAGACGGAAACGACGCTGTTTCAGCCACAGTGCCAGATTCACCATATCCTCGTCTCGCGTACCGGGGTGCGCAGAGATGAAGTAAGGGATCAGATACTGCTCTTTACCCGCCTGTTTCGAATAGGTATCAAACAGTTCCTTGAAACGGTCATAGCTGCCCATACCCGGCTTCATCATCTTCGACAATGGGCCTTCTTCGGTATGTTCCGGCGCAATCTTCAGGTAGCCGCCGACATGATGGGTCGCCAGCTCTTTGATGTAACGCGGGTCTTCAACGGCGATGTCATAACGTACCCCGGAGGCGATCAGGATCTTCTTGATGCCCTTCAGATCGCGGGCGCGGCGATAGAGATTAATCGTCGGCTCATGGTTGGTGTCCATATGGGGGCAAATATCCGGATAAACGCACGACAGGCGGCGACAGGTTTGCTCCGCGCGCGGTGACTTACAGCGCAACATATACATGTTCGCCGTGGGGCCGCCGAGGTCAGAAATAATGCCCGTAAAGCCAGGAACAGTGTCGCGGATCGCTTCGATCTCATTGATGATCGAATCTTCCGAGCGGCTCTGAATAATGCGCCCTTCGTGTTCCGTGATCGAACAGAAGGAGCAGCCGCCAAAGCAGCCGCGCATGATGTTGATCGAAAAACGGATCATCTCATAAGCCGGAATACGGCTGTCGCCATACGCCGGGTGCGGCACGCGCTTATACGGCAGAGCAAAAACGCTGTCCATCTCTTCAGTCGAGAGCGGAATGGCCGGCGGGTTGATCCAGATGTAGCGATCGCCATGTTTTTGCATCAGCGCACGCGCACAGCCAGGGTTGGTTTCATGGTGCAAAATACGCGAAGCATGCGCATACAAGACCTTGTCGCCCTTCACCTTCTCAAAGGATGGCAGCAGCACGTAGGTTTTTTCCCACGGCTTCGGACGCGGCGGCTGAACAGTGACCGCTTTTGCTTCCTGCTTTTTCGGCGCTACCGGTTTGTTATCGGCGCACGGCAAGTCTTCGCCATACGGATGCGGGATGGGATCGATTTTACCCGGCGTGTCCAGACGCGTGGAATCCACGCCGCTCCAGCCCGGCAGAGCTTCTTTCACCATAATCGCGGTGTTACGCACATCGCGGATCTGGTCGATGGTTTCCCCCATCGCCAGACGGTGCGCAACTTCCACCAGCGGGCGCTCGCCGTTGCCGAACATCAGCATGTCGGCTTTGGAATCCACCAGCACCGAGCGGCGTACGGTATCCGACCAGTAATCGTAGTGTGCGGTGCGGCGCAGACTGGCTTCGATGCCGCCGAGGATCACGGGGACATCTTTCCACGCTTCTCTACAGCGCTGGGTGTAGACCAGCGTGGCGCGATCCGGGCGTTTGCCCGCCACGTTATCCGGGGTATAGGCATCATCATGGCGCAGTCGGCGATCGGCGGTATAGCGGTTGATCATCGAGTCCATGTTGCCGGCGGTAACGCCGAAAAACAGGTTCGGTTTACCCAAACGCATAAAGTCGTCTTTGCTGTTCCAGTCCGGCTGAGCGATGATGCCGACACGAAATCCTTGCGATTCCAGCATACGGCCACAAATCGCCATACCAAAACTCGGATGATCGACATACGCATCACCGGTAACCAAAATAATGTCGCAGCTATCCCAGCCAAGTTGGTCCATTTCGTCGCGTGACATCGGCAAAAAAGGTGCGGGACCAAAACAGGCTGCCCAGTACTGAGGCCAGGAGAAAAGGTCTCTGTCTGGCTGGATCAGGGATATTGCGCTCATAACACTTCCAAAAATGGTAAAAAAATAATCAAAGGCCGGCGATTATAAGCCGGAACGAATGAGAAATCGAAAGGTATTCTTATCTCGCCCTCGCGGGCGAGAAGAGGATTACGGCGCCGGGTTCACCAGTAACTGCCCGATAGAGCCACGGTCCGCCATTTCCAGAGTCTGGCTGTTAAAGTAGAACGGGAAATGCGCCCAGGACGGTTGTCCATAATAGACCAACAGTTCCACCTGACCATCCACCCAAACGGTGTCTTTCCAGCCCCGGTCTTCCGGGAAAGGCATTGCACCGTTCACATTGCGAATCAGGAAGGTCACACCCTCAATGTGGAACGACTGTGGCAGATCGGCGCGTACAATCCAGCGCTCCCAGGAGCCCTGCTGAGCGGTGATATCAATGCGGTTTACATCCCACAACTGCCCATTAATACCCGGATCTTCGCCAAGGCTGATATCCCGACTGCGAATCGGCGCGCCGCTCATGATTTCCGTCGGCAACAGGCGCATCGGCAGATTGTCTGTCACCAGCGGCAGAAGCCCCGTTGGGCGCAACGTCAGCACCAGCGTCGACACCAGAATACTGGAAGGCTCAAAGAACCCGCGGATCCTGTCGACAATGCTTGCCGCTTCACCACAGGTGATCGACACCTCATCACCGTTGGTCATGTCTACCAGGATCTCACGACGCTCGCCCGGCGCCAGCGACAACTGTTTAACTGATACGGGCGCAGGTAAAAAGCCCTGGTCACCCGAAATCACATGCAGTGCGCGACCGTCGCTCATCTGCAAAAGATAGCGACGTGAGTTGGAAGCGTTCAGCAAACGCAGTCGCACCCAACCGCGAGACACTTCCACATACGGGCTTTGTACGCCGTTAACCAGCAAGGTGTCGCCGACAAAACCGCCGCTTCCCGGTTCGCTGTACTCTGGCGCGCCAAAATTATCCAGCCGTTTGTCCTGGATGATGACAGGGAAATCATCCACACCGTAGTGGTTAGGGATCGGCAGCGACTTGCTGACTTCATCTTCTACCAGCCACATCCCGGCCAGGCCGTTGTACACCTGCTGCGCGGTTCGGTTCGGCGTATTGGCGTGATACCACAAGGTGGCGGCGCTCTGGCGAATCGGTAACACCGGCGCCCAGTCAGCATTCGGCGACATCATGCGCGCCGGGCCGCCCATCAGTGGCCCTGGCACCTGAAGACCCGCGATGGTCATCGAGACATTTTCCGCCAGGCGGTTACTGTAGATAAGCTTAACGTCATCCCCTTTCCAGACGCGGATCGTCGGTCCCAAATAGCGGCCATTAACGCCCCAGACCGGTGCGCGAGTCCCTTGCGTAAAGGACCAGTGCGCACGCTGCAACGTCATAAATAATGGCTGTCCACGACGGGACTCTAACAGTGGCGGAACAGGTAACGGTTGCTGCTGTCCGGCAGCATGTGCTCGCAGCGGAACAGCACCAGCACACAGTGCGATCCCTGAGGCCTGAATGAACTGACGCCGACTGAGTGACATATAAGCTCCATGTAAAACTGGCTAAAATAATGCGCAGGAAATCGTATTCCGCAAATCTCTCACTAACCGACTTAAACCTTGCCGGCCGCTTCCCGTTCTGCGACTTCTTTGTCGAGTTCTGCGATTTTTTGTTCCATCAGTGTACGGCAATGTGCCGCGAGTTCCCGAACCTGATCTTTACCAAAGGCGCTGATATCAATCGGCGGCAACATCTCAACAATCACCAGACCGTTATTCAGTCGGTTAAGGTTAATCTTATTTGAGGTATTGGATACGCACACGGGAATAACGGGTACGCCTGCGGCAATCGCGGCATGAAACGCCCCCGTCTTAAACGGTAGCAGACCACGCCCACGGCTGCGCGTGCCTTCCGGGAACATCCAGACGGAAATATGGCGTTTCTTAATATGGCGTACCACCTGCGCAATAGTACTGTGCGCTTTGGCCCGGTTATCTCTGTCGATCAATAAGTTGCCGGTCAACCAATATAACAGCCCGAAAAACGGTATCCACAACAGGCTTTTTTTACCCACGGTAACGGTAGGCGGTTGAACAATATTCGCAGCCGTCACCATGTCGTAATTATTCTGATGGTTAGCGATATAAATAGCATTGCCGTGGTTTTCAACACCGGCAGGCAAACGACATTCCACCTTCAAGCCATACAAAGGGGCCAGGCGACCAAACATACGACCAAAGGTCGAGACGTGCTTAGGATTTCGTGGACTGAAGAGACAGTAGATACACCCAAAAATACAGACCAGAATGCAGTAAATAACAGTAATAAAGAGACGAAAAATATATAGCATAACAACCTCTGAAGCCCCAAGAGCCTACCTATTGTACGTCACCTGCTATCAGGTTAGAGCTTTGTTAAGAGCGGCTCTCTGGAAAAGCGTATTGTTAATCGCAACGCACGAATAAACAACGGTTTCACGGGAATTTTTAACGTTTATTCTCCCTCCATGAAAGGAGGGAGAATAAGACGAGACAATTACTCTTCGCTATCGCCACTGCTTGCGCGACGAGGAGAGTCGATCTCGATACGATCGATACGTTGCAGACCACGCATCAGCGTGCCGCGGCGGCCACGTTCGCCAGTCACTTTTTGCAGCTCTTCAGGACGCAGTTTAATTTTGCGTTTGCCGACGTGAATCGTCAGCGTGCTTTGTGGCGGCAGAACGTAAAGCTGCGCCAGGCCATCTTCGCCTTTCGCGGCTTCTGCAGAAGGAATATTGATGATCTTATTCCCTTTGCCTTTCGACAATTGCGGCAGATCGCTGACCGGGAACATCAACATGCGGCCCGCTTGTGTTATTGCCAGCAGCATATCGGTGTCATCTTCAATCACCACCGGCGGCATCACATGCGCATTTTCCGGTAACGTAATCAGTGCTTTGCCCGCACGATTGCGCGCGACCAGATCGTTGAAGGTACACACAAAGCCATAACCCGCATCAGACGCCATCAACAGTTTCTGCTCATCGCCTTCCATCAGCATATGATCCACCGTCGCCCCTGGCGGCAGCGTAAGCTTACCGGTCAGCGGTTCGCCCTGACCACGTGCCGACGGCAGCGTAATCGGGTCGATGGCATAACTGCGCCCGGTCGTGTCAATGAACACCACGGGCTGGTTACTCTTGCCTTTCACGGCGGCTTTAAAGCTGTCACCCGATTTATAGTTCAGCCCTTGCGCGTCAATATCGTGACCTTTGGCGCTACGCACCCAGCCCATTTGGGAAAGCACGATGGTCACTGGCTCAGACGGCAGCATGTCGTGCTCGCTCATCGCCTTAGCTTCTTCGCGTTCCTGCAACGGAGAACGACGATCGTCGCCATAGGCATCAGAGTCAGCCTGCAGCTCTTTCTTCAGCAGGTTATTCATTTTGCGCTCGGAAGCCAGAATGCTCTGCAACTGATCACGCTCTTTCGCCAGCTCATCCTGCTCACCGCGGATTTTCATCTCTTCCAGTTTGGCAAGATGACGCAGTTTCAGTTCGAGGATGGCTTCAGCCTGCGTTTCAGTGATGCCAAAGCGCGACATCAACGCAGGTTTTGGTTCATCTTCGTGACGGATGATCTCAATGACTTCGTCGATATTGAGAAACGCCACCAGCAAACCTTCAAGGATGTGCAGGCGCTTGAGGACTTTCTCCAGACGATAGTTCAGGCGGCGGCGCACGGTGTCACGACGGAACGCCAGCCATTCGGTCAGGATCTCCAGCAGATTTTTCACTGCCGGACGACCATCCAGACCGATCATATTCAGGTTGATGCGATAGCTTTTTTCCAGATCCGTGGTGGCGAACAAGTGGTTCATCACCTGATCCATGTCCACGCGATTGGATCGCGGTACGACCACCAGACGTGTCGGGTTTTCGTGATCCGACTCGTCACGCAGATCGTCCACCATCGGCAGCTTTTTATTGCGCATCTGGGCCGCGATTTGCTCAAGGACACGCGCGCCGGAAACCTGGTGCGGCAGCGCGGTAATTACCACTGCGCCGTCTTCTTTATTCCATACCGCACGCATGCGCACGGAACCGCGCCCGTTCTCGTAAATCTTACGGATCTCAGCACGGGAGGTAATGATCTCGGCTTCTGTCGGGTAGTCCGGCCCCTGCACGATATCCAGCAGTTGATCCAGCGTCGTTTTCGGCTGTTCAATCAGGGTGATGGCCGCTTTCGCCACTTCGCGCAGGTTATGTGGAGGAATGTCTGTTGCCATCCCGACCGCAATACCGGTAGTCCCGTTGAGCAGAATGTTCGGCAGACGCGCAGGCAGCATTTTCGGCTCCTGCATCGTACCGTCAAAGTTCGGCACCCAGTCTGACGTCCCCTGCCCCAGTTCGCCCAGCAGAATCTCCGCGTACTTCGACAGGCGAGATTCGGTATAACGCATCGCTGCGAAGGATTTCGGGTCGTCCGGCGCCCCCCAGTTCCCCTGGCCGTCAACTAACGGATAACGGTAAGAGAATGGCTGCGCCATCAGCACCATGGCTTCGTAGCAGGCGCTGTCACCATGAGGATGATACTTACCCAGTACGTCACCGACGGTACGGGCGGATTTTTTAAATTTGGCGCTGGCATTCAGCCCCAGTTCCGACATCGCATACACAATACGACGCTGAACCGGCTTCAGCCCGTCACCAATAAACGGTAACGCCCTGTCCATGATGACGTACATGGAGTAGTTCAGATAGGCGTTTTCCGTGAATTCATGCAGCGCAAGGCGCTCTGCCATATCGCTCATTAATCGTGGTTCCTCAACTGTTAGCCTGAACAATACCCGCTATCTGCCAGGCAATATTGCCGCAGATATTACCCTATCTGGCGCGTTGAGTCACAAAGTCTGCCAGCTTTCCCCCGTCCCATTGGCAAGGACGGGGGCAACGCCACTAGTGTGCAGTGATGTACAACTCTTTGCTGTAGATATAATCCTGCGGATTGTGAACTGGAAAGCCGCCCACATACGGTTTAAGCAATTTAATCAGCGGTTGATAATAGAGCGGGATCAGCGGCGCTTGCTGATAAATGATCAGCTCCGCCTGCTGATAAAGTGCGTTTCTCTGCTTTGCATCGGTTGTCTGAGCCGCCTGCGCCAGCAAGGCATCATAGTGCGCATTTTGCCAGTGCCCGACATTCTCGGTATTCTCCGACTGCAATGTATTCAGGAACGTTGAGGCTTCATTGTAAGTGGCGTCCCACGACTGGCGAGAGAGCATAAAATCCCCATCCCGACGCGCATCCAGATACGTTTTCCACTCCATTGTCCGCAATTTCACGTCCGCGCCCAGCCACTTTCGCCACTCAGAAGAGAGTGCGATCGCCGTTTTTTCGTGAAGATCGTACTTATTGTAAAACAGCTCAAACGCTAACGGATGTTGGGCGTCATAGCCCGCTTGCTTCAGCAACGCTTTTGCCATTTCGACCCGCTGACTCATCGGCAGCTGCAATTCATCCAGCGCGGGCGCGGCAAAACCAGAGACCTGTGGCGGGGTTAGCGTTGTCGCTGGTGTCCGCAGCCCCAGAACCTTCTGCGCAATAAGCTGCCGGTCTACCGTGAGATATAATGCTCGTCGCACGCGCACGTCATTGAAGGGGGCTTTGCGGGTATTGAAGTTATAATACTCACTGTTCAGACGGGGAATGACCCGCAACTCGCCAGGCAGGTTCTTTTCAATTGTCGGAATCTGCTGCGCGGGCACCCAGGTCAGATCGACCTCGTCTGCACGATAGCGATTGTATCCCGTCACCGCATTATCCAGCGCCAGATACTCCACCTGCTGCAATACCGTCTTCTGCGCGTCGCGGTAACGTGGATTTTTACGCGCCACGATCTTCTCGTTAACCACCCATTTATCCAGCACAAACGCGCCGTTGAAGACCATATGCTCAGGCTTACTCCAGGCATCACCATATTGTGCAATCACATGATGCGGAACAGGAAACATCGTTGGCCATGCCAGCATAGCGGTAAACCACGGGACGGGTTGCTCAAGGGAAACCTCCAGCGTCTGGTCGTCCACGGCCTTGACCCCAAGTGAGGCCACCGGCGATTTTCCTTCAACGATAGCCTGCGCATTGCGAATGTGCGCTGCGCCGAGATACCCCGCAAAGGGGCTGAGCGTGTGCGGATCCACCGCGCGTTGCCAGCCGACGACAAAATCCTGAGCCGTCAGTGGCGTTCCATCTGACCATTGCAGCCCTTTTCGCAGATGAAAAACATACCGTTTGCCGCCGTCCAACACCTCCCAGCGCTCTGCTTGCGCGGGTTGCACATTGCCTTCGCCATCCATCCAGACCAGACCTTCAAATAGATCAAGAACGACCTGTGCGGCGGTATTTTCCTCCACCTTTTGTGGGTCCAGAGTGCCTGGGTCGCTGTGGTTGTTATAGCGGAAAATTTGTTGCGGTGAGAGCACGGTTCCTTCAGGAACTGTCGCGGCAAAAAGAGAGGGAGT
Source organism: Citrobacter sp. GW821-FHT02E08 (assembly GCF_059421685.1). Lineage (NCBI taxonomy): Bacteria > Pseudomonadati > Pseudomonadota > Gammaproteobacteria > Enterobacterales > Enterobacteriaceae > Citrobacter > Citrobacter sp. GW821-FHT02E08. Next base: position 238,531 of record NZ_JBWKVL010000001.1, on the reverse strand, counting down.
GCATATCAGGCTGACCAGCCATAATAGAGGACGCATTTTCATGATATCTCTGTCAGAAAAAGTAGAGCGTATCACTTTACGCCTGAATGTCGTCAGAAGGCTGATTTACATCATCTTTCAGACATAAAGAAAAGGGCCGCCAGCGCAGCCCTGATGAGGATTATTTGGCAACTTTGGTGACCTGTTTTACATCGATCTCCACAGAGTTCCAGTCTTTATCGACCTCTCCCTGGATTTCCACAACATCCTGCGGCGTCACGGTCACCCCGTTCCAGCGTTTGTGGTCGATATCCACATTCACGGTGCCGGTGGCATCTTTAAACAGATACAAATCGTCGGAAATACGCTCAACGATATTCCCGCGCAGCGTTACCCAGGTATCATCACGCAGCGATTTCGCGCTTTCGACCGTCGTGCTGCTCCCATTCGGGCCAACAAACCCACCGCTTTGACTTTGCGTCGCCGTCGGACCAGAAAATCCGCCCTGTTGAGCCGCCAGGACCGGTGCAGAACTCAATGCCATCACGGCAATCATTGCAGCCAATTTCTTCATAATACTTTCTCCCTTTCATGTTGTTTCACGTCCATTAAATACGTTAATCCTTAACAACTTCTTAAGCCAAAAAAAGAGATATTTTTTCTGTACATCGCCCACGACGACAGGGTTTACTGACCACAGACTGAATCACTGCAGGGACGAATATCATGCGAATTTTACTGGTAGAAGATGACGCGTTGATTGGCGATGGCGTCAAAGCGGGTCTGGGTAAAATGGGATTCAACGTCGACTGGTTTACCGAAGGACGCCTGGGTAAAGAAGCGCTCTACAGCGCCCCGTATGATGCGGTGATCCTCGACCTGACGCTGCCGGGAATGGACGGGCGGGAGATTCTGCGCGAGTGGCGTGAAAACGGTAAACGCGAACCGGTCTTGATTTTGACGGCGCGTGATGCGCTGGCGGAACGTGTTGAAGGTTTGCGTCTCGGCGCAGACGACTATCTCTGCAAACCCTTTGCGCTCATCGAAGTCGCCGCCCGACTGGAGGCGCTGGTGCGCCGCGCCAACGGCCAGGCCAGCAGCGAACTGCGTCACGGGCAGGTGGTGCTCAATCCCGGTAGCCTGGTGGCGACGCTGGCGGGCGAACCTTTACCGCTCAAACCGAAAGAATTTGCGCTGCTGGAACTGCTCATGCGCAACAGCGGGCGAGTTCTGCCACGCAAACTCATCGAAGAAAAACTGTATAGCTGGGACGATGACGTCTCCAGCAATGCCGTAGAAGTGCATGTCCATCATCTGCGCCGCAAACTTGGCAGCGACTTTATCCGTACCGTACATGGAATTGGCTACACCCTGGGTGACGCATGAAATTAACGCAACGTCTCAGCCTGCGGGTCAGGCTAACCCTGATCTTTCTGATCCTGGCATCCCTCACCTGGGCGGTTTCCAGCTTTGTCGCGTGGAAGAAAACAACCGACAACGTTGATGAGCTGTTTGACACGCAACTGATGCTGTTTGCCAAACGTCTGAGCGCGCTGGATATCAACGACATCAACGCGTCGGCCCGAATGGCGCGTACGCCGAAAAAATTCAAACACGGCCACGTCGATGACGATGTTCTGGCTTTTGCGGTGTACACCCGCGACGGCAGAATGGTGCTGCACGATGGTGATAACGGACGGGACATTCCCTATAGCTACCGTCGGGATGGTTTTGATGATGGCCGGTTGAAAGGGGATAACGACAAATGGCGGTTTATCTGGTTAACCTCCGCCGACGGTAAATACCGTATTGTGGCGGGGCAAGAGTGGGAATACCGCGAAGATATGGCGTTGGCGATCGTCACGGCGCAACTCACCCCCTGGCTTATCGCCCTCCCACTGATGCTGCTGATCCTGATTGTGTTACTCAGTTGGGAACTCAAGCCGTTGAAAAAACTGGCGCAAACTCTGCGTTTGCGCGCCCCGGAATCAGAGGAGCCGCTTGATCCTAAAGGCGTCCCCAGTGAAGTTCGCCCGCTGGTTGAAGCACTCAATCAGTTATTTATCCGCACGCACTCAATGATGGTGCGTGAACGACGCTTCACCTCAGACGCGGCACATGAACTGCGCAGCCCGTTAACGGCGCTGAAAGTCCAGGCTGAAGTGGCGCAACTCTCTGACGACGATCCGAAGGCCCGGGAAAAAGCGCTTGTGCAACTGCATGCAGGTATTGACCGCGCCACGCGACTGGTTGATCAACTCTTAACCCTTTCACGACTCGACTCGCTCGACAATCTACAGGATGTGGCAGAACTCTCTCTGGAGGAGGTTCTGCAATCCGCGGTGATGGAGATTTATCATCTGGCGCAGCAGGCACACATCGATGTGCGTCTGAACATTAATGCACACAATGTCATGCGAACCGCACAGCCTCTGCTGCTGAGTCTGCTGGTACGAAATCTGCTGGATAACGCCATTCGCTACAGCCCGCAGGGTAGCATCGTGAACGTGACCTTACAGGCGCGCTGTTTTACCGTTACCGATAATGGCCCCGGCGTGGCGCCCGACATTCTGCCCCACATCGGCGAACGTTTTTATCGCCCACCGGGACAGAGCGTGACAGGCAGCGGGCTGGGCCTGTCGATCGTTCGCCGGATCGCCGCATTACATGGCATGGAGGTGACGTTTAGTCATGCCGCCCAGGGAGGGTTTGAAGCCAGGGTGACGTGGTGACGTGGTGACGTGGTGAACCAGGATTATTGCTAAATTAGCAAAAGACTTTGCACATTTTGCTAATTTTACCGGGACGTTCATCAGCGTAAAATCGCCTTCAAACGCATTCCTGTGAGGACAAATAATGAGCAACATTCTGATTATCAACGGCGCAAAAAAATTCGCCCATTCCAATGGTCAGTTGAATGACACCCTGACCGAGGTCGCGGATGGCCTCCTGCGCGACCTCGGGCATGATGTTAAAGTCGTCCGTGCCGAAAGTGATTACGACATCAACATCGAAATTCAGAACTTCGTCTGGGCCGATACAATAATCTGGCAGATGCCAGGCTGGTGGATGGGCGCGCCGTGGACGGTTAAAAAATACATTGATGACGTCTTCACTGAAGGTCATGGCATCCTGTACGCCAGCGATGGACGCACCCGTTCAGACGCCTCGAAGAAGTACGGTTCAGGCGGTCTGATTCAGGGCAAAAAATATATGCTTTCACTGACCTGGAACGCTCCGATGGAAGCCTTCACCGAGAAAGATCAATTCTTTGAAGGCGTGGGCGTGGATGGCGCATACCTGCCGTTCCATAAAGCTAACCAGTTCCTGGGGATGGATCCGCTGCCGACCTTTATCGTCAACGACGTGATTAAAATGCCGGACGTCCCACGTTATATCGCAGAATATCGCAAGCATCTGAGCGAGATTTTTGGTTAACTGGTCATTCAAAATTAGACCCCAGTAATTCAAGCTGTAGCCAACGCAGCTGCAGCTTGAAGTATGCCGGGTATAGAAGGAGTTAACCATGCTTACAGTCATTGCTGAAATCCGTACGCGTCCAGGTCAACACCACCGCCAGGCGGTACTGGAACAGTTCGCTAAAATCGTCCCCACCGTATTGAAAGAAGAGGGTTGCCACGGCTATGCGCCGATGGTCGATCACGCCGCGGGTGTGAGCTTCCAGACCACAGCCCCTGATTCAATCGTGATGATCGAACTGTGGGAAAGCGTGGCGCATCTTGAAGCGCATCTGCAGACCCCACACATGAAAGCCTGGAGCGAAGCCGTTAAAGGCGAAGTGCTGGAAACGAATATTCGTATTCTGGAATCAGGTCTTTAAGTGTGTCTTAATGCCGGATGACGGCGTAAAGCCGAATCCGGCCAACTCCTGATGGTATGCGCAATGAGTGCAGTACCATCAGGCAACATGAACTATCGCTTAAAGCAGCCACACTGAAGTCCCCTCCCAACTGACATACCAAATCTGTCATCAAATATATCCTGAAAAACTTTCCGGCAGGATAGTTCGCATAACCCAGCAGAATAAACATCCATATTTAATTCACGAATAAAATATTTCTATAGCATAAATACCGCTACCGATGATTCAATCGGACATTATGTCCAGTTGTACGTTTTTTATGTGATTTAAGCCGCATTCAATTCTTAACTTTTATCTGTATCATTTAAATACGAATTAACGAGCAGGTGTAATTACAGACATTGTCTCTGAGATCCTGGAAAAAAATCTCGCGTGCCAAAATGCTTTAGAAGTTATATATAATCAGCCACAGCCAGGCATGTAATTACTTATTCAGATAATGGAATTTACTATGGATATTAAAAATAAAAATCCACAAATTATTTATTATTAAGCGTTGCATCTACTGTTTCTAACGAGGATTTAAACAATGGCCCATCGCTATAGGCAACTGCGTCAAGACTTTATCCTTTCGGAAATCAAAAAAAATAAAAGTGTAAAAGTTACGACGCTAGCAAAAACATTATGCGTAGCCGAAAGAACAATTCGTCGTGACATTCAGGATTTGAAACACACAGGGTTGATACAACCTCAATATGGCGGCGCTGTGCTTTGCAGTATTAACGATGCGTTTCCGTATGAAGAAAACAAACTTTATTTACATACCAATATGGATATTAACATGTTTAGTTTTAAGCAAGCCAGTACCCAAAAAAATGGACGTGTATTTATTTTGGGATCATTCAATACCGATTTAGTCTATCGCTTACAACATTTCCCGGATTCTGGAGAAACCATACGTGCACTAAGTTCTTGCTGCCTTCCTGGTGGAAAAGGGAGCAACCAGGCCGTCGCAGCTTGCATGGCCGGAGCACATACACATTTCGCTGCAAAAGTGGGTGAAGATGAATTTGCGGCAAAAGCACAACAATTCCTGGACAACGTAGGGCTTGAATCACTCACGCTGTTTAGCCATCCCTCCATTCCAACCGGCAGCGCTGTCGTCATGATTTCTGAAGATGCGGGAGATAATGCAATTGTGATTAATCCCGGCGCAAACCAGACGCTCAGCACCGACGAGGTAATGACTTGTTATGACGCTATCGGTAAATCTGATGTTTTTCTCACCCAGATGGAAAACAACCCTGATGCTACCGCAATGGCGCTCAAATTTGCTCATACATGCGGTATCACTACGATCCTGAACCCAGCGCCATGGCGTGAAAGTGCGCGGAACCTGTTGTCATGGGCAACCATTGTCACGCCAAATTTGACAGAGGCTGAATCAATTGTTGGTTCGCCTGTTCGTACAGAAGATGACATTCGCCGCGCCGCAGAAGCAATTCATCACACGGGACCGCAACTTGTCATCATCACATTAGGGAATAGAGGTTGCTGGCTCTTTGACGGCCTACAACATCGCTCATTTCCAGCCTTTCCGGCGGTGAATATCGATACCGCAGGTGCTGGTGATGCTTTTAATGGCGCTCTGGCAGCACAGTTATCCAGCGGAGTAAACATCACCAGCGCACTGATTTATGCCGGCGCTTTTGCCTCTCTGGCCGTTGAACGTCAGGGGGCATCCAATATGCCGGAACATAACGTGGTTATCAAACGCCTTAATTCACTCACAAACTCTCATTCCGCCTAACCATCCCGGTATAAGGAATATAAAGAATGAAAAAAATAATTTCAGTGCTCATTATTGCATTAATTTCTCTACCCGCCATAGCAGAACAAAAATATGGCTGGGGAAATATTCATTTTGATTATCAGTCATGGGATGCTGGCGTTAAAGATTTAGAATATGAACAAGCATTGATCGGCATTGAAGGTGGCATAGGTTTTGATTGGGGGGAAATGTATGGCTTTTACGATTTTGAAAACATATTAGAGGAAGAAGGGAACCAGGGGCAAACTGCCAATGGCGAGATTCATACCTATTTATGGGACACAGGAGCCAGCATTTTCACCAAGGTCTATAACTCGCAAAGTCCCGACTTTAAAGAAACGAATCAATTTATAGGTCTTGGTTATACAAATTTGAAAGGTGATGGATGGTGGTTTAAACCGTGGATCGCCAGGCAATATATTACTGCACATAATAACTTTGGCCCTGCTTATGATATTAACGGTCTCAACGGTTTTACCATCGGCTGGAATGCCGGGTATGCTTTCCAGCTATTTAACCAGGATTTTTTATTCTCTAACTGGAATGAAATTGAGCTGGATCGTAATGACGACTACTCTGCAAATAACTACGGCAGCGAAGGTCTCAATGGCGGACTTAATCTGACGTGGAAAATTACCAATCATATCTCCACCACGTTTATGTACCGCTATTTCTATAACAAACTCGGCGCCGACGGATACGGAGATATTCTGATCTATCGCCTGGCTTATGATTTCTAACCCATGGAATGAATTGCTATGTTAACCGCACAATGGCCAGCGTTAACGCTGGAAAAAAGAATATCGCTGATGTCAATTCCGGAGGGTGGACGCGTCCCGGTCGTCATCGATAGCGATACTTATAATGAAATCGACGATCAGATTGCTATCGCCTGGGCTTACCTTCACCCGGAACGCATCGATCTAGAGGCCGTTTACGCCGCCCCGTTTACTAACCATTTTTTTGGCGAGGGCAATTCACACACTGACGTCAACGATCCCGCCATCGGTATGACGCTTAGCTTTGAAGAGATCCACCGGGTCTTTGAAAAGCTCCCAGCGTGTCAGGCTCTGCCTGAGATTTTCAAAGGCGCAACGCGCTATCTGACCGGCAGCGATATGCCGGAATGTTCACCCGCAGTCGCAGATTTGATTTCCCGTGCCCGTTCGGCAAAGCAGACGCTTCAGGTTCTGAGCATCGGCGCGCCGACCAATATTGCCAATGCGCTGCTGCTCGCCCCCGATATTATTGAAAAAATTCATCTGATTTGGCTCGGCGGCAATAGTCACGACTGGAAGGATAATCAGGAATTCAATTTGATGCAGGATATCGCCGCCAGCCGCGTGCTGTTTGACAGCGGTGTGGCGCTGACGCAAGTCCCCTGCTTCGGCGTGGCGAACTGCATGGCGACCTCCGTTCCGGAAATGCAGTTTTATTTTGCCAACACTAGCCGGATTGGCCGCTATTTTGCGGAGATAGCCCCGCGCTGCCCGTGGATTGGCTTCGCGTCCCGTAAGGTTATCTGGGACATCACCACCGTCGGGTTCGTGCTGAACCCAGGCTGGTACACCTGCCAGTACCAGCCCGCACCGCTGATTAATGACAATCTGAACTGGAGCTTCGACAACCGCCGTCATCTGATTCGGGTGGTGAAGTTCATTGAGCGGGACAATCTGTTTAAAGATCTGTTTCGCAAGATTATCGACGCGGATAAGGAGCGATGATGCAAATTCTGATTCTGTGTCTTGGTATCGTGGTGCTGCTGGCAATCGCACTGCTCTTTTCCACCAACCGACGAGCGATTAATCTGCGAACCGTGGGCGGTGCGTTCGCCATTCAGGCCGGGCTGGCTGCGTTTATTTTGTATGTCCCGGCCGGGGAAAAAATCCTGCTGGCGATTTCTAACAGCCTGTCCGGCGTGCTCACCTACTCTTCCGAGGGGATCAATTTTCTGTTTGGCGATCTGGGCCGCTTTAAAATGGGCTTTCTGTTCGCCTTCCATGTCCTGCCGATCATTATCTTTATGTCAGCGCTGTTCTCGGTGCTCTACTACCTGGGCATTATGCAGTGGGTGATCCGCCTCATCGGCACCGGTATCCATAAGCTGCTGAAAACCAGCCCGGCGGAGTCGATGGCGGCAACAGCCAATATTTTTGCCGGTAATACAGATGTGTTTGTGCTGATGCGACCGTATGCGCCGAAAATGACCCGCTCTGAGCTGTTCGCCCTGATGTGCGGCGGCGTGGCGTCGATTGCCGGATCGGTGCTGGTCGGTTACGCCAGTATGGGAATTGAAATTCGCTACCTGGTGGCCGCGTCGTTTATGTCCGCCCCTGGCGGGCTGCTGATGGCGAAGATCCTCTACCCGGAGACCGAAGCAGAGAATATTGCCGACGTTTCCGGCGCAATGGCTACCGGAGAAGAAAAACCGATTAACATCGTCGAAGCGGCCACCAATGGGGCCAGCCAGGGACTGAAGCTGGCGGTCAATGTAGGGGCGATGCTGCTGGCGTTGATTGCGCTGATCGCCATGGTTAACGGGCTGCTTGGCTGGGCGTTCGGCCTGTTTGGCATGGAGAACGTCACCCTGCAGCTGATCTTCAGCTACCTGTTCGCTCCTGTCGCCTGGCTACTGGGCGTGCCTTCGTCTGAGATCCTGCAGGTGGGTAATCTGCTTGGGCAGAAGCTGGTGCTCAATGAGTTTGTCGCGTACACCAGCTTTATCCCGCTGAAAGCCAGCCTGTCCGACTATTCACAAATTATTGTCATTATGGCGCTGGCGGGGTTCGCTAATCTCTCTGCCCCTGCGGCGCTAATCGGCGTGCTGGGCGGAATTGTACCTGCACAAAAAAGCTTTATCGCCAAAATGGGGGTTAAGGTGATCCTCGCCGGTACGCTGTCGAATCTGATGAGCGCCGCGTTGACCGGGCTGTTTTTCCTGATTGCTCAGTAAAAAAACGGGGGGAATCGTCTTCCCCCCGCTTTCAGTAACCATACGCCTTCGCGAAAATTATCCTTCGAGATCTGCCAGGTCGCCTTTCTCTTGCAGCCAGTTGCGGCGGTCTTCAGAACGCTTCTTAGCCAGCAGCATATCCATCATCGCGTTAGTACGCTGATCGTCTTCGTCATCAATGATGAGCTGCACCAGACGACGGGTGTTCGGATCCAGCGTGGTTTCGCGCAACTGCATCGGGTTCATTTCACCCAGACCTTTAAAGCGCTGCACGTTCGGCTTGCCTTTCTTGCGCTTCAGTTGCTCCAGAACACCGGCTTTTTCTTCTTCCGTCAGTGCGTAATAGACCTCTTTGCCAAGATCGATACGGTATAACGGCGGCAGCGCAACGTAGACGTGTCCATGCTTCACCAGCGTACGGAAGTGTTTCACAAACAGCGCACACAGCAAGGTGGCAATGTGCAAACCATCGGAGTCCGCATCCGCGAGGATACAGATCTTGCCGTAACGCAGTTGGCTTAAATCGTCGCTATCAGGATCTATGCCGATCGCCACGGAAATATCATGAACCTCCTGCGAAGCAAGAACTTCATCGGAGGAGACTTCCCAGGTGTTTAGGATCTTACCTTTCAGCGGCATGATCGCCTGATACTCACGATCGCGCGCCTGTTTTGCAGAACCGCCTGCCGAATCCCCTTCCACAAGAAACAATTCGGTACGGTTGAGATCCTGCGCGGTACAGTCCGCCAGTTTCCCCGGCAGCGCCGGACCACTGGTCAGTTTTTTACGCACCACTTTCTTCGCGGCGCGCAAACGACGCTGAGCGCTGGAAATCGCCATTTCCGCCAGCAGTTCCGCTGCCTGCACGTTCTGGTTCAGCCACAGGCTAAAGGCATCTTTCACCACGCCAGAAACAAAGGCCGCGCACTGACGCGAAGAGAGACGCTCTTTGGTCTGACCGGCAAATTGCGGGTCCTGCATCTTCACGGAGAGCACGTACGCGCAGCGATCCCAGATATCCTCCGCAGACAGCTTCACGCCGCGCGGTAAAATATTGCGGTATTCACAGAATTCGCGCATGGCATCCAGCAGCCCCTGGCGTAAGCCGTTGACGTGGGTACCGCCCTGCATGGTCGGTATCAGGTTAACGTAGCTTTCGGTCAGCAACTCGCCGCCTTCCGGCAGCCATAGCAGCGCCCAGTCGATGGCTTCCGTTTCACCTTCAAAATTGCCGATAAACGGTTTTTCAGGAAGCGTGGGCAGGCCATTTACGGCTTCGGCCAGATAGTCGTTCAGACCATCCTGATAGCACCAGCGTTGTTCGGTATTGTTAACGTCATCTTTAAAGGTGATTTCAACACCCGGACACAGAACCGCTTTAGCTTTCAACACATGCGTTAAACGAGACACGGAAAAACGCGGGCTGTCGAAAAAACTTTCATCAGGCCAGAAGTGGACGCTGGTCCCGGTGTTGCGTTTACCGCAGGTGCCGGAAACGTGCAAATCCTCGACCTTTTCACCGTGCTCAAAGGCGATACTGTGGATCTGGCCGTCGCGGCGAACGGCAACTTCAACACGCTTTGACAGGGCGTTTACCACGGAAATTCCCACGCCGTGCAAGCCGCCGGAGAACTGGTAGTTTTTATTAGAAAATTTACCGCCTGCGTGCAACCGACAAAGGATCAGCTCAATGGCCGGAACGCCCTCTTCCGGATGGATGTCGACGGGCATGCCGCGACCGTCATCGATAACTTCCAGTGACTGATCGGCATGAAGGATTACCTCGACACGTTTCGCGTGCCCGGCAAGCGCTTCATCCACACTGTTATCAATAACTTCCTGACCCATATGGTTAGGGCGTGTGGTATCTGTGTACATCCCCGGGCGGCGGCGTACCGGCTCAAGCCCAGTGAGTACCTCAATGGCATCAGCGTTATAAGTTTGCGTCATGGTTTAAATTAGCAATTCGAGTTGATCGTCAAAAACTGTGCAGTCCAAGGAAATCGACAATCGGGTTGAAATAATCTTCGAAGCCTGTGAATGCGTGGTTTCCGCCCTCAATCACTGTCTGACGGCAGGAGGCGTAATTCGCCACCGCCTGGCGGTAGTCCAACACTTCATCCCCCGTTTGTTGCAGCAGCCAAATCAAATCCGGTGCTTCGAGCGGGTCAATCTGCATGACTTTAAGATCGTAAATATGGCGTGACTCTAGCACATATTGCTGCCCCGTGTAGGGGTTCTCGTTCTGACCCAGGTAGTCGACCAGCAGTTCAAAGGGTTTTACTGCGGGGTTCACCACCACGGCTGGCAACATGAAACATTGCGATAACCAGGTGGCGTAATATCCGCCAAGCGAGGAACCGACGATGCCCAGCGATTCTCCGCCATGTTCAAGCACAATCGATTCCAGAAGCTCTGCCGCATCGGCAGGATACGGCGGTAATTGCGGCACCACCATCTCAACATGAGGATGGTGCTCCGCCAGCCAGCCTTTGAGCAGGCAAGCCTTGGCCGAGCGGGGAGAACTATTAAATCCGTGGAGATAAAGAAGCGTAGACATCAGTAGCCTTCTGAAGCGGTATCAGGTCGGAACTGTGTCCCCTGCAGACGACAGACTTCCGTTTTCAGCGTACCGTCGGCAAACAACTCCAGCGTACGCCAGCCCGGACCAATCGTGTCCAGCGTGAAATTCGCGCAATGCGGCTTAAACTGAACGCATGTCGACGGGGTCGCCATCAGACGACGTCCATTCCAGTCCAGATCTTGCTCCTGATGAATATGCCCGCACAACAAATACTTAACGCGAGGATAGTTCACCAGTATGTTGTCCAGTTCCGCGGCGTTGCGCAGACTGTGCTGGTCAAGCCAGCTACATCCCGCAGGCAGCGGGTGGTGATGCAGAAGCAACAGCGTATTTCGCTCCGGCGCATCGGCAAGTTTACGCTCCAGCCATTCAAGCTGGAACTCACTTAACTCGCCGTGGGGAACGCCAAAAACCTGACTGTCCAGCAACAAAATTTGCCACTGTTCGCCAATCCAGACACGTTTGGCCGGGGAGATCCCCGCATCCTGTAACGCGCTGTACATCGCGGGTTGAAAATCGTGGTTGCCAGGCAACCAAACGCAAGGCGCACGAAAGCTTGCGATGCCTTCAGCAAAATGCTGATAGGCCGCAGAACTTTGATCCTGAGCCAAATCGCCCGTTGCCACGATCAGATCGAACGCGATCTGCTGCGCATGGATCGCATCCAGTACGGCCTGGTAGCTTTCCCAGGTATTCACGCCCAGTAGTGTTTCGTGCTTTGCGGCAAACAGGTGAGTGTCTGTAATTTGTAAAATCCTGACTCTGGCCTCACCAGCCAAAGGAAGGGTTAACAGGCTTTCCAAATGGTGTCCTTAGGTTTCACGACGCTAGTAAACCGGAATCGCCATCGCTCCATGTGCTAAACAGTACCTTAACCAATCAGCTAAAAACTGATTAATTTGATGCTTTTCGTCGCGTTGATGCAACTTTTTATTTGGATAATCATACCGCGCTTTGAAGCGAAAGATCTGCTGACTTGAACACACTTCAGCCACCATCGCATCATGATACAGGCGCACCGTCAGCGACGGCAGGCTCCAGTAGGTGATGGCAGGCGCGGTCTGCTCAATCGCCACCAGGGTAGTGTATCGGGTCGATTCCACAATCGTTAACCGATATTGTGCGTTTGCCACCTGATAGCTCACTGTTTCGCCGGGTGCGTCATTACGCGGCAACAGGCGGCGCAATTGCGAAAAGTTGGTTTCGCACAGGCGCATCATCTCAGGAAAGTCAGGTGTATAACGCTTCATTTTTTCCACTCGTTTTTTAACTCTTGATAGTGCAGTTGCAGCCATTGCAAAGCGATGACAGACGCCGCGTTGTCGATTTTCCCCTCTTCCACCCACTGGTATGCCTGCTCCCGACTTACCACATGAACACGAATATCTTCGTTTTCATCCGCCAGACCGTGAATCCCGCTTGCGGTCGTGGCGTCCACTTCACCCACTAAAATTGACAGGCGCTCACTGGTGCCGCCAGGGCTTGCCAGATAACTCATCACCGTCTTCGTCTGTTTGACGTCAAGACCAGCCTCTTCCATCGCCTCGCGGCGAGCGACATCTTCTGCGGTTTCGCCCTCTTCGATCATCCCGGCGACCATCTCCAGCAACCACGGGCTCTCACTGGTGTCATACGCCGCGATACGGATCTGTTCCACCAGCACAACTTCGTCACGCTCAGGGTCAAAGGGTAGCAAGACTGCGGCGTGCCCGCGCTCAAAAATTTCACGCTGAACCTCACCACTCATTTCTCCATTGAATAAACGATGGCGAAAGCGATAAAGGTCCAATGAAAAAAAACCGCGATAAAGCGTTTCTCGTGCAATAATTTCTACATCGTTTTTGGAGAAAGTCATCGGCGAGCTGTCTTGTTTATTCATTGTTCTGTCCTGGTTACCAATAGTGATTAGAATGTGAATTTCAAGGCCGTTTGAATACTGTTTCACCTGGCTTGTGATAAATTGGTGCAAATTAACGCCGTATGGCACATAACGCCAACTTTTCGCAGTGGCGGATTCTGCTAGAATCATCAATTATTTTACAATTTGATCAGCGCTAAATACTGCTTCACAACAAGGAATGCAAATGAAGAAATTGCTCCCCATCCTTATCGGCCTGAGCCTGTCGGGGTTCAGCACTTTGAGCCAGGCAGAGAACCTGATGCAAGTTTATCAGCAAGCACGCCTGAGCAACCCGGAATTGCGTAAATCCGCCGCCGATCGCGATGCTGCATTCGAAAAAATTAACGAAGCGCGTAGTCCTTTACTGCCGCAACTGGGTTTAGGTGCCGATTACACCTATAGCAACGGCTACCGTGACGCCAACGGCGTCGACTCCAACGCAACCAGCGCCTCTTTGCAATTGACTCAGACCCTGTTCGATATGTCGAAATGGCGCGCGCTGACATTGCAGGAAAAATCTGCCGGTATTCAGGACGTCACCTTTCAGACAGACCAGCAAACGCTGATCCTGAACACCGCAACAGCCTACTTCAATGTGCTGAGCGCCATTGACGCGCTCTCCTTTACCGAAGCGCAGAAACAGGCGATTTATCGTCAGTTGGATCAAACCACTCAACGTTTTAACGTGGGTCTGGTTGCGATCACTGACGTTCAGAACGCCCGTTCACAATACGATACCGTGTTAGCGGACGAAGTGACCGCACGTAACAACCTCGATAATGCAGTTGAAACGTTGCGCCAGGTCACCGGCAATTACTACCCAGAACTGGCATCCCTGAATGTTGATGGTTTTAAAACCAACAAACCGCAGGCCGTGAATGCACTGCTGAAAGAAGCAGAAAACCGTAACCTGGCGCTGTTGCAAGCCCGCCTGACCCAGGATCTGGCGCGTGAGCAAATCCGTCTGGCGCAGGACGGTCACTTGCCAACGCTGGATTTAAACGCATCAACGGGGATCTCCGATACCTCGTATAGCGGGTCGAAAACCAACACGTCACAGTATGACGACAGCAACCTGGGCCAAAACAAAATTGGTCTGAGCTTCTCTTTGCCGTTGTATCAGGGCGGACAGGTCAATTCTCAGGTGAAACAAGCGCAGTACAACTTTGTTGGTGCGAGTGAGCAACTGGAAAGCGCACACCGCAGCGTCGTGCAGACCGTGCGTTCCTCCTTCAACAACATCAATGCCTCTATCAGCAGCATTAACGCGTATAAACAAGCCGTTATCTCTGCACAAAGTTCATTGGATGCCATGGAAGCCGGTTATTCCGTCGGTACGCGTACCATCGTGGATGTGTTGGATGCCACCACCACGCTGTACAACGCGAAGCAACAACTTTCCAGCGCTCGCTATAACTACCTGATTAACCAGCTGAACATCAAAGCTGCGCTCGGTACGCTGAACGAACAGGACCTGGTTGCTCTGAACAACACGCTGGGCAAACCGATTTCCACTACGCCAGATATCGTGGCGCCGGAAAACGCACAGCAGGACGCCAGCGCTGACGGCTATACTGCCGACAACGCTGCCCCGGAAACGCAGCCTGCGTCAGTACAACCGACCAGCAGCAACGGCAACAACCCATTCCGTAACTGATAAAATTGCCGATGGCGCTCTGCTTACCGGGCCTACAAACGCGTAGGTTCGGGAAGCGCAGCGCCAGCTGGCGCTAAATTGCTGGTCGAACGTAAGGCAACGTAAAGATCCCGCGATTTCCCCGCATTCTCGCCTCTTCTCGCTTCATTTTCGACCAGCCATCCTCTATCCTGAGCATTATTTGCCATATTCACTACTGGGTCCTGGAAGACGAAAATGAAACGGACAAAATCCATACATCACGCCTCGTTCCGCAAAAGCTGGAGCGCTCGCCATTTAACGCCGGTCGCACTGGCGGTCACCGCAGTCTTTATGCTGGCAGGCTGTGAACAAACCGATGAAACGGTTTCGCTTTATCAAAATGCGGACGACTGTTCTGCAGCTAACCCAGGTAAAAGCGCGGAATGTACAACGGCATTCAACAATGCCGTGAAAGAAGCAGAACGTACCGCGCCAAAATATGCCACGCGTGAAGATTGCATCGCCGAATTTGGCGAAGGCCAGTGTCAGAAAACGCCTGCCCAGGCAGGAGTGGCACCAGAGAATCAGGCACAGGCGCAACAATCCAGCGGCAGCTTCTGGATGCCGTTGATGGCAGGTTACATGATGGGCCGCATGATGGGCGGCGGCGCAGGCTTTGCGCAGCAACCGCTGTTTAGCTCGAAAAACCCGGCCAGCCCTGCTTACGGTAAATATACCGATGCTGGCGGCAAGAACTACGGTGCCGCGCAGCCAGGCCGCACCATGACCGTACCGAAGACGGCGATGGCGCCTAAACCGGCAACCACATCAACCGTGACGCGCGGTGGTTTTGGTGAATCTGTTGCGAAACAAAGCACGATGCAGCGTAGCGCCAGCGGCACCACAACGCGTTCGATGGGTGGCTGATACTCATGGAAAGAGTCAGTATTACTGAGCGCCCGGACTGGCGCGACAAAGCCACAGAATACGGTTTTAATTTTCACACCATGTACGGCGAGCCCTACTGGTGTGAAGATGCGTATTACAAGCTGACGCTCGCCCAAGTTGAGAAACTGGAAGAGGTCACCGCTGAGCTGCACCAGATGTGCCTCAAGGTGGTTGAGAAGGTCATCGCCAGCGATGAGCTCATGACGAAGTTTCGTATTCCGAAGCATACCTGGGGATTTGTTCGCCAGTCATGGCAGACGAGTCAGCCTTCGCTCTATTCCCGCCTTGATCTGGCGTGGGACGGCATCGGTGAACCCAAACTGCTGGAGAATAACGCTGATACCCCGACCTCGCTGTATGAAGCGGCATTTTTCCAGTGGATCTGGCTGGAAGATCAACTCAATGCAGGCAACTTACCGGAAGGTAGCGATCAGTTTAACAGCCTGCAAGAGAAGCTGATCGAGCGCTTTGCAGAACTTCGTGAGCAGTACGGTTTTCAACTGCTACATCTAACCTGCTGCCGCGATACGGTTGAAGATCGCGGTACGATTCAATACCTGCAGGATTGTGCAGCTGAAGCCGAAATCGCCACTGAATTCCTCCACATCGAAGATATCGGTCTCGGTGAAAAAGGTCAGTTCACGGACTTACAGGATCAGGTTATTGCCAACCTGTTCAAGCTCTATCCGTGGGAGTTTATGCTGCGCGAGATGTTCTCCACCAAACTGGAAGATGCTGGCGTTCGCTGGCTGGAACCGGCATGGAAGAGCATCATCTCCAACAAAGCTCTGTTACCGTTGCTGTGGGAAATGTTCCCGAACCATCCGAACCTGCTGCCAGCCTATTTCGCCGAAGATGACCATCCGCAGATGGAAAAATTCGTCGTGAAGCCTATCTTCTCTCGTGAAGGTGCCAACGTCTCGATCATTGAGAACGGTAAAACGATCGAAGCGGCGGAAGGCCCGTACGGTGAAGAAGGTATGATCGTGCAACAGTTTTATCAGTTGCCAAAATTTGGCGACAGCTACATGTTGATCGGCAGTTGGTTGATTAACGATCAACCAGCCGGGATCGGCATTCGCGAAGACAGAGCGCTGATCACTCAGGATCTTTCCCGTTTCTACCCGCATATTTTCGTTGAGTAATTCGTTGTGCCGGGGGGCGACTTCGCCTTACCCGGCCTGCGGCGCAAACGCCAGGCCCGATAAGCATAGCGCCATCGGGTATTAATCACCCCACCTGTACCGACAACATACTCAGGCTGCCCATCTCGATACCGTCCACCGGTATTGATACTGGCTCTTTGCCATCCCACGCACCTAACACATACAATAGTGGCAGGTAGTGGTCCGGCGTTGGATTCGACAACGAACCCCCTTCATGCTCGAGATAGTTAACCAGCGGATGCTGCTCAACGGGTCCCTGCCACGTCAGATTCGCCTTCACATAATCATTGAATGATGTCGCCCACGGATACGGCGTATTCTCACCGTGCCAGCGCGCCGTGCGCAGGTTATGCACCACGTTACCGCTGGCGACCAGCATAATGCCTTCATCGCGCAGGACCGCCAGTTTACGCCCCATTTCGAGGTGCCAGGCGGCGGGTTTTGTGCTGTCGATGCTTAACTGCACCATCGGGATATCCGCGTCGGGATACATCTTGATCAGCACTCCCCAGGAGCCATGGTCAAAGCCCCAGGCCTCTTTATCGAGCGTAACAGGAACAGGAGACAGCAACTCCACCAGACGTTGCGCCAACTCTGGCGAACCGGGCGCCGGATAGTGGGTATCGTAAAGCGCCTGTGGAAAACCGCCAAAATCATGAATGGTTTTCGGGGCTTCCATTGCCGTCACGCCGGTCCCGCGGGTGAACCAGTGAGCCGATACCACCACAATCGCTTTCGGACGCGGTAATACCTCCCCCAGGTGCCGCCAGGCGCGGGTATAGACGTTATCTTCCAGAACATTCATTGGACTGCCGTGACCCAAAAACAATGCTGGCATACGCGTTGAAGACATGATGATATCCTTACTCAGGGAGGTCATTTTGATATCCTCACAATACGCTTTTTCGGTAGTTGAAGAACTCAGATAACCATGATGAAGATCATCAGTTATTTTGAAGGTCAGGTCCGGACAGCAGAATCATAAGGAGTTGTCGATGTCAGTACCTTTAATTCTGACCTTATTGGCGGGTGCCGCCACTTTTATTGGCGCCTTTCTTGGCGTGCTGGGACAAAAACCCTCTAATCGCGTGCTGGCGTTTTCGCTGGGATTCGCGGCAGGCATCATGCTGCTTATCTCGCTGATGGAAATGCTGCCGGCAGCGTTGGCAGCGGAAGGCATGTCCCCCCTCTTAGGCTACGGCATGTTTATTACTGGACTGTTGGGTTATTTCGGGCTGGATCGCCTGCTTCCCCACGCCCACCCGCAAGATTTAGTACAGAAAACAACGCGGCCGCTGCCTGGCTCCATTAAACGCACCGCCATCTTATTGACGCTGGGCATCAGTCTGCACAATTTTCCGGAAGGGATCGCGACGTTTGTTACCGCCAGCAGCAATCTTGAACTGGGCTTCGGGATTGCTCTGGCGGTCGCCTTACACAATATTCCCGAAGGTTTAGCGGTTGCCGGGCCGGTTTATGCCGCAACAGGTTCAAAACGTACGGCCATTTTCTGGGCAGGGATTTCCGGTATGGCGGAAATTCTCGGCGGCATATTAGCCTGGTTAATTCTAGGCAGTTTGATTTCGCCTGTCGTAATGGCGTCGATTATGGCTGCGGTAGCGGGAATTATGGTGGCATTATCCGTAGATGAATTAATGCCTCTGGCAAAAGAGATCGACCCTAATAATAACCCCAGCTACGGCGTTCTGTGTGGGATGTCGGTGATGGGACTCAGCCTTGTGATACTTCAATCGATGGGAATCGGGTAACGCAACCACAGATGTTGTCCTCATCATTCAGGACAACATCATGCTTTCCCATCAAGAAAATATGAGAATAAAAGTTATTCCCGATCCCTGGCAACACGACCATCTTCACCAGTGCGGCGAAATAGCGTGTTGCGGGCCTCGAGCAGCGCGTCCCTGTCCTGCCTGAACGCTCTGCAATAACGTTTCATATGGCAAAAATAACCTACAACGACAAGAACAATTAATACAATCCAATACCAGGCGATAAACATCCTTTTACCCTTAAAATTTAACATTGCCAAACATTTAACGTTAAAATTTTACATACCTATCTTTAGGTATATTCATATACTGGCACAGTATGAAATTGAGAATATGATTTTGATCATAGAGAAAAAGATTGGGCTTTTATTAAAGGCCAGACCGTCCGCAAAATTAACGTCTGTGGGATAAACGGTGTATTTTTTCGAACCAATAAAAACAAAAAACCGAAGTCAGTAAACTGGCTTCGGTTTCTTTCATCACGTATTACCACCCGACGGGTGGTACGCCAGTCAGCTGGCCTTACGCGCGTGCGCCTGGCGGTAAGCCACCAAATCTTCAATGGTGACGACAGCCATATTGTGTTCACCTGCAAACTTGATGCACTCCGGCGCGCGAGCCATTGTGCCGTCATCGTTGGTCAGTTCACACAGAACGCCTGCAGGTTTAAAACCTGCCAGCGTCACCAGATCGATGGTCGCTTCCGTATGGCCGCCGCGAGTCAACACCCCACCAGCCTGAGCGCGCAGCGGGAAAACGTGCCCCGGACGGTTGAGGTCAGAAGGTTTAGCACCGTCGGCAATGGCAGCACGCACAGTGGTAATGCGGTCGGCCGCAGAAACACCGGTGGTCACGCCTTCAGCGGCTTCAATCGTCACCGTAAAGCCCGTGCCGTAAGCGCTGGTGTTATTTTCCACCATCATAGGCAGGTCGAGCTGTTTGCGGCGATCTTCAGTGATACACAGGCAAACGATGCCGCTACCGTGACGAATGGTCAATGCCATCTGCTCAACGGTCATCGTTTCGGCAGGGAAAATCATATCGCCTTCGTTTTCACGATCTTCGTCGTCAAGCACCATCACTCCGCGTCCTTCACGCAGCGCGGACAGAGCGTGTTCGACACGATCAAAAGGCGTACCAAAAGAGGAAAGTAGCGTCTGATTCATGGTAAAAAAACCTCACTAAAATTATGGTTACCAGAATCAGGGCAGTCTTAGGAGTACCGCAATGCGGCAAAAAAATAACGTGAGCGGGTCCATGCCCGGCTGGATCGTTACTCTCTCCCATCCGGACTCTAACCGTCGGCTCCGGAATTACACCGGATCTGCTGACCTTTGAGTTTGCACCCAAAGCGCTCGCGGGCTTTCAACATAGGTTGATTTACCGCCGGTGGGGAATTTCGCCCCGCCCTGAGAATAAGCGAGATAACTATAACGCTATTGATTACCTTCATCAACGCCTTTACTCAGCCACAGGTCACACAATTCTGGTTTATGCCTCACGCAGATCGCACTACAATGTGCCTCAACACTTACCAGTTCAGGGAAACCACAATGATTGACCCGAAAAAAATTGAGCAAATCGCTCGCCAGGTTCACGAGTCGATGCCGAAAGGGATCCGGGAGTTCGGGGAAGACGTCGAGAAGAAAATTCGTCAAACGCTGCAATCACAGCTGACGCGTCTCGATCTGGTGAGCCGCGAAGAGTTTGATGTGCAAACTCAGGTGTTACTGCGTACCCGTGAAAAGCTGGCACTGCTTGAGCAGCGCCTCAGTGAACTGGAAACGCGCCAGTCGCCTGTCGACGTCAAACCTGCGCCCGCCATTCCGCCAGTGGATACACAAGAGTAAAAAAAGAAACGGGCCAATGGGCCCGTTTCTTTTTTCAGTGTTCGAGTTCTAATTGTTTTGCTCGTGTCGCCTGTTGGCAGTAAAGCGCGTAGCGCTTGCAGAACCAGCTCCGGTGCTCCTCATCCATGTTTCCGGTGACGGCGTGGATATCGACAGGGCGACCTTCAGCCTGCATTCTGGCAAAGCTACGGGCCAGAAAATCGAAGTTGTTCAACGAATACACATTCTTGTTGTTCATGAGCATACCCTCCAGTTAACGAATTTCTGATAAGGCCATATGCTTTTTCTGATTCCAGTATTCGCTTCTGGGCGCAAAGTATTTGTACATTATGTGCGCAAATCACCTGCAGGAAGTCACACTTTTCCAGGAAATGTAAAGGGATGGGAGTAAATGATAACGGAATGCTTATCAGACCTGCATCGCGCAGAGGCTCACAGGTCTGATAAGGAGTGTACAGCGCCGCCTAACTTACTGGCGGAGAGATTACTTGTCGCTGTCTTTCTGGATTTTTTTGATGATGTTGGTCGTTGAACAACCGTCTTCGAAGTTCAGCACCAACACTTCGCCGCCGTTGGCCCATACCTCTTCACTACCCGCAATCTCTTCCGGCTTGTAGTCGCCGCCTTTAACCAGCAGATCCGGCAGTACGCCTGCAATCAGACGCTGTGGGGTATCTTCTTCAAAAGAAACCACCCAGTCGACGGCTTCCAGCGCGCCCAATACGATCATGCGTTGTTCTAGCGGATTGACGGGACGCGTTTCGCCTTTCAGACGTTTAGTGGACGCATCGCTGTTGACTGCAACAATCAGGCGGTCGCCCAGTTTGCGCGCATTCGCCAGATAAGAAACGTGTCCGGCATGCAGGATATCGAAGACACCGTTGGTCATCACCACTTTCTCGCCGCGCTTACGCGCGCTGGCAACGGCCTGCTTCAGCTCATTTTCAGTCATCACGCCAAAGCCCGTGTCAGCACGACCGCGTACGGCATTTTCCAGCTCGATGGGCGAAACGGTGGATGTCCCCAGCTTGCCGACAACCACGCCTGCCGCCGCGTTGGCGAAGTAACAGGCTTCTTCCAGCGATTTTCCTGCCGCCAGCGTCGCCGCCAGCACGCCAATCACCGTATCACCCGCACCAGTGACGTCATACACTTCCTGCGCCTGGGTCGGCATATGCAGCGGTGCTTTGCCCGGCTGCAACAACGTCATCCCTTGCTCAGAACGCGTCACCAGCAGCGCAGAGAGATCGAAATCCGCAATCACTTTCATGCCGCGAGTGACAATCTCTTCTTCGTTTTTACACTTACCGGCCACCGCTTCAAACTCTGACAAATTCGGGGTCAGCAGCGTGGCGCCACGGTAGCGTTCAAAATCGGTGCCTTTCGGGTCGATCAATACCGGCACGCCCGCTTTGCGCGCCAGCGCGATCATCTGCTGAACGCTGGCCAGCGCGCCTTTCGCATAGTCAGAGAGTACCAGCGCGCCAATCGAACCCAGCGCCTGATTAATGCGCTCATGCAGCGGTTGTGGATCGACACCTTCAAAGCCTTCTTCAAAGTCCAGGCGAATCAGCTGCTGGTTGCGTGAAAGTACACGCAGTTTGGTGATGGTGGGATGTGTCGGGACAGAAACAAAGTCGCATTTCACATTCACAGCCGCCAGCGTTTTGCTGAGCGCACGCGCGGCATCATCAATGCCGGTCAATCCGACCAGACGTGAATTGGCCCCCAGGGACGCAATGTTCATCGCCACGTTAGCCGCGCCACCAGGACGTTCCTCAATGGTGTCCACTTTGACAACGGGTACTGGCGCTTCCGGTGAAATACGGCTGGTCGGCCCGTACCAGTAGCGATCCAGCATCACGTCACCAACAACCATGACCCCTGCACGTTCAAACTCTGGCAGCGTTACTTTCATTCCTGTCTCCTGAGAGATTCAAAATTTGCGCGCGATAATAGCACATTTCACTCGGCAACCAGCCACTTCTGCCAGCTGGCCCTTACCCGTTCACGCTCTTTGCTAAAACACGTCTGCGCCACATGCCCCGGCAACTCTTGCAACGCCAGGTGGTGAAGTTCGTCGCGCAGCGTGGTGTAGGCCAGCGTCAGCGCCTGCGCTTCCTGCTCTTCCATAATGTCGTTTTGCGCCAACAGCTCCAGAATGCGCACATTATCTGACCAGCGCGTCAGCTTCGGCTTCTCATGCGCGTAGCGCAGCACCAGATATTGCGTAATAAACTCAATGTCGGTGATCCCACCCTCGTCAGCTTTAATATCAAAGCGGTCGCGATGCTTATTCCCCAGATGCGCGCGCATCTTTTCACGCATTTCACACACGTCGGTTTGCAGTGTTTTGCCGTCGCGAACGAGAGTCATGATCGTACGTCGCACGGCGTCAAACTGCGCAGTCAGTTGCGGATCACCATACACCACGCGCGCACGCGCCAGCGCCTGATGTTCCCACGTCCAGGCTTCGTTTTGCTGATAATCGGCGAAGGCTTCGGCTGAAGTAACTAACATTCCCGCCGCGCCGGACGGGCGTAATCGCGCATCCACCTCATACAAAATACCCGAGGAAGTTCGGGTGCTGAACAGGTGCATAATCCGCTGCGACAAGCGCAGATAGAACTGCCTGCCGTCAATTTCGCGCTCGCCATCGGTCATCACGTCCATCGGACAGTCGTGAAGGAAAATCAAATCCAGATCGGAACTGTAGCCCAGTTCCCAGCCGCCCAGCTTACCGTAACCGACCACGGCAAAGCCTCGCCCCTGGCGCTCGCTCAGATGCGTCGGCTGACCGTAACGCGCCACCATTTGCGTCCACGCCTGTTGCACCACAGCGTCGATGATGGCTTCCGCCAGCCAGGTCAAATGGTCGCTGACTTTCATCACCGGTAACGTGCCTGCAATATCCGCCGCCGCGATGCGCAATAGCTGAGTTTGCTTAAACTGCCGCAACGCCTCCAGTTGCTGCTCTTCGTCATCTTCCGGCACACGCAGCAGATACTGACGCAACTCATCACGGTAAGCGTCCGTCGCGGTCGGCTGATACAGCGTGTTCGGGTCGAGCAGTTCGTCGAGCAACAGTGGGTAGCGCGCCAGTTGGCTGGCGACCATCGGGGAGGCAGCACAAAGCGAGATCAGATGTTTTAGCGCCCCCGGGAATTCGCTCAGCAATTCGAGGTACGTGGTGCGGGTTACAATGCTCACCAGCAACGGCGTAATACGCGACAGCGGCACAAAGGCGTCTTCACGGGAACAGACGTCGCTGAGCAGATGTGGCATCAGATGATCGAGGACCTGACGGCCACGCGGGCCAATGGGGCGTTTATCCAGCTCTTTGCGAAAATCCGCAATCAGCGCCAGCACGCGTCCCCGCCCCTCGTCGGTAAGATGGGCCAGAACTGGCGTGGAGTCATCTTCCTGTAGCGTATCCTGCCACAGTTCGCGCCACTGTTCCGACAATGACTCTTCCTGCGTCTCGGTTTCGTCATCGCCAATCAACTCATTAAACACCCGGCGCACATTCGCCATATGACCGTCCAGCTCGTCGGTGAGCTGCGACCAGTCATCCGTATCCATTCCCCACGCCAGACGCGCACGATTCAGCTCATCCCCCGGCAGTGTCTGCGTTTGCTCATCATTGATGCTTTGCAGCAGGTTTTCCAGGCGGCGCAAGAAGAGATAAGCAACTCGCAACTGTTCCGCGTCATTCTCCGACAGCAGATGCAGCGCCGCAATCGCATTCAACGTAGGTAAAAGAGAGCGTGACTGCAGTGAAGGTTCACGACCGCCGCGAATAAGCTGGAACACCTGAACAATAAATTCGATTTCGCGAATACCGCCCGCGCCGAGTTTAATATTGTCTTTCAGACCCCGGCGGCGAACTTCACGGGCAATCATCCCCTTCATGTTTCGCAGAGACTGGATCACGCTGAAGTCGATGTAGCGGCGGAAGACGAAAGGCCGCAGCATGGCCCGTAATTCGTCAACATAAACGCCATCGGTATCACCCATGATCCGCGCTTTAACCATCGCATAGCGTTCCCAGTCACGCCCCTGCTCCTGGTAATAATCTTCCAGCGCGGCAAAACTCAACACCAGCGGGCCGCTGTCGCCAAACGGACGCAGACGCATGTCCACACGGTAAACAAAACCATCCTGCGTGGGTTGGTCCAGCACCTTGATGAGTCGTTGCCCCATCCGCGTGAAGAACTGCGCGTTATCCAGCTCACGTCGCCCGCCTTGCGTGGAACCGTGCTCCGGCCAGGCAAAAATCAGGTCGATATCGGAGGAGAAATTCAGCTCGCCGCCGCCCAGTTTTCCCATCCCTAAAATCAGCAACGGCTGCGGGACGCCACTCTGGTTGCAGGGGATTCCCCACTCACGACAACAGGCGGCGTAGAGCCAGTCGCGCGCAGCGATGATCAGCGTTTCAGCCAGATGGCTTAATTGCTGCAAAATGCTCTCTTCTTCCACAAGCCGCAGCGCCTGCGCCCAGGCAATACGTACCATAATGCGACGGCGAAACACCCGTAGCTCCCGCATCAGCGCCGCTTCGTCAGCGACCTGCGCCAGTGCCTCCTGCAACCAGGCCGCGTAATGTTGCCATTCGTCGGCCTGCGGCGACGTGCTTTCCAGCTCAGCAAGCCATTCGGGATGCGCAATAACGCTGTCCCGAACAAAATCACTGAAGGTAAGTACTGACTTCGCCTGAACACCCGGCGTCGTCTCTGAGATTGCGGCTGGCAGGTGCTCAACAACGGTCTGCCAGTACTGCTGTAAGGGAGAAGAGAGCGGCTTCATAAAAGACGTATCCTTGCCAGATTATCGTTTTCCGCTGTGC
Source organism: Citrobacter sp. GW821-FHT02E08 (assembly GCF_059421685.1). Lineage (NCBI taxonomy): Bacteria > Pseudomonadati > Pseudomonadota > Gammaproteobacteria > Enterobacterales > Enterobacteriaceae > Citrobacter > Citrobacter sp. GW821-FHT02E08. The sequence goes on along the minus strand of NZ_JBWKVL010000001.1, from coordinate 213,243 downwards.
AGCCAGAACGGTTCCTGAGAAATCGCTTCGTTGCGGAAATGTTCAATTTCAATATATTGGCGGGTCGCAATTGCATAACGCAATCCCTGCCAGTTCTCCAGCCAGCCCTGCGCCACATGGGTGTCGTAATAACCGGCCAGCAATAAGATGCTGTCAATGTTACGGTTCAGGCGCGGAAGCTGATCGTTATACTGATCGCCTAACGGCTGGTCGAAAACAGATTTCAGATCAGCGGCATGCCGTGAGAGGTGTGTATCCGCAAAGCGCTTAAACGAACCTGAAATTTTGTCCTGCGCTTTGGCATCCAGGAACGGCTGCCAGCCTTTGGTGACCAGCCATTCCGTCAATGCCAGTTTAGCCATCGCTGTTTGTGTACTGTAAACCGCCGTTACCGCTGAAACCGCAGAGGCGATCGTCGCTTCTGACTGGGTTAACAAATCACGTAAGTGAGCGCTCGCTTTACGAGGAACAATCCCGCCGAACAGCATGATGGTGTGGCGAACCAGTCCCATTGCTGCCAGAACATCGGCTTTGGCCTTTTTCTCACCGCGAACCCACAACTCTTCATGGTATTGCCACTGTGACAACGCTAACTCCAGCGCAGCCTCAAGCCCCTGCTCAACGCTGGCTTTCGCTGGCACCTTCAGAATTCGTGTCGCGTTGATTTCACGCGGCGGGTTTCCCTGCGCCAGATGGTAGCCACGGGCTGCTTTGCTCAGGCTGCCCTGGCGTAATCCGGATTGCGAAACCAGCTGATTTGCCAGTTTCAGCACGCTGCGCGTATCGCCTTTTAACAGCTCAAGCTCCAGTTCGCAGATAGGCTCCGCGAACTCTCCCGCCTTCACATCCCCCAGATCGAGCGCGATTTCAATCTGGCTGCCTTCAACCTCAACCACCCATTTTTCACGATAAAAATCAGTGCGGAACAGCGGCTGTACGCGTGACGCGAGATCGGCTGGCATTTCGCCGTTGGGCCAGACTTCGGGAGGGAGTTTGGCGAGATCCAGCGTCGGTTCGGTCAGCGGTACATTGTATTCCGGACGCTGATGCAGTCCTCCTGTCACCCGGCCAGCGATTTTCAGGGTCATTTCATAATGACCGTTCTCGCCCCGAATACGCAGTCCCATATCGTGACTACGCAACCAATTATCTGATGTTTCGTAGTAAATGTTCAGCAATTGACTGGGGGCATGATGCTCCCCGCCTAACGTGTGCAGATGGTCACGCAGTGCGTCTACCGCTTCGCGATTGACGATAAATTTTAATTCGATTTCCTGAGCCATGGCCTTGTACTTATGGGTTATGTCACATATGGGAAGAATGACGGCGAACTTAATGCGTTCTTGTTTGTCAGTACATAGTATTTTGCGCCAAATTGCCATACAACGAGCAATTTGACGGGCGTAAAAGTTTGAAACAGTGGCATAGATGACACAGAAGATTCCGATTGATGTCGAATGCTTTGCGTAGAGACACTGATGCCACTACTATCGTTCCACTTTCTATGACAATAACGACAGCCTGATGCCAAAATTACGCCTGATTGGATTAACTTTACTTGCACTTAGCGCCACTGCCGTCTCCCATGCTGAAGAAAAGCGCTATGTTTCTGATGAACTGAACACCTGGGTCCGCAGCGGTCCGGGGGATAACTATCGCCTGCTGGGTACGATTAACGCCGGTGAGGAAGTGACACTCTTACAAACCGACGCGAATACCAATTATGCTCAGGTAAAAGACAGTACCGGCCGTACTGCCTGGATCCCGATGAAAGAGTTGAACAGCACGCCCAGCCTGCGTATTCGCGTACCGGATCTGGAAAATCAGGTCAAAACGCTGACCGATAAGCTCAACAATATTGATACGACCTGGAATCAGCGCACCTCCGACATGCAGCAAAAAGTGTCCCAGAGCGACAGCGTGATTAACGGGTTAAAAGAAGAGAACCAGAAGCTGAAAAACGAGCTGATTGTTGCGCAGAAGAAAGTCGATGCTGCCAGCGTGCAGCTTGATGACAAGCAGCGCACCATCATCATGCAGTGGTTCATGTATGGCGGCGGCGTGCTGGGTCTCGGTCTGCTGCTCGGCCTCGTCCTGCCGCACATGATCCCAAGCCGTAAACGCAAAGACCGCTGGATGAACTAAATCGCCTTCTCCCCCGCACTGACATATCATTGAGAGATGATGTTTTTCAGGAGAGGAAGTGGCGTGAAGATTTATCTGGTCGGTGGTGCTGTTCGGGACGCGTTATTAGGGCTACCGGTTAAAGATAAAGATTGGGTGGTGGTTGGCGCCACGCCTCAGGAGATGCTTGACGCGGGCTACCAGCAGGTAGGCCGCGATTTTCCCGTATTTCTTCATCCGCAAACACGTGAAGAGTATGCGCTGGCGCGCACCGAGCGTAAATCGGGTTCCGGCTATACCGGCTTTACCTGTTATGCCGCCGCCGACGTGACGCTGGAAGACGATTTGCAGCGCCGTGACCTGACGATCAACGCCCTTGCGCGTGACGACGACGGTCAGGTAATCGACCCGTATCACGGGCGTCGCGATCTGGACAACCGCCTGCTACGCCATGTCTCTCCCGCTTTCAGCGAAGATCCGCTGCGCGTCCTGCGCGTGGCGCGTTTTGCCGCCCGTTATGCCCACCTTAGCTTCCGTATTGCTGATGAAACCATGACGCTCATGCGTGAGATGACGGCTGCCGGTGAGCTGGAACACCTCACGCCGGAAAGGGTGTGGAAAGAAACCGAAAATGCCCTGACCACACGTAACCCACAGGTCTTCTTCCAGGTTCTCCGCGACTGCGGCGCGTTGCGCGTGCTGTTCCCCGAAATAGACGCCCTGTTTGGCGTCCCCGCCCCGGCAAAGTGGCACCCGGAAATCGACACCGGGATCCACACGCTGATGACGCTGTCGATGGCCGCCATGCTCAGCCCTGAAGTGGATGTGCGCTTTGCCACGCTGTGTCACGATTTGGGGAAAGGGTTAACGCCAAAGGAGTTCTGGCCGCGTCATCACGGTCATGGCCCGGCGGGCGTTAAACTGGTGGAACAGTTATGCCAGCGTTTACGCGTTCCCAATGACATTCGCGATTTAGCCAAACTGGTGGCGGAGTTCCACGATCTCATTCATACCTTCCCCATCTTGCAGCCAAAAACGATCGTTAAACTGTTCGATTCGATTGATGCCTGGCGAAAACCGCAACGGGTGGAACAAATCGCGCTGACCAGCGAAGCGGATGTTCGCGGGCGTACGGGCTTTGAAGCGGCGGACTATCCACAAGGCCGCTGGTTACGAGAAGCCTGGCAGGTGGCACAGGCCGTACCGACCAAAGAGGTGGTTGACGCAGGATTCAAAGGCCAGGCGATCCGTGAAGAGCTGACCCGGCGCCGTATTGACGCCGTGACGGACTGGAAAGCATTGCGCTGCCCGAAGCCGGAATGATTGCAGGAATAAATGCCGGATAGTCGCGTAAACGCCTTCTCCGGCAAGCTTAAATCAGAAGAACACCACGTAAACGGCCGCTGCAACGATAAAACGGTAAATCGCAAACGGAATGAACGAGATGCGTTTGATCAGTTGCAGGAAAGTCTTGATCGCCACCAGCGCGACGACAAAAGCGGTGACAAAGCCGACGGCAAACATCGGGATGTCGGCAACCGTCAGGAACGACCAGCTTTTGTAGAGATCCAGCGCCGTGGCGCCCATCATCATCGGCACTGCCAGCAAGAAGGAGAATTCAGAGGCCGCATAACGGCTCACGCCCATCAGCATACCACCGGAAATCGTGGCGCCCGAGCGGGAAAAGCCCGGCCACAGCGCCAGACACTGGAAACAGCCAATCATGAATGCCTGACGGTAGGTCATGTCGTCCAGACCCGGCGCGCGCGGCTCTTTCGGCTTCAGACATTCCGCCGCAATCAGCAACAAACCACCGACCACCAGCGCATACATCACGTTAACCGGGTTAAACAGCGATTTAATGGCGTCGTGGAACACCAGTCCCAGCACCACCGCAGGGATCATCCCCAACAGAATATGGCCCAGCGTCAAACGCCCTTTTCCGGTGCCTTCATGCGCTGGCTTGCCAAAGTGAATGCCGATCAGTCCGAATAAACGTCGCCAGAACATCACAACGACGGCCAGGATAGATCCCAGTTGAATCACCACCTCAAACGTCTTCGCGGTATCGCCTTCGAACCCCAACAGATGGCCAACGATAATCATGTGCCCTGTACTGGAGACGGGCAAAAACTCCGTCAATCCTTCGACCACACCCAATATTGCCGCCACCAGCAGCGAGTGCATATCGCTCATCAATAAACCCCTAAATGTAAAAAATCATGCAGCAAAAAATGGATCCTGCGTTAAGACCCATTTATACCCAGTTGGTTTAAAAATTATAAAGTTAATTATTTTCTTTCAGATTATTGCCACGCTCAATGATTACGCCCACATTTGCCGCGCGCGCCACGGCACCGGGTTTACTGAGCTTGATACGCACCCACGGAGAATTAAACCGAGCCAACAGCAGATCGGCAACCTCTTCTGCCACCCTTTCAACCAGCGCAAAACGACTGCCTTCCACGTGATTGACAACCGTTTCGGCAATGTCAGCATAGCTTAGACAATCCGCCACATCATCGCTTTTGGCGGATTTGCGGTTGTCCCACGCCATTTCGATATCGAACACCAATTTCTGTTCAATGGTCTGTTCCCAGTCGTAAACACCGATAGTGGTGATGACCGAAAGTTGCTCTATAAATACAATATCCATCACGACCTGCTCGCTTTTTGGCTAACCCGGATACCACTTCCGGCGAATTATGCGTATTATCCACAGAAGTAACGTTTAACACGACATTTTCAAAACGGAACAGCTTATGAGTGCAATCGCGCCTGGAATGATCCTCTTCGCGTACCTCTGCGGCTCAATTTCCAGCGCCATTCTGGTCTGCCGCATCGCTGGACTGCCTGACCCGCGTCAGAGCGGTTCCGGTAATCCGGGCGCGACCAATGTGTTACGAATCGGTGGCAAGGGAGCGGCCGTAGCAGTACTGGCTTTCGACGTCCTGAAAGGCATGTTGCCCGTCTGGGGCGCATACGCGTTAGGCGTCAGCCCTCTCTGGTTGGGATTAATTGCGATCGCGGCCTGTCTGGGGCATATCTGGCCGGTCTTCTTTGGTTTTAAAGGTGGCAAAGGCGTCGCGACTGCATTTGGCGCCATAGCGCCGATTGGCTGGGACTTAACGGGCGTCATGGCGGGCACCTGGTTGCTGACCGTGTTACTGAGCGGCTATTCATCGCTCGGTGCTATTGTCAGTGCCCTGATAGCACCGTTCTACGTCTGGTGGTTTAAACCGCAGTTCACCCTCCCGGTCTCCTTGCTATCGTGCCTGATTTTGCTGCGTCACCATGACAACATCCAGCGACTGTGGCGTCGTCAGGAGACGAAGATCTGGACAAAACTGAAGAAGAAGAGCGAAAAAGATCCCGAGTGATCTTATTCGCTGCCCATCGTCAGCGCAGGCTGGTAGCCTTCATTGGGCCTGCCTAGCCGCTGCTGGCACCATGCCGCCAGAAACTCCACGCATACCCTTAACTTCACGCTGCGATAAAGCGGTTCCTGATAAACAGCCCAGATATTGGCGCTTTGTGCATACTCCGGTAACACCCGAACCAGCTTGCCGCTGGTCAGAAACGGCTGCACATCCCACTCAGAACGCAACATAATTCCTTTTCCCTCCAGCGCCCACTGCAGAACAATTTCGCCGCTGTTGGAGGAAAGATGCCCCGTCACCTTCACCGACTTTTTCTCTTCGCCATTTCCCAGTTCCCATACTCCGTGGGTCATATCGCGCTCTTTTGTCACCAGGCAATCATGATGACATAATTCCTGTAATAATTTCGGTTCAGCATATTTTTGCAAATACGTGGGGGACGCACACAATATCCTTTTATTTTTCGTTAACAAATGCGCTATATAATAATCTGGAATCTCATCATTAATTCGAATATCGAGATCGATATTGTCCTGCACCAAATCAATCTGCCGATCAAAGAGTTCAAAATGGACCTGTAGTTCAGGATAATTGCGCATCAGTTCGGTAATGGCGGGCGCAATATGGCTACGACCAAAACCAAAACTACAGCCAATGCGAATCATTCCTTCCGGACGGGTTTTGATTTGCGTCACTTCATCCACCAGATGCTGATACTGGGTAAGAATTTCCAGCGCATGTTCATAGCACCGCTGCCCGCTTTCCGTTAGCGCAACGCCTCTTGCCGAACGGTTCAGCAGCGTGGTGGCAAGGGTTGTCTCGAGGATCTGAATCCGTTTAGTCACAAATGCGGGCGTTTGCCCCAGCGCCGCCGCCGCCGCGCTAAAGCTTCCCGTATGGACAATTTCAATCAGCACCTGCAGATCTTTGGCTAAGGGATAGTTATTCAGCATTTTCGGATTACCCGTGATTTTGATAACCGCAGTGTAATTCTCTTCACGCCGTCAATCTCTGCCTTTGCTCAATTTTCATCACCTTTCTACAGCATGATTCACGAACCGTTAATTACATATACACAGCAGCAAAAAATATAAATCCACATTTTTAGTGGTAGTTTACTTCGGAGAATTTATTTCCAGATAAATAAAGAACTGGAGTTAACATGATGAGCAATCAAAATAATCAAAACGCGGTTAATACGTTGACAGAAATTGTCGCTAATTTTACCGCCATGATTTCTACCCGGATGCCCGACGACGTAGTGGATAAATTAAAACAGCTACGAGAAGGCGAAACCTCGCCAATGGGTAAAATCATTTACCACACCATGTTCGACAACATGCAGAAGGCTATCGACCTGAACCGCCCGGCCTGTCAGGACACCGGCGAGATCATGTTTTTTGTCAAGGTCGGTTCCCGTTTCCCGCTGCTGGGTGAGCTGCAAAGCATTCTTAAACAGGCCGTAGAAGATGCCACCGTGAAAGCGCCGCTGCGCCACAATGCGGTAGAGATTTTTGACGAAGTAAACACCGGTAAAAACACCGGCAGCGGCGTGCCGTGGGTGACCTGGGACATCATCCCCGACGGCAATGAGGCAGAAATCGAAGTCTACATGGCAGGCGGCGGCTGTACGTTGCCGGGACGCTCCAAAGTGCTAATGCCCTCCGAAGGCTACGAAGGCATGGTGAAATTCGTCTTTGAAAATATCTCCACGCTGGCCGTAAACGCCTGTCCGCCGGTACTGGTGGGCGTGGGAATCGCAACCTCTGTTGAAACCGCCGCCGTACTCTCACGTAAAGCGGTGCTGCGCCCGATTGGCACACGACATCCAAATCCAAAAGCCGCCGAGCTTGAACTGCGCCTGGAAGAAGGACTTAACCGGCTGGGAATTGGCCCGCAAGGACTCACCGGCAACAGCTCAGTGATGGGCGTGCATATCGAATCCGCCGCGCGCCACCCGTCGACGATCGGCGTTGCCGTTTCAACCGGCTGCTGGGCGCACCGTCGCGGCACGCTGCTGGTTCATTCTGACCTCTCCTTCGAAAACCTGTCCCACACCCGGAGCGCGTTATGAAAAAGATCCTGACTACCCCGATCAAGGCCGAAGACCTGGAAGATATCCGTATTGGCGATGTGATCTACCTGACCGGCACACTGGTGACCTGCCGCGACGTCTGCCACCGTCGCCTGATCGAACTTAAGCGTCCGATCCCTTACGACCTCAACGGCAAAGCGATTTTCCACGCCGGTCCCATCGTGCGTAAGAACGGGGAGAAGTGGGAGATGGTCTCCGTCGGCCCAACTACCAGCATGCGCATGGAAGCCTTTGAAAAAGAGTTTATTGAGCAGACCGGCGTGAAGCTGGTGGTGGGTAAAGGCGGCATGGGTCCGCTCACCGAAGAGGGTTGCCAGAAATTTAAAGCGCTGCACGTGATCTTCCCGGCGGGCTGCGCAGTCGTTGCTGCGACCCAGGTTGAAGAGATTGAAGAAGTGCACTGGACGGAACTCGGCATGCCGGAATCCCTCTGGGTTTGCCGGGTGAAAGAGTTCGGTCCGCTGATTGTCTCTATCGATACCCACGGCAATAACCTGATCGCCGAAAACAAAAAACAGTTCGCCGCACGTCGCGGTCCTATCGTCGACGAGATCTGCGAGCACGTCCATTACATCAAATAACCCTTCCGGAGAGGCTTTGCGCCTCTCCCTCTTCGCAGGGATACTACAATGGCACCTTTAGCTGGTTGGTGGCGATACCTGGCTCCGCTGGTGGTCATCGCCATTATTGCTGTTTTGCCTGCCCCCACCGGTCTTGAGAGCCACACCTGGCTCTATTTTGCGATCTTTACCGGCGTTATCGTGGGACTCATTCTGGAACCTGTGCCGGGCGCGGTAGTCGCGATGATCGGGATTTCGATCATCGCCGTCCTGTCGCCGTGGCTGCTGTTCAGTCCGGAACAGCTCGCGCAGGAAGGCTTCAAATTTACCGCCAAATCATTGTCGTGGGCGGTCTCTGGTTTTTCTAACTCGGTTATCTGGCTGATTTTCGCCGCTTTTATGTTTGGCACTGGCTATGAAAAAACCGGACTCGGTCGGCGTATTGCCTTGATGCTGGTGAAAAAGATGGGGCATCGTACGCTATTTCTCGGCTATGCGGTGATGTTCTCTGAGCTGATCCTCGCCCCCGTTACCCCCTCCAACTCCGCGCGCGGCGCCGGGATAATCTACCCGATAATCCGTAACCTGCCGCCGCTCTATAATTCACAGCCTAATGACGCCAGTTCCCGGTCTATTGGCTCCTATATTATGTGGATGGGAATTGTCGCCGACTGCGTGACCAGCGCCATTTTCCTGACCGCAATGGCGCCTAATCTGCTGCTGATGGGTCTGATGAAAGGCGCTTCCCATACGGCGCTAAGCTGGGGAGACTGGTTTTTAGGCATGCTACCGCTGAGTATTGCATTGGTCCTGCTGGTGCCCTGGCTGGCCTACGTGCTGTATCCGCCAGTGCTGAAATCAGGCGATCAGGTGCCGCGCTGGGCGGAGACGGAGCTGGAGGCAATGGGGCCACTCTGCTCGCGTGAGAAAAAGATGTTGGTGCTGATGGTTGGCGCGCTGGTGCTGTGGATATTCGGCGGTGATTATATTGATGCTGCGATGGTCGGTTACAGCGTGGTGGCATTAATGCTGGTATTACGCATCATCTCCTGGGATGACATCGTCAGTAATAAAGCCGCGTGGAACGTCTTCTTCTGGCTAGCTTCGCTGATTACCCTCGCCACAGGACTCAACAATACCGGCTTTATCACCTGGTTTGGTAAGCTGCTGGCAGACGGGTTGAGCGGCTATTCGCCGGTGATGGTGATGATCGCGCTGATTGTGGTGTTCTATCTGCTGCGCTACTTCTTTGCCAGCGCCACCGCCTATACCTCAGCGCTGGCACCGATGATGATTGCCGCCGCGCTGGCGATGCCGGAGATCCCGTTACCGGTGTTCTGCCTGATGGTGGGCGCAGCCATTGGTCTGGGCAGTATTCTTACCCCGTATGCGACGGGGCCAAGCCCCATCTATTACGGCAGTGGGTATCTGCCAACGGTTGATTACTGGCGGTTAGGTGCCATTTTCGGCCTGATCTTTCTCGTTCTGCTGGTGGTAACCGGTCTGCTCTGGATGCCCCTCGTTTTGCTGTAAACCCGGTTGGGGAGCCATGATGTCGCCCCTTTTTTCCATACACTTCTCAGATGACTGTTTTGCCGGATAAGGCGCTTACACCGCCATCCGGCAAACACACATTACGCTGCGGGTAACTCTGCCAGCGGCCAGCGTGGACGCACGGTCACGCCGAGATCAGCCGTGGCTCCGGCGTTAAAACGCACCATCCCGGCATAGGCGATCATCGCGCCGTTATCCGTACAAAACTCCGGGCGCGCATAGAACACTTCGCCACGACGCTTTTGCATCATCTCGGCCAGCTTTGCGCGCAGCGTGCGGTTGGCGCTAACGCCGCCCGCCATCACCAGACGTTTAAAGCCGGTCTGATCCAGCGCGCGTTTGCACTTGATCATCAGCGTATCCACCACCGCGTCTTCAAACGCGCGGGCGATATCCGCACGGGTCTGATCGTCATCGCCATTGTTGCGAATCGTGTTGGCTGCAAAGGTCTTCAGGCCGGAGAAACTGAAGTCCAGCCCCGGACGATCGGTCATAGGCCGTGGGAAGACAAAACGTCCGGCAGTGCCCTGGGCCGCCATTTTCGACAGCATCGGGCCGCCAGGATAATCAAGCCCCAGCAGTTTGGCGGTTTTATCAAAAGCTTCACCCGCCGCATCATCAATGGATTCGCCCAACAGTTCGTACTGGCCGACCCCCGTCACGCTAATGAGCTGAGTGTGGCCGCCAGAAACCAACAGCGCGACAAACGGAAATTCCGGCGGGTTCTCTTCCAGCATCGGAGCCAGCAGATGCCCTTCCATATGATGCACAGGGATGGCAGGAACATTCCACGCAAAGGCCAGTGAACGCCCAACGGTTGCGCCGACCAGCAGCGCACCAACCAGACCCGGCCCCGCGGTATACGCCACCGCATCAATGTCTTTCGCCTTTAAACCTGCCTCTTTCAGCGCTGCCTGGATCAACGGTACGGTTTTGCGCACGTGATCGCGCGAGGCCAGTTCAGGCACCACGCCGCCGTAGTCAGCATGCAATTTCACCTGACTATACAATTGGTTGGCCAACAGACCCTTTTCATCGTCGTAAATGGCGATGCCGGTTTCATCGCAGGATGTCTCAATACCCAATACACGCATGACTTATTCTACCTCGCTCTATTACCGCGCAGTGTAGGACCAATGCGGGTTGATGTAAAACTTTGTTCGCCCCTGGAAGAAGCCTCGTGTATACTCCTCACCCTTATAAAAGTCCCTTTCAAAAAAGGCCGCGGTGCTTTACAAAGCAGCAGCAATTGCAGTAAAATTCCGCACCATTTTGAAATAAGCTGGCGTTGATGCCAGCGGCAAACCGAATTTATTAAAGGTGAGAGTTACATGCCGGTAATTAAAGTACGTGAAAACGAGCCGTTCGACGTAGCACTGCGTCGCTTCAAGCGTTCCTGCGAAAAAGCAGGTGTTCTGGCGGAAGTTCGTCGTCGTGAGTTCTATGAAAAACCGACTACCGAACGTAAGCGCGCTAAAGCTTCCGCTGTGAAACGTCACGCGAAGAAACTGGCTCGCGAAAACGCACGCCGCACTCGTCTGTACTAAGTCTTCTGAGGGTCGCGGCCCTCAATTCAGACCGAGTTGTAGTTGTAAGGCCGTGCTTCCGAAAGGAATGCGCGGCTTATTTTCGTTTATGCATTGGCATATACACAAAATCATTCATGATGCGTCAAGGATGAAGTGTATAAAAGGGGCATATGGCTGGACGAATTCCACGCGTATTTATCAATGACCTGCTGGCGCGCACCGACATCGTCGATCTCATCGACGCGCGGGTGAAGCTAAAAAAACAGGGCAAAAATTACCATGCGTGCTGTCCATTCCATAACGAAAAAACCCCCTCTTTCACCGTAAACGGTGAAAAACAGTTTTATCACTGCTTTGGATGTGGCGCGCACGGTAACGCCGTCGATTTTCTCATGAACTACGACAAGCTCGAGTTCGTGGAAACGGTCGAAGAGCTGGCTGCGATGCACAATCTTGAAGTGCCCTATGAAGCAGGCAACGGCCCCAGTCAGATAGAGCGCCATCAACGGCAAAGTCTTTATCAATTGATGGACGGCCTGAACACATTTTATCAACAGTCTCTGATGCAACCCGCCGCAACCCCCGCGCGCCAGTATCTGGAAAAGCGAGGATTAAGTCGCGACGTGATCGCCCGTTTTGCTATTGGTTTTGCGCCCCCCGGCTGGGACAACGTCCTGAAACGGTTTGGCAACAATACTGAGAATCGCAAATCGCTGGTTGATGCGGGTATGTTGGTTACCAACGATCAGGGACGCAGTTACGACCGCTTCCGCGAACGGGTGATGTTCCCCATCCGCGATAAGCGTGGACGGGTGATTGGTTTTGGTGGACGCGTGCTGGGTGACGCCATGCCGAAATACCTGAACTCCCCGGAAACCGATATTTTTCATAAAGGCCGCCAGTTATATGGCCTTTATGAAGCCCAGCAGGATAACGCTGACCCGCAGCGCCTGTTAGTGGTGGAAGGCTATATGGATGTAGTCGCGCTGGCGCAATACGGCATTAACTACGCCGTGGCGTCTCTGGGGACATCGACCACTGCCGATCACATCCAGCTGTTATTTCGTGCGACGAACAACGTCATTTGCTGTTACGACGGTGACCGCGCCGGACGCGATGCCGCCTGGCGAGCGCTGGAAACCGCGCTGCCTTATATGACGGATGGTCGCCAGTTACGCTTTATGTTCTTACCTGACGGTGAAGATCCTGACACCCTGGTGCGTAAAGAAGGCAAAGAAGCATTTGAAGCCCGGATGGAGCAGGCATTGCCGCTCTCCGCGTTTTTGTTTAACAGCCTGCTGCCGCAAGTGGATCTGAGTACCCCGGACGGACGTGCCCAGCTCAGTACACTGGCGCTGCCGTTAATCACGCAGGTGCCGGGTGAAACGCTGCGTATTTATTTGCGGCAGGAACTGGGCAACAAGCTTGGCATTCTGGATGACAGCCAGCTTGAACGTTTAATGCCTAAATTGTCCGAAAGCGGTGCTTCCAGGCCAGCTCCGCAGCTAAAACGCACGACCATGCGTATACTGATAGGACTACTGGTGCAAAACCCAGATTTAGCACCGTTGGTTCCACCGCTGGGTGGACTGGATCCAAAAAAATTGCCAGGACTTGGCTTATTTGTAGAACTGGTCAACACTTGTCTGTCTCAGCCAGGTCTGACCACCGGGCAACTTTTAGAACATTATCGCGGCACAAATGATGCGGCGACCCTTGAAAAATTGTCGATGTGGGACGATATAGCAGATAAGGATATCGCAGAAAAAACCTTCACCGACTCACTCAACCATATGTTTGATTCGATGCTTGAGCTGCGCCAGGAAGAGTTGATAGCTCGTGAGCGCACACACGGTTTAAGCAGCGAAGAACGCCGGGAACTCTGGACACTAAACCAGGAACTGGCAAAAAAATGAATTTAACGGCTTAAGTGCCGAATATCGTTCGGGAAGCCCCCGGCAGCCGCACTGAGAGGCAGCGGCACAAATATAAGTACGCCCTCGTTTTGCCGTTGGCGGTTTAACCGCCCAACACCAATCAAACGAAATAAGTGTGGATACCGTCTTATGGAGCAAAACCCGCAGTCACAGCTGAAGCTTCTTGTCCAACGTGGTAAGGAGCAAGGCTATCTGACCTATGCCGAGGTCAATGACCATCTGCCGGAAGATATCGTCGATTCAGATCAAATTGAAGATATCATCCAAATGATCAATGACATGGGTATTCAGGTGATGGAAGAAGCACCGGATGCCGATGATCTGCTGCTTGCTGAAAACACCAACAGCACCGATGAAGACGCGGAAGAAGCTGCGGCTCAGGTTCTCTCCAGTGTGGAATCTGAAATCGGTCGCACAACTGACCCGGTACGCATGTATATGCGTGAAATGGGCACGGTTGAACTGTTAACCCGTGAAGGCGAAATTGACATCGCTAAACGTATCGAAGACGGGATTAACCAGGTTCAATGCTCCGTTGCCGAGTATCCGGAAGCCATTACCTATCTGCTTGAACAGTACGATCGCGTTGAAGCTGAAGAAGCGCGTCTGTCCGATCTGATCACCGGTTTTGTTGACCCGAACGCGGAAGAAGACCTGGCACCTACCGCCACTCACGTCGGTTCTGAACTCTCCCAGGAAGAGCTGGATGACGACGAAGATGAAGACGAAGAAGAAGACGACGACAGCAGCGATGACGACAACAGCATCGACCCTGAATTAGCGCGTGAGAAATTCGGTGAGCTGCGTACTCAGTACGAAATCACCCGCGACACGATCAAAGCGAAAGGCCGCAGCCATGCAGCCGCTCAGGAAGAAATTCAGAAGCTTTCTGAAGTGTTCAAACAGTTCCGCCTGGTGCCGAAACAGTTCGACTACCTGGTGAACAGCATGCGTGTCATGATGGATCGCGTGCGTACCCAGGAACGTTTGATTATGAAGCTCTGCGTTGAGCAGTGCAAAATGCCGAAGAAAAACTTCATCACGCTGTTCACCGGTAACGAAACCAGCGAAACCTGGTTCAACGCCGCAATCGCGATGAACAAACCGTGGTCTGAAAAACTGCATGACGTGGCAGATGACGTTCACCGCGGCCTGCAAAAACTGCAGCAGATTGAAGAAGAAACCGGCCTGACCATCGAACAGGTAAAAGACATCAACCGTCGTATGTCCATCGGTGAAGCGAAAGCCCGCCGTGCGAAAAAAGAGATGGTTGAAGCAAACTTGCGTCTGGTTATCTCCATCGCCAAGAAATACACCAACCGTGGTCTGCAGTTCCTGGATCTGATTCAGGAAGGCAACATCGGTCTGATGAAAGCGGTAGACAAGTTCGAATACCGTCGCGGTTACAAGTTCTCCACCTATGCAACCTGGTGGATCCGTCAGGCGATCACCCGTTCGATCGCGGATCAGGCGCGTACCATCCGTATCCCGGTACATATGATTGAGACGATCAACAAGCTCAACCGTATCTCCCGCCAGATGCTGCAAGAGATGGGTCGCGAACCGACGCCGGAAGAGCTGGCTGAACGTATGCTGATGCCGGAAGATAAGATCCGTAAAGTGCTGAAGATCGCCAAAGAGCCTATCTCCATGGAAACGCCGATCGGCGACGATGAAGATTCGCATCTGGGTGATTTCATCGAGGATACCACCCTCGAGCTGCCGCTGGACTCTGCGACCACCGAGAGCCTGCGTGCCGCAACGCACGACGTTCTGGCTGGCCTGACCGCCCGTGAAGCGAAAGTTCTGCGTATGCGTTTCGGTATCGACATGAACACCGACCACACGCTGGAAGAAGTGGGTAAACAGTTTGACGTTACCCGCGAACGTATCCGTCAGATCGAAGCGAAGGCGCTGCGTAAACTGCGCCACCCGAGCCGTTCTGAAGTGTTGCGTAGCTTCCTCGACGATTAATCATAATTAATTGTTCTTAAGCCCTCCTCGTGAGGGCTTTTTTACAGGAGCAACTGTCATGCAACAAGGATGCTATTCACTCTCCGCTCTGGTCCGTGCGCTCGATAACGGCCAGCCCGTTGAATACCTGTGGTTCTGGGGACATCAACCCTCCGCTGACGGAACGATTACCGCCTCTTGTTTCAGTCAGTGGTGGCAGAATGCGCCATTCAGTCATAACGGTGTGGTATATGCCACGGCGGAGCACTGGATGATGGCCGGAAAAGCGCGTCTGTTTGGCGATGAGGCCATGCTGACGAAGATCCTCGCAGCGCAAACGCCCGCGGAAGCCAAAAAGCTGGGGCGCAAAGTCGCAGGATTTGACGAACGTCGCTGGCAGGAGAGCTGTTTCGAGCTGGTGTGCGAAGGCAATTACCACAAGTTTAGCCAGCACCTGGCGCTCAAATCATTTATCCTCAGTACCGCCCCTCGTGTTCTGGTGGAAGCCAGTCCGGTAGATAAAATCTGGGGAATTGGTCTGGCAAAAGATCATCCAGATGCCGCAACACCGTCGCGCTGGCAGGGTGAAAATCTGTTGGGATTTGCTCTCATGGAAGTCAGGGATCGCCTGGCGAAAGAGTGATGATTCAACGTAACCCCGGCTTGCGTCGGGGTTTTCATGTCATGCTTAACGTCAGCGCACTGTCAGCGCCTCATCCAGCTCCCGATAGGCTTCGACCAGCTTGTCCAGAGCGATCCGGCTTAGCCCGCTGGTATTCGGTAATACCCATACCTGTGTCGCGCCAATACTCATCGCCTGTTTGCCCCACTGTACGCCACGCTGGCTAAATCCCTGCTCAAAAGCCTGCTTACCCAGAATGGCCAGCGCCTGTGGCTGATAGCGTTCAATCTTCTCAATCAGGTTGCGCCCACCGCTGTGTAACTCCTCTCGCGAGACTTCATTCGCTTGTACCGTCGGTCTGTCGACCAGTTTGGTCACACCACAGCGAAAATCCAGCAGGTGTTGCGACTCCTCCGGTTTTAGTTGGCGATCGGTAAATCCGGCCTGATGAATCACCTTCCAGAAGCGGTTGGCGGGATGCGCAAACGGAAACCCCTTCCCTGCCGAAGACAACCCCGGGTTGATGCCGCAAAACACAACGCGAAGCCCCGGCGCCAGTATGTCCTTAACCATGATATCCCCCAAACAATACAACAGAGAGGAAGTATAACGAATTGAAAATACGTTGTTTATAAAAACAGCATACGTACGGTTATGGCTGGATTGCAGCACAGAGTTACTTTATAATCCCTCGCCACGGCCCCTTAGCTCAGTGGTTAGAGCAGGCGACTCATAATCGCTTGGTCGCTGGTTCAAGTCCAGCAGGGGCCACCAAATTTTAGCTTTAAAATCATATAATTAAGCCACTCTGGCGAGTGGCTTTTTTGTTTCCATCAGTATGAGTGTCGCATGGGATTTTCGCATCTGGGGTACAGGCTGCGTTATCAGAACCACGACAAATGAGCGCAGTCAGGACGCCCGCAGACGCATAAAATTAAATGCTGTCACCGCCGCCCACCTCGCCTGCCCACTTTTTGGGTCGGATTTATTGACCGCCGGAACGGGATAAAACTCGGTAAATTTTCCCCACAAGAGCAACGGTGATAACAGCCAGAATTATTGAAGATAAACCAAGAAAAACAAGCATGGAAAGAAAGGGGCTAAATGTCCCCCACAGACTCGTAAAGTCACTAATCCTACCCAGCAAATCCGTCGAAATATACCTTAATGCGAACTCCGGAATAATTAGAAAGAAAATAATTGCAACAACATAACTCGCTGTTTTCTTTCCCTTTGTCATTTTCTTTCTTGCCCCCTTCGACGAGCGTGATCAATTATTAAGTTACAATGCTAAAACAAGGCTAATTGAAATTGCAGAAAACTATCTTAAATTGAAAATGCAGTCTGATAAACGGATGGCTGTCGCTGTAACAAAATCATTACGCGAGTTACATGCGAGCCATATGGAAACTGTTAAGCAAGTGAAATTAGGCGGTCAGCGATTCATAAACTATGGTTTGTGTCTGATTCCTGGCGATGACTATCGTAGTACCTGCTATGAGCAATGGCAGGAAGACAAACGTTTTTCCTCTGCTTTAGCGAAATGTACAAACGTAATGATGTTGTACTCGACATGGCTGAACTTTATTTTCGGAAAACTCTTAACAGACTTGGCGAGGAAAAGAGCTTTAATCTCGTGTCTTTTATCAAAAAGAAAATAGGGGATAAAGCTCACGATGCTGCCGTCAAATCTAGTAAATTAGCAATATCTTTAATTATTTTAATGCTAATAATTGACAGTGCTTATTTCCAGGAATCGCATATCAAGATGGTCAACAATATGTCGACATGGTTTGTTAAAGGCGCGGCGATGTATTCAAAAATTCAAATCGCGGCTTTAGCGGCAAACAGACTAAAACTCCAAGATGCTGCTTATTACCAAAGTTTATGCAATGAAAAACCAGAGATGCTTTACTTTCTTATTGAACCTCAGATGTCAAAGGTTATTTACCAAGTTGAATCAGGAGGAAATAATGAGGAAGTGGTTGCAGATGCGCTATATGAGATGCTGAAACGATGAAAAAATCCCTTTTATGGTTGCTTCAAGCGCATTTTTACTTAATCCCTTTCGCGTTGCTTATCTGCGGTATTTCCCTATTTGTAATATTTATTCCAAATAAAACTGCGCTACTTAGCATAATATTGGTTGTTATTATTTCGTTTTTATATATAAAATATAACCGTTGGTATTAGAACCGCATTTACCGCAACTAAAACGCTCCTTTAGGAGAATTTTAGCTATATTTAAAACACCTCAAAACAGTGAATAATCTTGATCATCATTCAGTATCGTAGATTCCTTACGTTTTCGTTCAGCAATTTCCTGAGTAAAAATAAATCCTACCCCCTTAAACAAAAAATATTGGCCTGTCAAAACTGAAAACAAATGTTTCCTGGTACGTCCGCCCGAGCGAATAGCCGCTACCATATTCTTTTAAACGCTGGGAAAATACCCACCCGCCCTCAACAAAGCTCTGTAGTGCTTCACCACGATAGACAGCCTGGAAATTGTAGTCACGCCCTCCCATAATACCGCCTCGCGATGCTCGTTGCCCCCCAAGTTCAGCGAACTGTTACGGGGTGACGACAGGAGCAGGCACTTTGATAATTGCGATTTCAGAAGCCATGTAGCATGGTTCCCTATTTACTAATAGTTTGCAATTAAAGGGCCACCGTTTACCAACATTGGGGAATCAATTGCATAGGTTTAGACAAAATATACTTCCCAATTGAGAAGTAATAAATAGGCTTTATCGAGATGAGAATGGATTCTTTAGGATGGAGCTACGTTGATGCACTCGATCGCATTTGTGAGGTGTATGAATTTTCACAAAAAATTCAGCTAACTAAGTTCAATGAACTATAGCTCATCTTCTAATGCGGGTTTATGTAAAAACTCTCTTAACGATAGAGCCAATAACCCTAACCCATCACCCACTACTAAATTGTCCGCATAATATCGCCAATGAAATACATTTCTATAAGTAGGAGAATCAGCCCTCACATCATAAATAATATACGCATCACCATCATCATCATAATCTGAACCAATGACAATCAAGCCATCAGGTAGTAATGATCTATGATCATATATTGATTCTTGTAACAATTTCGTTGAAGTCACAACTCTATTTGTAGAAGATAAGGTAGCCATTACTATTATCCTGTTTTTTTCGTTGTACCTCGCTATAAAGTTATCTAAATTAGATAATGGAGTACATGCTTGATCAGCTACCAAATGAATATAATCCTTATATTCATTTGGCAAGCTAATCAACAACGATTTTTCGACATCAGTGATTCCTTTTCTTATCAAGAGTGGGTCAGCGATTAAATCTGGCTCATCTACTTCCCATTTCACCAAGTCATCTTTCTGTATTTTCATACTAAAAACCCTCACCACGTCACATTGAATCACCACCTACATGAAGTGTCCCACTATTAACAACACTTGTCTCACTATTTTTGTATGCTGTATGTATATCTTTATCAACGAAGATCATTTTGCAAACGCACCTCTTCAAACAGATTAACTACATTGTTTTCTTGCTGGTGGTAGTGGTGTAAATAGTGACCATAGCCCGCTTTGGAGTTTTCCTGTATCGGTTTTCCGATTCGTTTGGTGGTAATCCACCGTTACATTCGTGTGGCCTGTCACCGACATCCGCGCGTTTTTCTGGTTCCTGAAGAAACGCTTCGTCGGGCTGTAATCCCATCAGTTTCCGCGTCAGCTCATACTTTGCTTGATCGGGTCACGCCGCAGTAACTGCCTGCTTGTGTAATAGCTTCCCCGGCACGGTGCAACATCGCGCCGTCTGGTTTACCACAGACTTCCCAGACCATTTCCAGCGATTTGGTGGTTTGCCTACGGTCCGGGGAAGCTTGATGATAATCAAATAAATTTTTGGTAGCTCTAAAAAAAAACACACATCTGCCGATGTACTGACAGAGTGTGTCAGACCTTTATATATAATTCGCTTTAGACAAACAGACTGGTAGGAGCTTATGGCTGATTCAGCACGGAGTCGCTCAGCAGAACGTTTAGTAGATATCCTGATGGAGCTACAAACTTATGGCGTGGTCAGTCGCTATCGGTTGATGAAGAAATTTAATATCACTGAACGAACGGTTTATCGCGATCTCAACATGCTCTCCGCATTCGTTGAAGGCTGTGGTGGCGGGGAATATCGGTTAATTCCGTCAAGAGCTCAGAATAATAGCCATGATGCTCTGCATAACCCGCTGGCAACGCTGCTGGATGCCGACGCGGTGTTTCCCGACAGAGATGAGGCCTTCTGGAGCAACCTGGAAAAACGGGCTGCGGAACAGCATGTGAGAGTTCATTTTAACAGCCCTGAGCATTCGGTCAGAAATGCTTTGCGAAAGTACTTTAATTTATTAGAGAAAGCGATTCAGAAAAATAGTGTTTGCCATATTTTATATAAAAGTAAAACGCGCACTATTCATCCTTATAAGCTGGTTAACCAGAAAAATATCTGGTATCTGCAGGCGACAGAGGGCGGTAAGTTAAAGTCGTTTTCGTTAAACAAAATTCATTGGCTGGATATAAGAAAAGAACACTTTGCGGTTGATAGTTTCACGCTTTCATTAATTGATGAGCATCGTGACCCTTGGGTGAGCGAAGAGACTTTTGAGGTTCGGGTGCGTATTAACCATAGCATTGCTGGCTACTTCAGAAGACGCGATTTGCTGCCTCAGCAAGAATTATTGTGCGAAGGGGACGACGGGGTGACATTACTCTGCCAGGCCGCACATCAGAATCAAATTATTCCATTAATTTTATTCTGGTTACCCAATATCGAAATTCTGGAACCTGAATGGTTAAAAACAACCGTCATCAACATGTTGCATAACTACGTCACTGGCGATCACAACTCAGTTCCTGTTTTGGAATGTGATGGATAGCTAGTAACGACGACTCATTGCACAGGAGATAATTATCTATGGCATTACCTTTCATTATTTTGGGCGTCGCGGCAGCGGCAACAGCTTTTGGTGGCAAAAAAGCGTATGACGGCTACCAGAAAAAATCGGAAGCCGACGACGTATTAGATCGCGCACAGCGTCGTTTTGATAAGCATAAAGATAGTTTTGAGACAGCTAACAAGACGACGTCGCAAAAACTCGCAGAATTAGGCGAAGTGGAGCTGAAAATCGGTAATGATTTCAATGAATTCAATACAATAGCCATTGATCTTCTTGAGCGAATGGCAAAGGATGGGCATAAGAATCTCAAGCTGACGGTACCAAAGCACAGCATTAATAAGATTCAGAACCTGGCTATTTCGGCAACAGAATACCTGACCACGGTCGTCGGTGCAGGCGTGTCTGGTGCCGCCGCCGGTTTTGCCGTGTACAGCGGAGTGATGGCTTTTGCTGCCGCCTCTACCGGAACGCCGATTGCGGCGCTGTCGGGTGCGGCAGCTTATAATGCCACGATGGCGGCAATTGGCGGCGGTTCGCTGGCTGCAGGTGGTTGGGGGATGGCAGGCGGCGCGATGGTGCTTGGCGGTGCAGTGGTGGCTCCACTGATTGCTATTGCTGGCTGGGCCTACGATAACCATGCGGAAAAAGCGCTCAACAACGCCTACCAAAGCTCCCGTGAAGTAACCGCGGCGGTAGAGAAAATGAATGCAGCTGAAGCGCATCTGACAAAGGTGCAGCAATATGTAAATAGCATTTATGAATCGATCACCGGTATGCATGCCGTCTTCGTTCAGCACTATTTTGAGCCGCTGAAAGCGATGCACGCGGTCATCGTCGAACGTCATCAAAAAAATATCACCACCGAAATTGATGAGTCGGAAGAGATCATGACGCTTATCGACCACGGCTACGAATTAGCTGCCATCATGACCGACGTGATTACCACACCACTGTTCAAACCGGTGACGCAGGAAAACGGCGAAGCCGTTATTGAAGATGGCGTGATCCAGCTGCAGACCGACAGCAACGGTATGAATCTGCTTAACAAAGAGGCGCTGGATGAAAAACTGACGGCATCAGCCTCTGATTTCGACACGTTTTCCTCTCGTATTTAATCGACTGGCCGGGCTAACCAGCCCGGCATTGCTATGGGTAGAGCACAATGAACGCAGCCAGGTTTGACTGGGGTGAAGAGTTACATCAGACGGTGGTCAAGAGCCTCACCACCTCGTTTGGGTTAGATTTTCTCTTGCTGGAGGATAAGCACGGCGGCGATGTGAATACCATTCACAATGTCCGTCAGGGGGTGTATGCCACAGATGCCGAACGTCAACGGTATGAACAGCGCGAAGGGTATGATTCGCATCATTACCACAGCCACGAAAACTACATCGCCACCAACCGAGCAGGAAAAAAGGCGCATGAGACAGGTACGCTAACTGATACCTATACCGGTGAACATTTTGCGGCCAATGATAAAAAAAATCTCGACCACATTATTTCCGCCCATGAGATTCACAACGATCCCGGACGTGTTCTCGCCGAGTGCGATGGCGCCGATCTGGCCAATGACTCATCGAATCTTACTTTCACGAATGAGTCGCTAAATAAGGCGAAGAAGGCGAAAACGATGGATGCCTTCGTGCAAACGCTGCAAGACCAACATGCCGCCACAACGCAGGAAATTGCCCGGTTACGCAGCCAGCCATCACTCTCCGAGCAAGAACAGAAGCAACTGAATAAGCTGGAAAATAAAGCTGCCGCTGATTTTGAACGCATGAAAGAGGCGGATAAGCAGGCGCGGGCAAAATACAACAGCACTATCCACCAAGAGTATTACACCAGCAGCAAGTTTGCGAAGAATGTCGCCAGCGCTACGCTGAACAACGCCTTTCGCATGGGAACGCGGCAGATGCTTGGACTCATTCTGGCGGAGACCTGGTTTGAATTTCGCGAGCGTATTCCAGTGATGTTTGAGAAACATCGTCGCGCATTTGATGCCGGAGATTTCCTGCAGGATGCTACTGAAGCATTACGCGCCGTTTGGTTGCGGGTACAAACCAAATTTCACACCTTCCTTACCTCCTTTAAAGACGGAGCGATTGGCGGCATGCTGTCCAGCATTACAACTACGCTCTTCAATATCTTTTTTACCACAAAGAAAATGATGGTGAGGCTCATTCGCGAGATGTGGAACAACCTGGTGCAGGCCTTCAAAGTGATGGTTTTTAATCCAGAGGGTTTGCCACCGGGGCAGTTGGCGAAGGCGGTCAGTAAGCTGGTGGCTGCCGGGGTGGCTGTCGCAGCGGGTGTGGTGGTTAACGAAGCATTAGCAAAAATTCTCGTTTTTCCCTTTGGCCCGGAATTAGCCGCCTTCTGCGGCGCGCTGGCGACCGGTATCCTGACGCTAGTGATGAACTATTTTCTCGAACACAGCGCATTGATGAAAAAGGTCTGGGCGTTTCTGGACACCTTTAAAGATAAGTACCAGAAAGCGCTTGAGTATTATCAACAGGTTAATACCGAACTCGATCGTTACCTACTGGAGCTTACGGCGCTGGAATTCGCGATAGATTCGTCAGCGTTGACGCGATTTACCCTGCATCTTAACGTAGTGAATAGCGAAATTAAGCGTGGCTTGTTGCTGCAAGCCGAGGTCGACCGCAGGAATATCGCACTGCCGTTTGAGGCCGGAAATACCCGCTCCGTACGTAACTGGTTAAGCAAGTTATGAAACTCACTCCGGAATTTCCCTGCAACCAGTGCGGCGCCTGCTGTCGTCACGTCGATCGCGCCAGTGAAACACAGTTCCTCGATCGAGGCGACGGTATTTGTCAGCACTATCAGATGGAGACAAAGCTGTGCGCAATTTATGAAACGCGTCCGCTGATTTGCCATGTTGAGAAGCAGTATCAGCTTAACTACCAGCAGCATTATAGCTGGCAGGAGTTCATTACGCTGAATCGTGAGGCATGTCTGATTCTTGAAAAGCTCTAAAGCGAAAAAGGGAGGGAAATCTGATGGAACATAACAATTCTTCACTGGTTGAGTGGCTACCGGAATTTTTTCAGCAATGGCCGCAAAACATGGCGTGGGCCAGAGAAAAAGACAAAAAAATAAATATTGATGCCACCCATTTAGCGGAGTTTTTCAGCCAACTCTCTGAGCCACTGAAAGTTGTGCAGAATCGCTCTTTATCTTTTGATCCATGGGAAGTTGCAGGCCTTGGGCGTAAAGAAGTTCGCAACACGGCAATCCTGGCCTGGCTTCTTGACCCCGAAGGAACTCATGGTTTTGGGAGACTACCTTTAAAAGCATTTCTTAGTGGTATAAGGCACAAAAGGAATGATATCCCTGAAGATTATCACCACTATTGTCGGGTTCAGGTCGAAACGAATCCCACTGGGGATAGTACTAATCGTGTCGATATTGAAATCGATGCGGATAATTTTTTTCTGCTTGTCGAAGTGAAAATTGATGCCTGTGAGCAGCAGGAACAAGTCGCCCGATATTGTTCTGATGCCAAAATACGTGCCATATCACGCCCCTGGGCCGTTGTATTTTTAACGCCCCATGGTGGAAAACCGTTTACCAGTGGGTCGGCTTTTACACCTGAGGATGTCCCCTGCCTTTCATGGCGGCAACTTGCCACAACCCTGGAGGTTTCACTGCAACCGTATTACAAAGAACTTATTGCAGACGATAAATCCTCACCTTCGCGTCAAATGGCTGCACATGCCGTATTTTGCTTTCTTAATCGGATTCGTACATTTTAATCAAAGGGAATAGACATGAATCAACACAGCGATGTAGAACGTCAGGCCGGTACACTGATTCTCTCACAACTAAAGATGTTTAACGAAGCTGTAGTTTATTTTGAACAGCATTTAAGCCCTGTATTCTGGAAAAGCTTTGATCAGTGTATTGAACGATTTATGAAAGACAATAACTGGACTGGCAAAGCCAATTATGAGCGCCAGGACTATTGCTGGCTGGCGCATCCCGGCTGGGTCATTGAAGGTGTTAACTGCAAATGTTGGTTTGAGAGCAGTTCAACGGTTAGTGAAGGAAATGATTATATTTTGGCGGTCCTGACGGGTACAGGAACCGAACAGGGTCAGTTCGGTTTTGAGTTTAAACTGAATGCCGGATATTTTGGTGGGGTCAGGAAGATAGCCAACTACGCCAATACTATTCAGCAATCCTATCGTGAGCAACTTCATGAATTAGGACTATTGGATCAAGGGAAAGGTAACTATTTCCTACCTGTCACTATTGAATCTAATTTACTTACTGAATGCTGGAAAGAGTATGGTGAATTTCCTGTGGAACATGAAGTATTTTCGCCATTGCGAACTGTTCTTGAGAAAATGCTGCAAGCTACAAAAATTCTGGATGCCATATTTTTTTCAGAAGCACAGACTGCAGCAAGTGAGTCCGTTTAAATAATGAATATCACCTGATTCAGTTTGGCCTTTCTGATGGAGGAAAGGCCAGTGCTACACATAATAAATCATCCTCGGCTACAGCCGAAGTTACGTTCTCCATCGCCAACGAATTTAGTACGTACCTTTCTCATATAATCAATCCGATTCATGGGGTTGATCTCTGTTTTAGTACTGCACTGATTTTAGGCCAGGGTCCAGAGAGGCGGGCTGTTCTGCCTATCCTTTATGGCAGAAATGGATGCTCCCACATCGGAGGTGAGAGCATCGGGAATAAGGTGATCTTTTAAAGCGTGTTCAGCCTATACCAGAGCCTGAAGTTGCTCACGCATATAGGAAGTAAAAAATTCAGGGTTTTTGATCAGTACACGCTCCCCTGACGCAATTTTTTCAGCCCATCCGGCCACTTTTTTGGTGAATTCGGGGTTCCACCCCTCCTGCTCGCCTCGTGCAGTAATCTCGGCTGCGCTGGCTGGCACACCTAACTCATTCAAATATTTCAAAATTCCCTTTGTGGTACTTTCATCCATTGAGTCTGGGGGGGCGACGGATGTATTCATACCGTTAATGAAATCCAGTGCTTTCTCAATTGCTGTTGGCATGCTCTTATCCTTAAAATTAACCACGTAAACATCACATCTACACTATGACCTTAAACCGATCTTAATATCAAAGAAATCATTAAATTTATGTCGGTTTACGCGGTTCATTCCTTCGTTTCTGATTCATTGGTACGTAACGGCGCGAGGGTTCTGGCGATGCCATATCTATGCTGACAGCACCGACGCAACACGGTTCGTGGTCGTCGGGCAAGCCTCATCGTTGGCTCCCCTAATTGCATTGTTAGGGAGATTGCTGATGAATTAATCGAGCGATGGCTTGTTGTGCCAGTAGGCCGCTGCCCGCACTAAATGAGGATCAAAAGCCTCAGTATCGAACCGTTGACTGAGTTTTTTGACAACCTTCCCTTCACCGGTGATCCAGATGAAATAATCTTCTGCAGGAATCGAAAGCTGTGACAAGCGCACATCCACCGCCTGCTCGTCCTGCCCGACGAACCACTCAATCGCAAATCCATCAAGATGGGCGAGGTAATCCTGATACGCCGCGTTTTGCACACTGACCAGCGCCGTGACATTCGGGCGCACAGTCAGTCGGCTGATCGCCTCCAGGCGGCGGCGCAATGCCGGCATTCCCGATTCATCACAAACATAAACCTGGTATGCGTAATCGTCTGGCACCACCAGCGAACCGCGCGGTCCGCCAATCGTGAGCGTGTCCCCCTCGCGGGCATGCTTCGCCCAGGTGCTCGCCACCCCGCCATCATGGAGATAAAAATCCAGCGCCAGTTCATGGCGCTCCTCATCGTATAACGGTGTGTAATCACGTGTTGTTGGGCGAATACCATCCGCCCAGACGATACCTTCGTCAGTCACCGTCGGCGGTACAAAGCGACTGTCCGGCTCCGGGAAAAAGACCTTGGTGTGATCGTCAAATCCCAGAGAGCGAAAGCCTTCCAGAGCATTTCCTCCCAGCACAATACGCTGAAAACCCGCGCTGATACGTTCAACACGCAGGACGGTCAGTTCGCGAAAGCGCAGTTCATTACGAACGCGCTGTGGATAGCGTGAGGTTTTTTTGGTCATTCTTTTCGCCTTCGTGATTGTATTACGATATATCTAAATTGTTTATCGCAAATGATAATGATTGTTAATTGAAAATATTGCAAGATTTTTATGATATATGCCATGTTCTTCAGCCTGTAACCACAAACAAAATAAATACCAATAAAATCATAAAATTAAAAACAAAACCCACTTAAAACTTGCATAACAAAAACATTTAGATATAAATTAGATATATCGAAATAACATCAGGAGATGATCATGCAACATCCACATGAGGGTTGCTGTAAAGGCAAAGGACATCAGCACGAAGGCTGCCATCACGAGCATCATCAAGAGGGCTGCTGTAAAGGTGAAGGGCATCAGCACGATGGCGGCCATCAAGAGCATCATCAAGAGGGCTGCTGTAAAGGCGAAGGACATCAGCACGAAGGCTGCCATCACGAACATCATCAAGAAGGTTGCGGCAGGGAACGCCATCACGGCCATGAACATGGCTGCGAGCATCGCCACGGTCGAGGCGGACGCCGCCAGCGATTTTTCGGCCACGGCGAGTTACGTCTGGTGATTCTGGATATCTTGACCCGCGATGCAAGCCACGGCTATGAGCTTATCAAAGCCATTGAAACACTGACGCAGGGTAACTACACCCCAAGCCCCGGCGTGATTTATCCGACGCTGGATTTTCTGCAAGATCAGGAATTTATCAGTATCAGCGAAGAAGAAGGCGGTCGGAAGAAGATAGCCATCACTCAGGCCGGACAGCAGTGGCTGGATGAAAATAATGAACAGCTCGAACGTATTCAGGAGCGCGTAAAAGCACGCTGCGTGGGTTTCGAATTACGTAAAAACCCGCAGATGAAGCGGGCGCTGGATAACTTCAAAGCCGTGCTGGATCTGCGGGTGAATCAGGCTGATATCAGTGAAGCACAGATCAAAAAAATCATCGGTGTGATTGACCGTGCAGCGCTGGACATCACCCAACTCGATTAAACGGGCTGTGTATTCGCGTCCCTGCCCTCGCCTCCCTCTGGAGGCGAGAGAAACCGCGTCAGGGACGCGGACTCAATGCAGAACCGTGACGGCATCTTCCAGACGGCTGGCGCGGTGTCTCACCATTGCTGAAACTCTGGCGCTCTCTTCCACCAGTTCGGCATTCTTATGCGTGATGTTATTTAACTCATCCACCGCCAGCGTCAGGCTGGAAAGCCCGTCCGACTGCTCCAGTGTCGAATGACTGATTTGGGCGATGAGCTGGGTCACATTTTGCACCTGCGCCACAATGTCATCCATCGTCCTTCCTGCCGCATGAACCTGTTCTGAGCCGGACTGCACCCGTGAAGCACTGGCATCAATTAGCTTACGAATATCGTTCGCCGCGCTGGCGCTTCGGCTGGCAAGGTGGCGAACCTCTCCGGCGACGACGGCGAATCCTTTGCCCTGTTCACCAGCTCGTGCAGCTTCGACTGCGGCATTCAGCGCCAGAATATTGGTCTGAAACGCGATATCGTTAATGAGTGCGGTGATCGTGCCGATCCGTTGCGTACTGTCGGCAATGTCATCCATCGTTTTGATGACGGTCTCCATCGCTTCCCCACCCTGAGTTGCCGCACCGCTGGCCGCGATGGAAAGTTTGTCGGCAGCGGATGCGGTGGCAGTATTTTTCTTCACCGACTCCGCCATCTGGTTCATGGTCGTTACAGTTTGCTGCACATTTTCCACCGTCTGGCGGGTGTGTTTGTTCAGATCGTCGTTCCCTTTCGCCAGAGTTTCACTGCCATTTCTGACGCTGGAAACCTGGCTTGAGACATCATTAATGAGCCAGCGACACATCAACCCGAGCTGACCCACAGCCCGCAGCGTCAAACCCAACTCGTCGCTGCGATTCAGATGCGTCACACTGTTACGATCCCCTGTCGCCACCTTTAACGCCTGCCGGGCCACATTTTCAATCGGACGCACAATTTGCCACTCAAACATCGCCGTCCCCAGCAGCATGGTCAGCGCGCCGATCATGAGCGACGTCACGGGCGCATTTTGCTGCATCAGGCTCGCCGCCAGTACCGCGAAGATAAACGCCATCACACAACGTACCCGCCAGCGGATGGGGAGCGCCGGAAGTTTGCCTAACCAGCCCTTACGCACCACCAGCCCCTTGTGGAGGCGTTTACGGCAGCGCCCTTCCTTCAGAGCGTGATACAACGGCTCAACCGCCGCAATTTCATCTTCCGTCGCGCGGATACGAATGGACATATACCCGGTCACTTTTCCCTCGCGAACCATCGGCACCGCATTGGCGCGGATCCAGTAGTGATCGCCATTCTTGCAGCGATTTTTAACGATGCCGCTCCACGGTTCCCCTTGTTGCAGGGTGTACCACATATCCGCAAATGCCGCTTTCGGCATATCTGGATGACGCACAAGGTTATGCGGCTGCGCCTGGAGTTCGCTCAACGAATAGCCGCTCACCTGCACGAAGGTGTCATTCGCATGCGTGATATAGCTGTGTAAGTCAGTCGTGGACATGAGGGTCGTATCGTCGTCCAGTGGAATGCTTTTCTGGCTGACGTAGAGATGAGAAGACATGATCGCGTCCTATGCAGGTTATTTTGATGTTAACTTTTCTGTCAGATGTTATTTCGGCGCTAATCGATTTATCTTTAGTTGTTAAAATTGATTTAGATCGCAATTTGCGATTAAACCTCAATATTTGTACGCAATCTAATCCATTGATTTAAATTACTTTCATTGCGTAACTATCAAGCCGTGCTGAATCCTCCGCCCTATTTTTGGGCGTTTTTTGCACTTTTTCGGGGCGTTTTGCGGGTAAAAATGGGCGCATCTGCGTACGTAAAGTCGGTTATGCCGTCTCGATTGTTAACAAATAAGATTAAATGTTGCGTAAATGCGATTATTCCTGGTGTTTATCCCGATTTTCATGAACGCCTTCGGGATGGCGCAATCCCTGCAATACTTAAATCGGTATCATGTGATACGCGATCCCCGGGAGCACATTTTGAACAGGTTACCTTCCAGCGCCTCAGCCTTAGCCTGCAGCGCGCACGCACTGAATCTCATTGAGAAGCGAACGCTTGATCATGAGGAGATGAAAGCACTGAACCGAGAGGTGATTGAGTATTTCAAAGAGCACGTCAATCCGGGGTTTTTAGAGTACCGAAAATCTGTGACTGCAGGCGGGGATTACGGAGCCGTAGAGTGGCAAGCAGGAGGTCTGAATACGCTTGTCGACACTCAGGGACAGGAGTTTGTTGATTGCCTGGGTGGTTTTGGAATTTTCAACGTGGGGCACCGTAATCCAGTTGTGGTTTCCGCCGTACAGAATCAACTCGCGAAACAACCATTGCATAGTCAGGAATTACTTGACCCGCTTCGTGCCATGCTGGCGAAAACACTCGCCGCACTGGCGCCCGGTAAACTGAAATACAGCTTCTTCTGTAACAGTGGAACAGAGTCTGTGGAGGCCGCGCTGAAACTGGCGAAGGCGTATCAGTCACCGCGTGGCAAATATACCTTCATCGCCACCAGCGGCGCGTTCCACGGAAAATCGCTGGGCGCACTATCCGCTACGGCAAAATCCACCTTCCGTAAACCGTTTATGCCGCTGCTGCCGGGGTTCCGTCATGTGCCTTTTGGTAACGTTGAGGCCATGCGTACCGCGCTTAGCGAGTGTAAAAAAACCGGTGATGATGTGGCCGCCGTCATTCTGGAACCGATCCAGGGCGAAGGCGGGGTGATCCTGCCGCCGCCAGGTTATCTGACCGCCGTACGTAAACTCTGCGATGAGTTCGGCGCGTTGATGATTCTGGATGAAGTGCAGACCGGGATGGGACGCACCGGCAAAATGTTCGCCTGTGAGCATGAGAATGTGCAACCCGACATTCTGTGCCTGGCAAAAGCGCTGGGGGGCGGTGTGATGCCGATTGGCGCCACTATCGCAACCGAAGAAGTGTTTTCGGTGTTATTCGACAACCCCTTCCTGCATACCACGACGTTTGGCGGTAACCCGCTGGCCTGTGCGGCGGCGTTGGCCACCATTAACGTGCTGCTGGAGCAGAACTTACCGGCTCAGGCGGAACAGAAAGGCGACATTCTGCTGGACGGTTTCCGCCAGTTGGGTCGGGAATATCCGGATCTGATCCAGGAAGCGCGTGGGAAAGGGATGCTGATGGCGATTGAGTTTGTCGATAACGAGATCGGCTACAACTTTGCCAGCGAGATGTTCCGCCAGCGCGTACTGGTTGCCGGAACGCTCAACAACGCGAAAACGATTCGTATCGAACCGCCGCTCACGCTGACTATTGAGCAGTGTGAACTGGTACTCAAAGCGACTCGCAAAGCGTTGGCGGCCATGCGCGTCAGCGTGGAGCAAGTGTGACAGATGCCGGATGGCAGCGACGTTCTTAACCGGCCTACGCAGGCACCGCACCGTAGGCCGGATAAGATGCGTTAGCATCGCCATCCGGCCTGTTCACAGCACTCACACAATCCGCACACCGGCGGGCATCACACGTTCCGGCGTCAACAGGACGCTTTCGCTACCATCGTCGGTTTCGGCGCAAAGCAACATGCACTCCGAGGTTTCGCCGCGCATTTTGGCTTTGGCGAGATTACACAGCACCACCACCGTTTTCCCTGTCAGTTCCTCCTCACTGTAGTAAGGCACCAGGCTGGTGACGGTTTGCAACGTCCGCTCGCCAACATCGACCTGAACGATATAAAGCTTATCGGCGTTTTCATGGCGCTTAACCTGGACAATTTTTCCAACCCGTATTTCCAGTCGGGCGAACTCCTCAAATGCGACAGTATCCATTTTTCCTCCGTTAGTAAAAATTTACTAAATCATAGCAAAATGTTTTCCTTTCACTTCGCTGAAATAAGGGAAAATGACGCGCTGATCACACTCTTCAGGCAAGGATTTACCCCGTGCGAGTCAAATAAACACGCTTTATTTACTGAAAACAGATGAATAGATAAGCACTTCCTTTACAATGAAAACGCTACTCAGGGAAAAGTCGAAAAAGGTAATTATGGCAACACTTAAAGATATTGCACTCGAAGCTGGCGTATCCCTGGCGACCGTGTCGCGGGTTTTAAACGATGACCCCACGCTGAATGTCAAAGAAGAGACCAAACATCGCATTCTGGAGATTGCGGAGAAGCTGGAGTACAAAACCAGCAGCGCCCGTAAGAGCCAGTCTGCCACGGTGAGTCTGCAACATATTCTGGCGATCTACAGCTACCAGCAGGAGCTGGAGATTAACGATCCTTACTATCTCGCGATCCGTCACGGGATTGAAACGCAATGCGAAAAACTCGGGATCGAGCTGACCAACTGCTATGAGCACAGCGGACTGCCGGAAATCAGGAACATCACGGGCATTTTGATCGTCGGTAAACCCTCTACCGAACTGCGTGACGCGGCAACGGCGTTAACTGACAATATCTGCTTTATCGACTTTCATGAATCCAGCAGCGAATATGACGCCATTGATATCGACCTGGCGCGGATAAGCAAAGAAATTATCGACTTTTTCATCGCGCAGGGCATGAACCGTATCGGCTTTATTGGCGGAGAAGATGAACCCGGCAAAGCGGATATCCGCGAAGCGGCATTTGTGGAATATGGCCGCCTGAAGAAGGTTGTCCGTGAAGAGGATATCTGGCGCGGCGGCTTCTCCAGCTCATCGGGATATAAGTTGGCAAAACAGATGCTGGCCAAAGACGATTTCCCCAGCGCGCTGTTTGTCGCCTCCGACTCTATCGCCATTGGCGTGCTGCGTGCCATCCATGAACGCGGACTGGAGATTCCCCGCGACATTTCACTGATCAGCGTAAACGACATCCCAACCGCGCGGTTTACCTTTCCTCCGCTTTCCACCGTACGTATTCATTCCGAAATGATGGGCAGCCAGGGCGTCAACCTGTTGTATGAAAAAGCCCGCGACGGGCGCGCACTCCCGCTTTTAGTCTTCGTTCCCAGCAAGTTAAAGCTGCGCGGCACCACCCGCTAATCCCCCTTTTCTCCCGCCTGGCGACTCAGCACGCCGGGCGCGCATTTTCATTCATCCGCAGTCGGCTTACACGCTGGTTTTGTGATCAAGTTAAAGTTAATCATTTTTATTACTATATTTTAGTAAAACTTTTACTAAAATCACCTCCAATAACACTTACTCACCATCTACATGAATGGTTCCGATTTCTCTCCACCGGGAGGCCCTATGAATCGCTGGGAAAACATTCAGCTCACCCACGAAAATCGACTGGCGCCACGTGCGTACTTTTTTTCTTATGATTCGGTTGCCCAGGCTCGCTCATTTGTTCGCGAAACCAGCAGCTACTTTTTGCCGTTGAGCGGTCAGTGGAACTTCCAGTTCTTTGACCATCCGCTGCAGGTACCGGACGCGTTTACCACTGAGTATATGAATGACTGGGGGTCTATTACGGTTCCCGGCATGTGGCAGATGGAAGGCCACGGAAAGCTCCAGTACACCGACGAAGGGTTCCCGTTCCCGATCGATGTGCCTTATGTTCCCAGCGATAACCCCACTGGCGCATACCAGCGTATTTTTACCCTTAGCGAAGACTGGAAAGACAAGCAGACGATTATCAAGTTTGACGGTGTCGAAACCTATTTCGAAGTCTACGTTAACGGCCATTATGTTGGGTTCAGCAAAGGCAGTCGTCTGACAGCAGAGTTCGATATTAGCGCAGTCGCCACAACAGGCGACAACCTGCTGTGCGTGCGGGTCATGCAGTGGGCGGACTCCACCTATATTGAAGATCAGGATATGTGGTGGTCTGCGGGGATCTTCCGCGACGTTTATCTGGTCGGTAAGCATGCAACCCACATTCAGGATTTTACCGTCCGTACCGATTTTCACGACAACTACCGCGACGCCAAGCTGAGCTGTCAGATGACGCTGGAAAACCTGGCTTCCGTCCCTGCGCTCACCTCGCTGGAATATACGCTGTTTGACGGCGAGAGCGTCGTTCACACTGGCGTTATCGAAACGCTAAACGTAGACGAGCTCACCCACGCTGATTTTGCGATTGAAGTGAACGCGCCACAACAGTGGTCCGCAGAGTCGCCGTATCTCTACCATCTGGTGATGGTGCTGAAAGACGCCAACGGTAATATCCTGGAAGTGGTGCCACAGCGCGTCGGGTTCCGCGACATTAAAGTCCGCGACGGGCTGTTTTACATAAACAACCGCTATGTGATGCTGCACGGCGTCAACCGTCACGATAATGATCATCTCAAAGGCCGCGCGGTCGGGATGGATCGCGTCGAAAAAGATCTGCTGCTGATGAAGCAGCACAACATCAACTCGGTCCGTACCGCACATTATCCTAACGATCCCCGTTTTTACGAACTGTGCGATATCTATGGCCTGTTTGTGATGGCGGAAACCGATGTCGAATCGCATGGATTTGCCAACGTCGGCAATATCAGCCAGATCACCGACGATCCGGCCTGGGAGCACGTGTATGTCGAGCGCATTGTGCGCCACGTCCACGCGCAGAAAAACCACCCTTCGATCATCATCTGGTCACTCGGTAACGAGTCCGGATACGGCTGTAATATCCGCGCCATGTACCACGCCGCCAAAGCGCTGGACGACACACGACTGATTCATTACGAAGAAGATCGCGACGCGGAAATCGTGGATATCATCTCCACCATGTACACCCGTGTACCGCTGATGAACGAATTTGGTGAGTATCCTCATCCCAAGCCGCGCATTATCTGCGAATACGCCCACGCAATGGGCAACGGCCCTGGCGGACTGACGGAGTATCAAAACGTTTTTTACCAGCATGACTGCATCCAGGGCCACTATGTCTGGGAATGGTGCGATCACGGCATTCAGGCAAAAGATGACGACGGTAACGTCTGGTACAAATTCGGCGGTGATTACGGTGATTACCCGAACAACTACAACTTCTGTCTCGACGGTCTGATTTATTCCGATCAAACACCGGGGCCGGGTTTGAAAGAGTACAAACAGGTCATCGCGCCGGTGAAAATTCACGCGGTGGATCTGGCGCGCGGCGAACTGCGGGTGGAAAATAAGCTGTGGTTTACCCCCCTCGACGATTACACCCTGCACATTGATGTTCGCGCAGAAGGCGAAACGCTCTCCACACAGAGCATCAAACTGCACGGTGTCGCGCCAGACAGTGACGCGCTCGTGACATGCGCGCTGCCGACGCTGGACGCCCGCGAAGCGTTCCTCAATATCACCGTGACGAAAGATTCCCGCACGCTCTACAGCGACGCCGGACATCACATCGCCACTTACCAGTTCCCGCTGAAGGCCCGCACCACCGCACCGGTGCCGTTCAGCCAGAAAAATGCGCGTCCTCTGACTCTGGAGGAAGATCGACAGCACTGTACCGTTGGTGGTTTTAACTTCGCGCTGACCTTCTCAAAGCTGAATGGAAAACCCACCTCCTGGCAGGTTAACGGTGAGGAGCTGATCACCCGCGAGCCGAAGATTAACTTCTTCAAACCGATGATTGATAACCACAAACAGGAGTTTGAGGGTCTCTGGCAACCGAACCATCTGCAGATCATGCAGGAGCATCTGCGCGATTTCGCCATTGAACAGGCTGACGACGCAATTCTTATCACCAGTCGCACCATCATCGCGCCGCCGGTGTTTGATTTCGGGATGCGCTGCACCTATCGCTGGCGCATTGCGGCAGACGGCCAGGTGAATGTCGAGCTTTCGGGCGAGCGTTACGGCGAGTACCCGCACATTATTCCGTGCATCGGTTTCACGTTGGGCATCAACGGCGCGCTCGATCAGGTCGCCTGGTATGGCCGTGGGCCGGGTGAAAACTACGCCGACAGTCAGCAGGCCAATATCATCGACATCTGGCGTGCCACCGTGGATGAGATGTTCGAGAACTATCCCTTCCCGCAAAACAACGGCAACCGCCAGCATGTGCGCTGGGCTGCGCTGACCAATCGTCACGGCAATGGCCTGCTGGTTGTGCCGCAACAGCCGATCAACTTTAGCGCCTGGCACTACACGCCAGAGGATATTCATTCCGCACAGCATTGTAATGAGTTGCAGCGTCGCGATGACATCACGCTGAATCTGGACCACCAGCTGCTCGGGCTTGGCTCCAACTCCTGGGGAAGCGAAGTGCTTGATAGCTGGCGGGTCTGGTTCAGACCTTTCCACTACGGCTTTACATTGCTGCCGGTTTCTGGCGGAGAAACCACCGCTCAGACCTACGCTTGTCACGCCTTTGGCGCGGGTTTCTTTTCCACGAATTTGCACAGCGAGAATGAAAAATGAGAATCCTCGATAACTTAGAACAGTTCCGACAACTCTACGCCTCCGGTCGGAAATGGCAGCGCTGCGTCGAAGCGATCGAAAATATTGATAACATTCGACCCGGTGTCGCCCATTCCATCGGCGATTCGCTCAGTTATCGCGTGGAAACCGATTCAGCCACCGATGCGCTATTTACCGGGCATCGTCGTTATTTTGACGTGCATTATTACTTACAGGGACAGCAAAAAATTGAATTTGCGCCCAAGGATGAATTGCAAATTGTTGAATATTACCGTGATGAAACCGATCGCGAATACCTGAAAGGGTGTGGACAAACCGTCGAAGTGCATGAAGGCCAGATGGTTATTTGTGATAACCATGAGGCTTACCGTTTTATTTGCAATAACGCAGTCAAGAAAGTTGTCCTCAGAGTAACCATCGAAGACGGTTACTTCCATAACAAATAAAAAAAACGGGCGATGTCAGAATGGTATCGCCCTACCCTACAAATGTTCGGAGATGTGTTATGTCTGATACCAAACGTAATACAATCGGTAAATTCGGTTTACTGTCACTCACGTTTGCCGCCGTTTATAGTTTCAATAACGTCATCAATAATAATATTGAGCTTGGGCTGGCATCCGCACCGATGTTTTTCCTGGCCACGATTTTTTATTTTATTCCCTTCTGCTTAATCATCGCGGAATTTGTCTCGCTGAATAAGAACTCAGAGGCCGGGGTTTATGCGTGGGTAAAAAGTTCGTTGGGCGGTCGCTGGGCGTTTATTACCGCCTACACCTACTGGTTCGTCAATCTGTTCTTTTTCACTTCGCTGCTGCCGCGCGTTATTGCCTATGCCTCTTACGCGTTTCTCGGCTACGAATATATTCTGACGCCGATTGCGACCACCGTCCTGAGTATGGTGCTGTTCGCCTTCTCGACCTGGGTCTCCACTAACGGGGCGAAAATGCTGGGTCCCATCACTTCAGTCACGTCCACGCTGATGCTGTTGCTCACCTTGTCCTACATTTTACTGGCAGGCACCGCGCTGGTTGGTGGTGTCCAGCCAGCCGATCCAATTACCGTTGATGCGATGATCCCGAATTTCAACTGGGCATTCCTCGGCATTACCACCTGGATCTTCATGGCCGCAGGCGGTGCAGAATCCGTCGCCGTTTACGTTAACGACGTCAAAGGCGGTTCGAAATCGTTCGTAAAAGTGATCATTATTGCCGGGATCTTTATCGGCGTTCTGTATTCCATTTCATCGGTGCTGATCAACGTCTTTGTCAGCAGCAAAGAGCTGAAGTTTACCGGCGGCTCTGTGCAGGTATTCCACGGCCTGGCCGCGTATTTCGGTCTGCCAGAACTCATCGTCAATCGTTTTGTCGGTCTGGTCTCCTTTACCGCCATGTTCGGCTCCTTGCTGATGTGGACCGCAACGCCGGTGAAAATTTTCTTCTCTGAGATCCCGGAAGGCATTTTCGGCAAGAAAACCGTCTCGCTGAATGAGAACGGCGTACCGGCGCGAGCCGCCTGGATCCAGTATCTGATTGTTATTCCGCTGATGATCATCCCAATGCTCGGCTCCAATACCGTGCAGGATCTTATGAACACCATCATTAATATGACTGCCGCTGCCTCCATGCTGCCGCCGCTGTTTATTATGCTGGCTTATCTGAATCTGCGGGTAAAACTGGATCATTTACCGCGCGACTTCCGCATGGGATCACAACGCACCGGCATTATTGTGGTTTCCATGCTGATTGCGCTTTTTACCGTCGGATTTATCGCCTCTACGTTCCCTACCGGCGGGAACATCATGACCATTATTTTTTATAACGTGGGTGGCATTGTTATCTTCCTCGGTTTTGCCTGGTGGAAATACAGCAGGTACATAAAAGGGTTAACCAAAGAAGAGCAAGCAATCGAAGCCGCCCCCGCTTCAAACATTCAGTAACGACCAGCACACTAAAAAAAGCACCATCTCCGGTTCGCTCTCCCTTCGGGGGGAGCATCTTTTTTGAATCCCATCACAATCATTACATTCCTCTTTTCCCTTTTGCGCGCCGACAGCTAAATTAGAACTCATCCGACCACATAACAATAATTTTACATAATGGACACCCTTATGAGCTATCCGTCGCTGTTCGCCCCACTCGACCTGGGCTTTACCCAGCTTAAAAACCGCGTGCTAATGGGTTCAAT
Organism: Citrobacter sp. GW821-FHT02E08; assembly: GCF_059421685.1. NCBI lineage: Bacteria > Pseudomonadati > Pseudomonadota > Gammaproteobacteria > Enterobacterales > Enterobacteriaceae > Citrobacter > Citrobacter sp. GW821-FHT02E08. Next base: position 174,953 of record NZ_JBWKVL010000001.1, on the reverse strand, counting down.
GCATACCGGCCTTGAGGAGTATCCCGACGGCGCACAACGTCTGGCGGCCTTCTACGCCGAGCGTGCGAAGCATGGCGTCGCGCTGATTGTCAGCGGCGGTATCGCCCCTGCGCTCTCCGGCGTGGGAATGGAAGGCGGCGCAACGCTGAATGACGCCAGGCAATTACCATTCCATCGCACCATCACCGATGCGGTTCATGATGAAGGCGGTAAAATCGCCCTTCAGATCCTGCATACCGGGCGTTACAGCTACCAACCGCACCTGGTGGCGCCCTCCGCGCTACAGGCGCCGATAAACCGCTTTACGCCTCATGAGCTGACCCATGACGAGATCCTGCAACTGATTGACGACTTCGCGCGCTGCGCACAACTGGCGCGCGAAGCAGGATACGACGGCGTGGAGGTGATGGGCTCTGAAGGGTATCTGATTAACGAGTTTCTCACCGTACGCACCAACCAACGCCAGGACCAATGGGGCGGCGACTATGTCAACCGTATGCGTTTTGCTGTAGAAGTCGTGCGGGCAGTACGCCAGCGCGTCGGCAACGATTTCATCATTATCTATCGCCTGTCGATGCTGGATTTGGTGGAAAACGGCGGCACCTTTGAGGAAACCGTACAGCTGGCGCAGGCCATTGAAGCCGCAGGCGCAACGATCATTAACACGGGCATCGGCTGGCATGAAGCCCGCATTCCTACCATCGCCACGCCGGTCCCGCGCGGTGCATTTAGCTGGGTAACCCGCAAGCTGAAAGGTCTCGTGACAATCCCGCTGGTCACCACCAACCGCATCAACGATCCGCAGGTGGCCGACGATATTCTGGCCCGTGGCGATGCCGATATGGTGTCGATGGCGCGTCCGTTCCTCGCCGACGCCGAACTGCTTTCAAAGGCGCAGTCCGGACGTGCCGATGAGATCAACACCTGCATCGGTTGTAACCAGGCGTGCCTGGATCAGATCTTCGTTGGCAAAGTCACTTCATGCCTGGTAAACCCACGCGCCTGCCACGAAACAAAAATGCCTGTCTTGCCGGCGGTGGTGAAGAAACAACTGGCGGTGGTAGGGGCCGGGCCAGCAGGTCTTGCTTTTGCGATCAACGCCGCCGCGCGTGGTCATGCTGTCACCCTGTTTGATGCCAACGCCGAGATCGGCGGGCAATTTAACATTGCCAAACAGATCCCCGGCAAAGAAGAATTTTATGAAACGCTGCGCTATTACCGCCGAATGATCGACGTCACTGGCGTCACGCTGAAACTGAATCAGTTCGTGAGCGCCGACGCCCTTCAGTCCTTTGATGAAGTGATCCTCGCCAGTGGGATCGAACCGCGTAAACCGCCGATCGCCGGTATCGATCATCCGAAAGTACTGACCTATCTTGACGTCTTGCGCGACAAAGCCCCGGTCGGGAAGCGCGTGGCCATTGTTGGTTGCGGCGGGATCGGTTTTGATACCGCCATGTACCTGAGTCAGCCAGGCGATCCCACCAGTCAGAGCATTGCCGAGTTTTGCGTGGAGTGGGGTATCGACACCAGCCTGCAACAGGCGGGCGGCCTGCGCCCGGAAGGCCCGCATTTATCACGCAGTCCGCGACAAATCGTGATGCTGCAACGTAAGGCCAGCAAACCCGGTCAGGGGTTGGGGAAAACAACGGGGTGGATCCACCGCACGACCCTGCTCTCTCGCGGGGTAAAAATGATCCCGGCGGTCAGTTATCAGAAGATCGATGATGAAGGGTTACACGTATTGATCAACGGCGAGCCGCAACTTCTGGCCGTCGACAACGTGGTGATTTGCGCCGGGCAGGATCCAAGACGCGAACTGGCCGATCCGTTGCACGCAGCAGGTAAAGTGGTGCATTTGATTGGTGGATGCGATGTGGCAATGGAGCTGGATGCCCGGCGAGCCATTGCGCAGGGCACAAAGCTAGCGCTGGAAATTTAACCTATTGCCCGGTGGCGCTACGCTTACCGGGCCTACAAAACCTCGTAGGCCGGAGCAAGCGAAGCGCCGCCCGGCAAACAATAGTTTAGCGACGACGGCCCAGTTTCACCGCCTTCAGCACCACGAATTTATTGTTGGTGGCGATGGTTTCGCAGTTCCCGAAGATCTTCTTCAGTTTGTGGAAATAGTCGAGGTGACGGTTCGCCACAATATACAGCTCGCCGTTGATCTTCAGGCAACGACGCGCGTGATGGAACATCTCCCAAGCGACGTTATCCGTCAGGGCATGCTTCTGGTGGAACGGCGGATTACAAATGACCGCGTTGAAGCGGAAAGGCTCCACGCCTGATAGGGCGTTGTTAATCATAAACTCGCAGCGATCCAGGTTTTCAGGCATGTTGGTTTCTACGTTCAGACGACTGGACGCCACGGCCATCGGCGATTCATCGGTAAAGATGACGCTGGCTTCCGGGTTTTTCTCCAGCAGCGTCAGACCAATCACCCCGTTGCCACATCCGAGATCCACGATCTCCCCTTCCAGATTGTCGGGCAAATTCTCAATAAAGAAACGGGCACCGATATCCAGCCCCGTGCGCGAGAAGACGTTGGCATGGTTGTGAATGGTCCAGTTGGTTCCGTCCAGCTTCCAGCTCAGCGTCTCTGGTGCATCGGCAAGTTCGGGCTTCGTGAACGTTGGGTTGATCAGACGCGCCTTTTTCCAGGCCAGCGTGGTGGTCGTTGGGCCCAGCACTTTTTCGAACAGCTCAAGCGTGGAGTTGTGAATATCACGCGCTTTAGCACCCGCAATAATCCGCGTTTCTGGGGTGACCACCTGACGCAGTGCGCGCAGTTGCTGTTCCAGCAGGGCCAGCGTTTTAGGAATTTTAATCAGCACAACGCCCGGTGCCTGCGGATATTGTGCCGTGCTGTCGAGAAACTTGACGCTGGATTCCGCAATCTCGTTGTGACGCAGGTTTTCGCGCGTCGCGAGTTCGCTTAAATAGGAATCACCGATGCTGTAAGGCGTGTGTTCAGCCAGCGCGCAACCCAGTGCTCCGAAGGTATCATTCAGGATCAGAACCGGACCGACAATTTCAGTGTCATCCAACTGTTGCAGCAGATATTCATCCGCCGCTTCCCACGCCTGAAGCGGGTTAACGTCGTCCGTTTCCGGGAAACGTTTAAGATTGAGTGAACGGAAACCGTTGTCTAAGTGGCTCATCGGCCCTCCTGAGTGGTAAAATTTGGCGTTATCCCTGAAAAGGGTGCGTGAGTATACCTTTTTATTATTCAGTTGGGGCGTTGTTGATGAGCAATCTTAGTTATCTGCAGGGCTATCCGGAGAATTTACTTTCCCAGGTACGCACCTTAATTGCCGAAGAGCGGCTGGGCAGCGTTCTTGAAAAACGTTACCCAGGCACACACAGCTTCGCGACCGATAAGGCGCTCTGGCAGTACACCCAGGATCTGAAAAGCCAGTTTCTGCGTAATGCGCCACCGATCAATAAAGTGATGTATGACAATAAGATCCACGTGCTGAAAAACGCACTGGGTTTGCATACCGCCGTTTCACGCGTCCAGGGTGGAAAGCTGAAAGCGAAGGCGGAAATCCGCGTCGCCACGGTTTTTCGCAACGCGCCGGAGCCGTTCCTGCGGATGATCGTCGTCCATGAACTGGCGCATCTGAAGGAAAAAGAGCACGACAAAGCGTTCTACCAGTTGTGCTGTCATATGGAGCCGCAGTATCACCAGCTTGAGTTTGATACCCGCCTGTGGCTGACGCAGTTGTCGTTAAAGGAAACTGCGTAGTCGCGCACTGGCTTTGCCATAAAGGCGTGATACATTGGCGCGAGAATCCCTTTATGGAGCCTGAAGGCGTTTATGATACGTTTCGCTGTTATTGGCACAAACTGGATCACCCGCCAGTTTGTCGATGCCGCTCATGAAACCGGCAAATATAAGTTAACTGCAGTCTATTCCCGCAGCCTCGAACAGGCGCAAACGTTCGCTAACGACTATCCCGTCGAACATCTGTTTACCTCGCTGGACGCCATGGCAAAAAGCGAGGCGATTGATGCGGTCTATATTGCCAGCCCAAATTCACTGCATTTTTCCCAGACCCGGCTCTTTCTCAGTCACCAAAAACATGTGATTTGCGAGAAGCCGCTGGCATCGAATCTGGCTGAGGTTGAAGCGGCTATCGCCTGTGCCCGCGAAAATCAGGTCGTGCTCTTTGAAGCCTTTAAAACGGCCAGCCTGCCCAATTTCCTGCTGCTACAACAAGCCTTGCCGAAGGTGGGGAAAGTACGTAAGGCCTTTATCAATTACTGCCAGTACTCCTCGCGTTACCAGCGCTATCTGGACGGTGAAAACCCCAACACCTTTAATCCGGCGTTTTCAAATGGCTCGATCATGGATATCGGCTTTTATTGCCTGGCGTCCGCCATCGCACTCTGGGGTGAACCTTGCAGCGTGCAGGCTTCTGCCAGCCTGCTGGAAAGCGGCGTTGATGCCCATGGCGTCGTGGTGCTGAATTACGGTGATTTCAGCGTGACCTTGCAGCACTCCAAAGTCAGCGACTCTGTGCTGGCCAGCGAAATTCAGGGAGAAGCGGGTTCCCTGGTGATTGAGAAAATCGCCGAGTGTCAGAAAGTCTGCTTTATTCCACGCGGCGGGAAGACGCAGGATCTCACTGCACCTCAGCATATTAATACTATGCTCTATGAGGCAGAGGTCTTTGCACATTTGGTTGAAACGCATGAGGTGAACCATCCCGCTCTGGAAGTCAGCCGCATTACTGCGAAACTGCAAACGGAAATTCGTCGCCAGACTGGGGTACTATTCCCGGCGGATGATCAAAACCCCGCAGCCACTGCGTAAATCAATGTAAAACAGATGTAACAGGCCATTGACTGGAAGCATGGCCTGTCATATTTTGTTACCCGCAAAGGGGAGTAACTTCATTGCCGGTGGATCGTCATTACGATGTGTGAAAAACCACATCCGGTCACCGGGCAACAAAACAGGAATGCGTCGTCGTATTCCTGTTTTGTTGTAAGTGAGACCTTGCCGGAAGGCGAGGTCTATGCATATAAAAAGCAACGGCTGTCGTCTTCTGACGTCAGCCGTTTTTTTATGTGTAAGGAAATTTTATGAATACTGTCGGCACACCGTTGTTATGGGGTGGATTCGCTGTCGTTGTGGTGATTATGCTGGCTATTGATCTTCTGCTACAGGGGCGTCGTGGCGCACATACGATGTCAATGAAGCAGGCGGCAATCTGGTCCCTGGTCTGGGTAACACTCTCATTATTGTTTAACGCCGTATTCTGGTGGTATCTGGCTCAAACGCAAGGACGTGCGGTTGCCGATCCGCAGGCGCTGGCGTTTCTGACCGGTTATTTGATCGAAAAATCACTGGCGGTGGATAACGTCTTTGTCTGGCTGATGCTCTTCAGCTACTTCTCTGTCCCGCCCGCGCTGCAACGTCGGGTGTTGGTCTATGGCGTACTGGGTGCGATCGTACTGCGTACCATCATGATCTTTACCGGAAGCTGGCTGATCGCGCAGTTCGAGTGGCTGCTGTATGTGTTCGGTGCCTTCCTGCTGTTTACCGGTGTAAAAATGGCGCTGGCGAAAGATGATGCGTCCGGCATCGGCGACAGACCGGTGGTTCGCTGGCTACGTGGGCATCTGCGCATGACCGACACCATCGAGAACGAGCATTTCTTCGTGCGTAAGAACGGCCTGCTGTTCGCAACGCCGCTGATGCTGGTACTGATTCTGGTTGAACTGAGCGACGTCATTTTCGCCGTCGACAGTATTCCGGCTATCTTTGCCGTGACGACCGACCCGTTCATTGTACTGACCTCTAACCTGTTCGCGATTCTGGGTCTGCGTGCGATGTACTTCCTGCTGGCGGGTGTCGCGGAGCGCTTCTCAATGCTCAAATATGGTTTGTCGATAATCCTGGTGTTCATTGGTATCAAGATGCTGATTGTCGACTTCTATCATATTCCTATCGCCATCTCGTTAGGTGTGGTGTTTGGCATCCTGATCGTCACACTGCTCGTTAACGCATGGGTAAACCATCAAAACGATAAGAAACAGCAAGCGCAGTAACCTCCATGGCCCGGCAGTATGCCTGCCGGGCCAGCAAAAATACGTTCCGCAGACCGACAAACGTAGCGCCCCCTGGCAATACGTAAACAAATAGTTAAAAAATATGATGTGACACGTAAATTTCAGCATTTTACGCTTCCCCAGAGCGCATCTTTCCTTATACTCACTCAGGCAAACATTTATTACATCCGGGCATAAACGTAACAAAGAGTACGTTCCAGGATGGACGCAATATCACTTAAGGAAATCTCCATGAAGTCATCAACTTCAGGCCTGCTCGCACGCCTGTCGCAAGGTAGTCTCGTAAAACAAATCCTCGTAGGTTTAGTGCTCGGCGTTTTGCTGGCTCTGGTATCTAAACCTGCGGCAGAAGCGTCGGGTCTGCTGGGAACGCTGTTTGTTGGCGCCCTGAAAGCCGTTGCCCCTGTCCTGGTGCTAACGCTGGTTATGGCATCTATCGCCAATCACCAGCAGGGTCAGAAAACCAATATCCGTCCGATTCTGTTCCTGTATCTTCTGGGCACATTTTCTGCTGCCCTGGCGGCAGTAGTGTTCAGTTTTGCCTTTCCGTCAACGCTGCATTTATCCACCAGCGCTGGGGATATCGTACCGCCCTCAGGCATTGTAGAAGTGTTACGCGGCCTGCTGATGAGCATGGTCACCAACCCGATTGATGCCCTGCTCAATGCGAACTACATTGGTATTCTGGTCTGGGCCGTAGGTTTGGGCTTTGCGTTTCGCCACGGTAATGAGACGACAAAAAATCTCGTTAATGACATGGCAAACGCCGTGACTTTCATGGTGAAACTGGTTATCCGTTTCGCCCCTATCGGTATCTTTGGGCTGGTTTCATCCACGCTCGCCACGACCGGTTTTGCAACGCTCTGGGGTTACGCGCAACTGCTGGTCGTGCTGATTGGCTGTATGCTGCTGGTCGCGCTGGTCATTAACCCGCTGCTGGTATTCTGGAAGATTCGCCGTAACCCGTATCCGCTGGTCATGGCCTGTCTGCGTGAAAGCGGCGTTTATGCCTTCTTTACCCGCAGTTCAGCCGCCAATATCCCGGTAAACATGGCGTTGTGTGAAAAGCTGAACCTGGACCGGGATACCTACTCCGTCTCTATCCCGCTGGGCGCGACCATCAATATGGCTGGGGCGGCGATCACCATTACCGTCCTGACGCTGGCCGCAGTTAACACGTTAGGCGTTCCGGTGGATCTCCCGACAGCGCTGTTACTAAGCGTGGTTGCCTCGCTGTGCGCGTGTGGTGCGTCAGGTGTGGCGGGTGGCTCCCTGCTGCTGATCCCGCTGGCGTGCAATATGTTCGGTATTCCTAACGATATTGCCATGCAGGTGGTTGCCGTCGGCTTCATCATCGGCGTACTGCAGGACTCCTGCGAAACGGCGCTGAACTCGTCGACTGACGTCCTGTTCACCGCAGCAGCCTGCCAGGCAGAAGACGAACGTCTGGCTAACAACGCACTGCGCGGGTAATCTCTTCCCCCTCCGTCAACGTGCGGAGGGGTTTTCCTGCGACGCTGCATTCTCCATTCTGAAAGGATCAATACCGCGTTTTTGCATACGTCTGAAGCGGATGATATTGAGACCATTTATCACCAAAAAGCTGCCCTCAATAAGCGTACCGCCAATCGATCCCAACCAGAAGTTATGAATGACCCAACAGGCCGTGGCACACCACATCACGCAACGCACGGTTAATCCTTTGCAGCGAAACAGCGCCCAGGTGCTGGCGAGCGTGCCCATAATGGGCAACAGTTCCATCGCATGTTGCAGTTTTGCCAGGCCGAGAACCAACGTGAGCACGATGAAAACGGTCATCACCCAAAGCCGCCGGGTATACATCGAAATCAGCGTACGTACGGTGTTAAGTTCAGCACTCATCCCGGCTGGGGCGGCCCCCATCAAAAAGAAATGCACGCCAATGGTGGCGCTATAGACGGCAAGTTGCAGTTTGAAGCGACGCTCGTCGCGGTTGAAAAAGGTGGTAATACCAATCAGAAAGGCGATGACACCAACGCCCTGAGCCAACCAATACGCGGTCATGAAGAGTCCCTGTAGACAGGCAAAAAGAAACGGCGCCTCATTATATGAAACGCCGTTTCAATTTTAAAGCGATCGTTTTATAACGTCACGCCGCTTTTGAAGATCGCCAGTTCCCGGAAGTCGTTACGCTCATTGCAGGTCTGCTTACCATTGGCAAAATCAACGATCGTATCGACGAACTCGTTGAGTAGCTGCGGCATCGCTTTACCGTGGATCAGTTGCCCGGCATCAAAATCGATCCAGTGCTTTTTCTTCGCCGCCAGCTCGCTGTTCGTGGCGATTTTTACCGTCGGTACAAAGCCGCCGTATGGCGTGCCGCGACCGGTACTGAACAGCACCATGTGACAGCCAGCCCCCGCCAGCGCACTGGTGGCGACAGCATCATTACCCGGTGCGCTCAGCAGATTCAGGCCCGGCGTTTTCAGACGCTCGCCGTAGCGCAGCACATCCACCACCTGACTGGCCCCCGCTTTCTGGGTGCAGCCCAGCGATTTATCCTCAAGCGTCGTGATACCGCCCGCTTTGTTGCCCGGAGAAGGATTCTCGTAGATCGGCTGGTCATGGGCAATGAAGTACTGTTTGAAGTCATTAACCATGGTGACCAGTTTTTCAAACGTCTCTTCATCACGGCAATGCGTCATCAGCAATTGCTCTGCGCCAAACATTTCCGGCACTTCCGTCAATACGGTCGTTCCGCCATTGGCAATCACGTAATCGGAGAAGCGTCCCAGCATCGGGTTGGCAGTGATGCCGGACAGGCCATCTGAACCCCCGCACTCCAGACCGAACTTTAATTCGCCCAGTTTGCCCGGTTCGCGCTTGTCGTAACGCATCACGTTATACAACTGATGGAGATGCTCGAGGCCCGCTTCCACTTCGTCGTCCTGGTGCTGACAGATCATAAAGTGAACGCGATCGGCATCAAACTCACCCAGCGTTTCGCGGAAGGCATCCACCTGGTTGTTTTCACAGCCCAGGCCAATCACCAGCACCGCTCCGGCATTCGGATGGCGCACCATATTTTGCAGCATGGTGCGGGTATTGATGTGATCGTCACCCAGTTGAGAGCAGCCGTAAGTGTGGCTGAAGAGATGCACGCCGTCAGTACCTTCGGCGTCGTTGGTCTCCTTCAGGAAGCGAGTCTGGATCTGGCGTGCAATACCGTTCACGCAGCCGACCGTCGGCAAAATCCACAATTCGTTGCGCACACCCACCTCGCCGTTGGCGCGGCGATAGATCTGCACATTGCGATCGGCAGGCTGTGCTTCTTCGGCCTGAAAATCGGGTTGATAGCGATACGTATCCAGATCGCTCAGATTGGTACGGGTATTGTGGGCGTGAATGTGCTCCCCCGCCGCAATGTCCGCCAGAGCATGACCGATCGGCTGGCCATATTTAATAACGTTTTCGCCCTTTGCGATCTGGCTTAACGCAAATTTATGTCCGCGGACAATGTCCTGACCAAGCGTCACGATGTGGCTATCAATGCTGACTTCTGTGCCCTGCGCCAAATCGGCCAGGGCAACTGCAACGTTATCCAGCGAATGGATCCTGATGTATTGCATATCAACCCAGACCTTAGTTCAGTTCAATGGCGAAGTAGTCACGCGCATTGTTAAAGCAAATATTACGCACCATCTCACCCAACAGCTGGATATCCGCCGGTGCTTCGCCAGCCGCGACCCAGCGGCCAATCATCTGGCACAGGATGCGACGGAAATATTCATGGCGCGTATAGGACAGGAAGCTGCGGCTGTCGGTCAGCATACCGACAAAGCGGCTCAGCAGGCCGAGCTGCGCTAGTTGGGTCATCTGACGTTCCATGCCGTCTTTCTGGTCGTTGAACCACCAGCCGGAACCGAACTGCATTTTGCCCGGCATCCCTTCGCCCTGGAAGTTACCGATCATCGTGCCCAGCACTTCGTTATCGCGCGGATTCAGGCAGTAGAGGATGGTTTTCGGCAGCAGGTTCTGCTCGTTTTGCTTGCTCAGCAGTTTGGAGAGCTCTTCCGCCATCGGGCGGTCGTTGATGGAATCAAAGCCGACGTCTGCGCCCAGCAGTTTGAACTGACGCTGGTTGTTATTACGCAGCGCGCCAATGTGGTACTGCTGTACCCACTCGCGACGCGCGTATTCTGCGCCAAGGAACACCAGTACAGCTGTTTTGAACTGCGCGACTTCGTGCTCACTCAGAATTTCGCCAGCCAGACGACGCGCCAGAATGCTGTCCAGCTCCGCTTCGTTCGCGTCAGCAAACATCACGACATCCAGCGCATGGTCGGAGACTTTACACCCGTGTGCGGCGAAGTGATCCAGACGTTTGGTCAGTGCAGTTTGCAGGTCAGTGAAACGACGAATATCGGTATCGGAAACTTCACCCAGCTTCGCCATGTAATCGTTAAAGGTCGCCTGCTCAATGTTGAAGGCTTTATCCGGACGCCAGCTCGGCAGCACTTTAACGGAGAAGGTGATGTCTTTGGCCACCGTTGCATGGTGCTCCAGAGAATCGATCGGGTCATCGGTGGTGCCGACCATTTTCACGTTCATCTGCTGCATGATGCCGCGCGCGGAGAATTGATCCTGCGCCAGCAACTCGTTGCACTGGTTCCAGATTTCGTCGGCGGTAGACGGAGAAAGCAGTTTGCCAGTGATGCCAAACGGACGACGCAGCTCAAGGTGCGTCCAGTGGTATAACGGGTTGCCGATAGTGTGTGGAACGGTCGCTGCCCAGGCATCAAACTTTTCACGATCGGAAGCGTCGCCGGTACACAGACGTTCAGCGACGCCGTTGGTACGCATGGCACGCCACTTGTAGTGATCGCCTTTCAGCCAGATGTCATACAGGTTGTTGAAACGGTAGTTTTCGGCGATTTGCTGCGGCGGCAGATGGCAATGGTAGTCGAAGATGGGCTGGTCTTTGGCGTAATCATGGTACAGACGACGGGCAAATTCGGTATCCAGCAGAAAATCTTCAGTCATAAACGGAGTCATTTATCGTCTTCCTCTCAACGAGTGCGTCAGATTGCTTATGTTTAGATGCTGCAAAGTTATCACACCAATTTCCAGTCACTGAAGAATTTTTCGTGAGATAGATCAATAAACCTAAACAATTAAATTCCCCTTTACGGAGTAAACAGTGCTCCAGGCCGCACCAGCACTGGCTTCGTGGAATCAAAATAATACCCCTGCGAAGATTCATACTTTTGTGATGTCACTCACCTTTTGAAGTTGTATGACAAGTTATCTTTTTTTCGTCGCGATATATAAACCGACTGAATATAAAAATATCGAGGGTTCCCCCTCGAATTAAACGGTACGGAAACCGAATTAGCACGATGACTTAAATGGCAAGGTTCGGGGAGTATCTCATTTTACGGCTACCCCCCTTTCGTTAAAGAACATCCTCCGCCCCGAGCAGGAGGATAGCCGCATTTTTTGCGGAAATAACAAAACGATGAGGCTTTACATGCGTAAAATTAAAGGGTTACGTTGGTACATGATCGCACTGGTGACCTTAGGCACCGTGCTGGGTTACCTGACACGTAACACGGTTGCGGCCGCTGCGCCAACGCTGATGGAAGAGTTACACATCTCCACCCAACAGTACTCCTATATCATCGCAGCCTATTCTGCTGCTTACACCGTTATGCAACCTGTCGCGGGCTACGTCCTGGATATACTCGGTACGAAAGTGGGCTACGCGATGTTTGCCGTACTGTGGGCCATTTTCTGCGGTGCGACAGCGCTGGCAGGAAGCTGGGGCGGTCTGGCCCTGGCGCGTGGTGCTGTCGGCGCCGCTGAAGCTGCCATGATCCCGGCAGGTCTGAAAGCCAGTTCTGAATGGTTCCCGGCAAAAGAACGTTCCATTGCCGTGGGATATTTCAACGTCGGTTCCTCGATTGGCGCGATGATAGCTCCGCCTCTGGTGGTCTGGGCGATCGTCATGCACAGCTGGCAAATGGCGTTCATTATCTCCGGCGCGCTGAGCTTTATTTGGGCGATGTCATGGCTGGTTTTCTACAAACATCCTCGCGATCAGAAAAAACTGTCTGACGAAGAGCGTGACTACATCATTAATGGTCAGGAAGCACAGCACCAGGTCGGGGCGGCGAAGAAAATGTCCGTTGGCCAGATCCTGCGTAACCGCCAGTTCTGGGGTATTGCACTGCCGCGTTTCCTGGCTGAACCGGCCTGGGGTACCTTCAACGCATGGATCCCGCTGTTCATGTTTAAAGTCTACGGCTTTAACCTGAAAGAGATCGCCATGTTCGCCTGGATGCCAATGCTGTTTGCCGATCTGGGCTGTATCGTTGGGGGTTATCTGCCGCCGCTGTTCCAACGCTGGTTTGGCGTGAATCTGATCGTTTCCCGTAAAATGGTCGTCACCATGGGCGCATTCCTGATGATTGGCCCTGGCATGATCGGTCTGTTTACCAGCCCCTATGCCGCCATCGCGCTGCTTTGCGTCGGCGGCTTTGCCCACCAGGCGCTTTCCGGCGCACTGATTACGCTCTCTTCGGACGTCTTTGGTCGTAACGAAGTGGCGACGGCAAATGGCCTGACCGGGATGTCCGCCTGGATGGCGAGTACGATGTTTGCGCTGGTGGTTGGTGCACTGGCCGACACCATTGGCTTTAGCCCGCTGTTTGCGGTGCTGGCGGTGTTCGACCTGCTGGGCGCGCTGGTCATCTGGACCGTGTTGCAAAACAAATCGGCGGACGATTCAGGTTCAGGCGAATCGCTCAATGAACCTGCCCCGCAAAATTGACCCAACACAATCTGTCATCAATTACCTCCACAGCCGCCTGTTCACAGGCGGCTTTTTCATCAGTACAAGTGGAGCCAGACTCGCAAAAGTGGTATAACAAATGTAGCCTGCCGTATCATGCCTGGAGCGCATATGGAAATCACCGAACCACGACGTTTGTATCAACAATTAGCTGCTGACCTTAAAGAGCGTATCGAAAAAGGCGCTTATCTCGTGGGCGAAAAACTGCCTGCAGAACGTTTTATTGCCGATGAAAAGAATGTCAGCCGCACTGTGGTTCGCGAAGCCATCATCATGCTGGAAGTTGAAGGCTATGTAGAAGTGCGTAAAGGTTCCGGTATTCACGTCGTTTCGAACCAGCCAAAACAATATGTTACGCCAGACGAAAACCTTGAGTTCGCCAGCTATGGTCCGTTTGAACTGCTCCAGGCTCGACAACTCATCGAAAGTAATATTGCCGAATTTGCTGCCACCCAGGTGACCAAACAAGACATCATGAAATTGATGCAAATTCAGGAGAATGCGCGTAACGAAAAATGTTTCCGCGACTCCGAGTGGGATCTCCAGTTTCATGTTCAGGTCGCACTGGCCACACAAAATACCGCACTGGCCGCTATCGTTGAGAAAATGTGGACTCAGCGCGTGCATAACCCCTACTGGAAGAAACTTCACGATCACATCGATCTCCGCACCGTGGATAACTGGTGCGATGACCATGATCAGATCCTGAAAGCGCTGATTCGCAAAGATCCCCACGCGGCCAAACTGGCGATGTGGCAGCATCTTGAGAATACAAAACAGATGCTATTCAATGAAACCAGCGACGATTTTGAGTTCAACGCCGACCGTTATCTTTTTGCGGAAAATCCCGTTGTTCATCTCGATACTGCGGCCAACGGCGCAAAATAAACACTCTGACTTCGGCAGGCGCGGCAATGCGCCTGTCTGCGGTATTCAGTAAGCGGAAGGTATAAAGTGTCAGCCTGTGTAAATCCTCTCGCCACCCTCCTTTGCGATAAGCAAAATCAGCGTGTATCGACGGCAATTTCTATAACGGACTACGTTGACCTTTGTTACACTTAGATGTTTTTTAAATTATGTGTGTTAGTGCTTGCTTACTTCATAACTTAACAATGAATTGTGCAAGCCCGTGACTTTGCACCCTACAGCGACCCATACAAAAAACGAAGAATGTCGCAATGTTGCAAACTCCAGAAAACCGGCATGACGACAACCGATTCTCCAGGAATACTGAATGGAACTTTTTACCCAATTGCTGCATGCCCTCTGGGCGCAGGACTTTGAAACACTGGCCAACCCTTCGATGATTGGCATGCTTTATTTAGTCTTGTTTATGATTTTGTTCCTGGAAAACGGGTTGCTTCCTGCTGCCTTTTTGCCTGGCGACAGCCTGTTGGTTTTGGTCGGCGTACTCATTGCAAAAGGCGCCATGGGATTCCCACAAACGATTCTGTTACTCACCACCGCCGCCAGCTTAGGCTGCTGGGTCAGCTATATACAGGGTCGATGGTTAGGCAACACCCGAATCGTACAGAACTGGCTGTCTCATTTACCGGCGCACTATCACCAACGCGCGCACCACCTTTTCCACAAGCATGGCTTATCGGCATTATTGGTCGGCCGCTTTATTGCCTTTGTGCGTACATTACTGCCCACCATCGCCGGTTTGTCCGGCCTCAATAATGCACGTTTTCAGTTCTTCAACTGGATGAGCGGCTTATTGTGGGTGCTGATACTGACCACCCTGGGCTACATGCTGGGCAAAACGCCCGTCTTCCTGAAGTACGAAGATCAGTTGATGTCGTGCTTGATGTTACTTCCCGTGGTCCTGCTGGTATTTGGGCTGGGAGGTTCGCTGGTCGTGGTGTGGAAAAAGAAATACGGTAATCGAGGGTAAGTGATGCTGAAACCACGCCTGACGCTTCGACAACTGGGCTGGACAACCTCATTTTTGGTGCTGCTGACCGTACTGATTCTGGTGTGGTCAGCGATTCGTCAACAAGAGTCGACGCTGGCTATCCGTGCAATTAATCAGGGTGCCAGCATGCCGGATGGCTTTTCAATTTGGCATCATCTGGATGCCAATGGCATTCGTTTCAAAAGCATCACCCCGCATAACGACACCTTACTGATCACATTCGACTCCCACGCGCAAAGCGCAGCAGCCCGGGCGGTGTTAGTCAGAACATTGCCCCATGGCTACATCATTGCCCAACAAGATGGCCAAAACTCAGCGGTGCAGTGGATTTCCCGTTTACGAGATACCCCGCTTCGCTTCGGATAATTTCAAACAATCCGAATCATATCACTCACTTTGGTGATTTCGCTGTTTACTGGCTATGATTAAGTGAGCGGGTACATTACCCGCCGCTTTGTTATTTGGATCATCGCGCCCGAAAAATGGGTACGAGTCACAATGGAAGGTTCAAGAATGAAATACCGCATTGCTTTAGCTATTACCCTTTTCACGCTCAGTGCAGGCAGCTACGCCAACACCCTCTGTCAGGAAAAAGAGCAGGATATTCAGCGGGAAATCAGCTATGCCGAGAAGCACAACAACCAGAACCGCATCAACGGTCTGAATAAAGCACTCAGTGAAGTCAGAGCAAACTGTAGCGACAGTCAGTTGCGTGCTGACCATGAGAAAAAAATCTCAGAACAGAAAAAAGAGATTTCTGAGCGTCAACGTGACTTAGCAGAGGCTAAGCAAAAAGGCGATGCGGATAAGATTGCAAAACGCGAACACAAGCTTGCGGAAGCTCAGGAAGACCTGAAAAAACTGGAAGCTCGCGACTACTGATTTATCTGTAACAATCACTACTCACTCACCTGGAGAAAACTATGTCGAATGATAACACTACGGAACATCTGCGCGCTGAGTTGAAATCCCTGGCCGATACGCTTGAAGAGGTGCTCAGTTCCTCTGGCGATAAGTCAAAAGAAGAGCTGAGTAAGATTCGTAGCAAAGCCGAGCGCGCGCTGAAAGAAAGCCGCCATCGTCTGGGAGAAACCGGAGACGCGATTGCAAAACAGACCCGTGAAGCTGCGGCCCGCGCCGATGACTATGTGCGTGAAAATCCGTGGACGGGCGTCGGCATCGGCGCTGCGGTAGGTGTCGTGCTGGGCGTACTGCTGACGCGTCGTTAATGATGGCGGATTCCCATCAAACACCAGGACCGGGTAAAAGCGTTCTGGGGATTGGCCAGCGAATTGTCACTATTCTCGTTGAGATGGTGGAGACCCGTTTGCGACTGGCGGTTGTTGAGCTGGAAGAAGAAAAAGCAAACCTCATCCAGCTTTTGCTGATGCTGGGTCTCACCATGCTGTTTGCCGCTTTCGGTCTGATGAGCCTGATGATTCTGATCATCTGGGCCGTTGATCCTCAGTATCGACTCAATGTCATGATCGCCACGACAGTGGTGCTGCTGGTGATGGCATTGATCGGCGGAATCTGGACGTTACGCAAGGCGCGTCGTTCTACCCTGTTGCGCCACACACGACGCGAACTGGCGAACGACAGACAAATCCTTGAGGATGATGCCCAATGAGCAGCAAAGTCGAACGCCAAAAGCGTAAGGCCATCCTGCTTAGTCAGATCCAGCAGCAAAGGCTGGATCTGTCTGTCTGTCGCCGGGACTGGCTTGAAACCACCCGTGCGTACGATCGCGGCTGGAACACGCTGCTCAATCTACGCTCATGGGCGCTAGTGGGCAGCAGCGTGATGGCCATCTGGACACTTCGTCACCCCAACAGGCTGGTGCGTTGGACGAAACGAGGATTCGGTCTCTGGAGTGCCTGGCGCTTGGTTAAGTCGACGCTACGGCAGCAGCATTTACGTAATTAACCTTGCCACACCTCAAGCCTGATAACGCTTCGTTTATCAGGCTACACACCCTTTCTTCTGCGCATCACTCAAATTTTTTGAAAAATACTGACAGTTTTCCTTGCTAACAATTGTCATTAGCCACGTTTATGATTCCCTCCATCGACAGCAACGACGCGCTTTACCGCGTAATAGCATAAAAAACATAATCAGCAGCCTGAGTGGTTTCCTGGAGAGTAAAATGAAAAAATTAGAAGATGTTGGTGTACTGGTAGCGCGCATTCTGATGCCAATCCTGTTTATTACCGCAGGATGGGGAAAAATCAGCGGATATGCGGGTACCCAACAATATATGGAAGCGATGGGCGTCCCTGGCTTTATGTTGCCGCTGGTGATTTTGCTTGAGTTTGGCGGCGGTCTGGCAATCCTGTTTGGTTTCCTGACCCGTACGACCGCGCTGTTCACTGCGGGCTTTACACTGTTAACGGCATTCCTGTTCCACAGCAACTTTGCTGAAGGCGTAAACTCGCTGATGTTCATGAAAAACCTGACCATTTCAGGCGGCTTCCTGCTGCTGGCTATCACGGGTCCGGGCGCATTCAGCATCGACCGTGTGCTGAATAAAAAGTGGTAAGCGCACTATAATTAAGAATCAAAAAACGAGGAGGTTTACTCCTCGTTTTTACTATCCGCAGGAGAGAAAAAATGGGACAACTGATTGACGGCGTCTGGCATGATGTCTGGTATGAAACCAAATCTACCGGAGGGAAATTTCAACG
Organism: Citrobacter sp. GW821-FHT02E08; assembly: GCF_059421685.1. Classification (NCBI taxonomy): domain Bacteria; kingdom Pseudomonadati; phylum Pseudomonadota; class Gammaproteobacteria; order Enterobacterales; family Enterobacteriaceae; genus Citrobacter; species Citrobacter sp. GW821-FHT02E08. The sequence continues at coordinate 157,435 of NZ_JBWKVL010000001.1, read as the reverse complement.
TTCCGTATCGGCTTTCCGCCACTGGCTCACTGCGGATGGCGCACCGGGTCCATCTGGCAACGGGGGTTTTGCCGCGGAAAAAGACCGCTATCATCTGTACGTCTCTCTTGCCTGCCCCTGGGCGCACCGCACACTGATTTTACGTAAACTCAAAGGTCTGGAACCGTTCATCTCGGTGTCGGTCGTCAATCCGCTGATGCTGGAAAACGGCTGGACGTTCGACGATGATTTTCCCGCGGTGACGGGCGATACACTCTATCAGCATGAATTTCTTTACCAACTCTACCTGCACGCCGACCCGCATTACAGCGGTCGCGTCACCGTGCCGGTGCTGTGGGATAAAAAGAATCACACCATCGTCAGTAACGAATCGGCGGAAATCATCCGTATGTTCAACACGGCGTTTGACGCGCTGGGCGCGAAAGCGGGCGATTACTACCCTCCGGAACTGCGCACTGAAATAGACGAACTGAACAGCTGGATTTATGACAATGTGAACAACGGTGTCTATAAAGCCGGTTTTGCCACCAGCCAACAGGCTTATGATGACGCCGTGACCCACGTCTTTGACTCGCTGGCGCGCCTGGAGCAGATTCTGGGGCAGCATCGCTATCTGACCGGAGATCGGTTAACAGAAGCAGACATCCGGCTGTGGACGACATTAGTGCGCTTCGACCCGGTGTACGTGACACATTTCAAGTGCGACAAGCACCGTATCAGCGACTACCTGAATCTGTACGGCTTTTTGCGCGATATTTATCAAATTCCGGGCATCGCGGAAACGGTCAATTTCGACCATATTCGCCACCACTATTTCCGCAGTCACAAAACCATCAACCCAACCGGCATTATTTCTGTCGGCCCGTGGCAGGATCTTAACGAGCCTCACGGACGCGATCTCCGTTTTCGCTAGTTTACAGGGCACCCTTCAGGGTGCTTTGTTTATTCACACCTCAAATATTTACCACTTTCCCATTCGCGGCTATTCTTGGTTTGATTACTTTAAAAACAAGTGATTGACCACGATTGAGGAAAAAATGGACTGGTATTTAAAAGTATTAAAGAACTACATCGGTTTTGGCGGTCGTGCGCGCCGCAAAGAGTACTGGATGTTTGTTCTGGTCAACGGCATCTTTACAGTGGTACTGGCGGTACTGGACAAGATGTTTGGCTGGGAGGGCACTGCGGGAGAAGGCATGCTGACCAGCATTTATGGGGTTCTGATCTTTTTACCCGGCTTAGCGGTACTGTTTCGCCGTCTGCATGACACCGACCGCACAGCATGGTGGCTATTGATATTACTCATCCCCATCATCGGCTGGCTGGTCATTTTTATCTTTACCTGCCAGAGCGGCGTGTCGGGCGAAAACCGTTTCGGAGCGGATCCGAAGCTTAACGCCTGATGTCATCTTCGCACCTCTCGTCAGAGGTGCGTTTCACTTTTACTTTCCGGCAAACAGCTTGGGGATCTCCCGCAGACACCAGGACTTCGCTTCTCCCATGCTGTCACGTCGCCACGCCATGATGATATCGATCTCGCTGGTCGATTCCGGGCTGACAACACGTAGCCGCCCTTCGGCGATATCCTGCTCCACCAGCGGATACGGCATCGTTGCGACACCAAGTCCGGCCAATAACGCCTGACGCTTATCCTCAATGGTGCTCACCGTCAGACGAGGCTGTTTATCCAGAAGCTGAACGGTTAACACCGGACGCTCACGGGCGGTATCCGCCACCGCAATCCCACGATATTTGACACGCGTAACTTCCGATAAAGGTTCAGGCTCCTGATGAATCGGGTGGTCAGGTGCCGCCACGTAGACGTTCATCAGGGTGTACAGCTTGCGGGAGTTAATTTCTGACGAGGAACGAAAATGCATATCCGGCGCGATGACAATATCGGCACGCCCCTGCTCCAGACGTTCCCATGCGCCCGCCAGCACTTCGGTAATAACCGAAAGCTGGGTATTCGCTTTACCGGCCAGCCTGTCGATAAGCGGGAAGAACGCCGACGTCGGCACCAGAGCTTCAGTCACTAACGTCAGATGCGTTTCCCAGCCACGCGCCAGCGCTTCCGCATCCGTCGTGAGCTTGTCAGCCGCTTCCAGCAGTACCCGCCCGCGCTCCAGCAACATACGCCCGACATTGGTGAACTTTGTCCGGTGGCCCGAACGGTCAAACAGCACCACATCCAGCTCTTCTTCCAGTTTTTGCATGGTGTAGCTGAGCGCAGACGGCACGCGCCCCAGCTCATCCGCCGCGGCAGCAAAGCTGCCACGCCTGTCAATCGCATCCATTACACGTAACGCTTCCAGCGTTAACGCCCTTTCTTTGGCCATAGCGTTCTCATTCAGGAAATTTGAACATACCGGGCAGAATATCTGGCTAACAATGCAGCGTCCAGCCCCTTAACATAAAAGGAAGTAAAGAGAGGTCAAGAATTATGATTACTACCCGAACAGCCAAACAATGCGGCCAGGCAGATTATGGATGGTTGCAGGCCCGTTACACCTTTTCTTTTGGACACTACTTTGACCCCAAACTGTTGGGATACGCCTCGCTGCGCGTCCTGAACCAGGAAGTCCTTGCGCCGGGCGCCTCTTTCCAGCCGCGCGCCTATCCGAAGGTGGACATTTTAAATCTGATTCTGGAAGGCGAAGCCGAGTATCGCGACAGCGAAGGAAACCATGTCCAGGCGAAAGCGGGAGAGGCATTACTGCTCGCCACCCAGCCGGGAATCAGCTACAGCGAACACAATCTCAGCAAAGAGAAGCCACTGACCCGGATGCAGCTGTGGCTGGACGCCTGCCCTGAAAGGGAAAATGCGCTGGTACAAAAAACCGCGCTAACCCTGGGCAAGCAGCAACTGATCGCGTCCCCGGACGGCGCGCAGGAAAGCCTGCAACTGCGTCAACAGGTGTGGGTGCATCACATCATGCTCAATCAGGGTGAATCCGTGAGTTTTCAACTGCATGGTCCACGCGCCTACCTGCAATCGATTCACGGTACGTTCCATGCGGTGACCCATAACGAAGAAAAAGAAGCGCTAACCTGCGGTGACGGCGCATTTATTCGTGATGAAGCTAACATAACGTTAGTGGCCGATACGCCATTGCGCGCATTGCTGATAGATTTGCCTATATAGTCTGGAAAAACAAGGGAGTATGACTATGAGCAAAAAGTCGGCTAAACAGCGTCAATCCGTATCAAAAAAAAGCGTGCAGGAAACCGTGAGCAAACCTGCTCCGTTTGGTTATGAAGAGATGTTGACCGAGCTGGAAGCGATTGTCGCGGATGCCGAAATCCGGCTGGCGGAAGAAGACGCCGCCTGACAACCCGATAAGCGCAACGCCATCGGGGAGTCAGACGGTAAATTGCCGGATAGTGACGCCAACGCATCTTATCCGGCCTGGCGATTAATGTGCCTTACTGGCCATAATCTCAATGATCTGCTTGTCCGTTTGCTGCATGGAACGAGACGCCAGCGCGCACAGGTTCGAGATAGACTGTTCGACGTTATGCGCCACAATCCCCTCATTACCGGTCACCGCCGTATCATCCAGTGCCATTAACACCGCTTTCCATGCCGACGATGCGCTGGTGGACACTTTCATTGCGCAGCTGTTCGACGCACCGTCGCAAATCATCCCACTGACGTCGCCGATCATACTGCCGATCGCCATCGCAATGGTGTTGTAACGCCCGTCAATCAGCCACGCCATTCCTGCTGCCGCGCCCATCGCCGCCGTGGTCGCCGCACACAGGGCAGACAAACGCGGCAACTGGTAATGGATGTAAATCGCGCTCAGGTGTGACAGCATCAACGCACGCGCGAGACGCTCCTCATCGGCGCCGAAATGCTCTGCAACCACCATCACCGGCACCGTCGCGGTAATCCCCTGATTACCCGAACCAGAGTTACTCATTGCAGGTAACGTTGCGCCCCCCATCCGCGCATCTGACGCCGCACTGGTGCGGATCAGAATGGCGGTGGACAGATCGTTTGCCAGCAGACCCCGTGCACACTGTTTCTCCATCGTCGCCCCGATATGCAACCCCCAGGCGCCACGCAGGCCTTCCTGAGACAGCGCGCCGTTGAGCTTCGCGGCGTCGAGAATAAAACAGATCGATTCGAACGGAACCGCGTTCACAAAGGCTAAAATCTCCTCCAGCGACGTCTCTGCAAGTACGTCCAGCGGCGACGCCTGATCTTCATGCTGACGGCATTCATCCTGCGTAAACACCACACCCTTGTTTGTTTCAACATGCACAATGTTGGTATGACCGCCGACGATCGTCACGCATGCCCATCCTGAGGCGCTATAAACTTTAGCGCGTGAGAACAGGATATCTTCGCAAGGCTCCTGCAACATCACCGAAACCTTTCCAGCCGCCAGCAGGTTTTTCGCCTCTGCAATCGTCTCAGCAGATGCGTCTTTCAGCACTTCAAGACCGGCATGAGCATCGCCCCCCAGCGCACCCAGCGCTGCCGCGACGGGCAACCCGACCATCCCCGTGCCCGGTACGGTAACTCCCATGCCGTTTTTCATCAGGTTTGGCGAGACCCACGCATCAATGCGTTCGACCGGGCCTTCAAGCTCAGAGACCGCAACGGCCGCCGCCAGGGCCAGTGAAATCGGTTCAGTACATCCCAGCGCCGGTTTGACTTCTTCCTGCACCGCCAGGATAAAACGCTGCCATAATGGATTTACTGTAGTCTCAAACATAACAATGACCTTAAAATTTCATCAATATCAAGAAAATGCCAGGAACGGAGAAACGCACAGCAACAGGCCAGTGAAGATAATCAGATATAACGACGCGCCTTTGTATTTGTGCAGTGCAGGAACTTTGTAGACCAGCCACGCGGGGATCAAACATCCCACCATGCCGAAGATTGGGCTACAGATTGAGGTAAAGCTAAGGACGGGCGCATTCAATACAATTGCGCTCCAGGCCAGTAAGATGGCGAACAGCATAATGCCGCGCTGGACGAGGGTTTCGTTGATCTTCTCGGCAGGCATTTTGCGACGCAGCAGGTTCATCACAATCCCTTGCGTGGCTTCACGAAAGCCCAGGTAAACCCCGAAGAACGCCGTCATCACAGCAAAGATGTTCAGAATAACGCTGACCACTTTGACCCAGCCGGCCCCTGCGCCACTGATAAACTGCGCGGCAATCGCGAGGGCGGAAATATTCTGCTCATACGCTTTCACCGCTTCATCGTGGCCCATCGCCAGTGTGAAAGAGACTGCATAGAAGAAGACCGTGACAAACAGGATCCCGAACGCAATATTCATGGCGCGCAGCGCTTTATGACGCGCCACTTCGATGGATTTTGCACGTGAACGGTAAGAGATCACCATCGGGCTTAAGGTTTGGATAAACAGAATTGAGGTCAGCGTAAAGGGCAACGTGATGATAGCGTTTTTTACCAACAGCGCCATCGGCGGCAGCGCGCCAATGTTATACAGACGCCACATCCCGACCATAGAAACCCCTAACGCCGCCACCACTAACAGCTTGGTCAGCACCATGCCGGTAGAGATTTTAAACAGGAGCTTTTCACCACGTGATGAGATGGCCACCAGAGCACAAATCAGCACCAGGCCATAGAACGGGCTGTCAGAGAGTAAACCTTCGGTGACGCCGAACGTGTGCAGGTATGACGCGCTGTCATTGGTTATGGCGGTGGAGTACACAAACATCCAGATAACCAACATCACAAAGTAAAGCGCGCCTAACAAGATCCCCCAGTTTTTACCCAGATAGCCACTGATGACGCTGGGGTAGTCTTTGCATTCAGGGGATTCCGCCAGGGTGTTAATAAACAAACGCTGAAAGAGGTACATCGCCGGGTAGCCAATAACGGAGGAGAGCAAAAAGACCCACAGCCCCATTAATCCCACCTGGACGGGGAGAAAAACAATCCCCGCGCCAATCGCCATGCCGATACTCATAATGACCCAGCCAGTGTCCATGCTGTCGAATTTAATCGCTTCACGCCACTCACTTTCACTCATTCCAGCCCGGCGCGCTGGAGTCGATGCGTCGAGTATGACGCTATTATTCGTTGCCGTTTCCATAAGGTTCTCGCTTAATGTCCAGGTAGAGGTATTTTTTTATTTTTTTCGTGCCGCATCAAGGCGATACGCGGTACGTTTTCTGCAGGCGAGCTTTTGTAATGAAGAAATCATACGCGCAGGGTCAGAGAAAAACTTCACAATAAAACCCCTACAATTTCTAAAAGTTAAGAAATATTTTCTATTTAAAAAGCAATAAGTGAGTACACTTTCTCTATTTGAAGGGGATCACAACATGAATTTGACGGAGATCACAACATAAAAAAAGGCGCACCAGGATGCGCCTAAAGGGGGAAGAGAAGAAGGGGTTCTGTCAGGTACAAACGACTTTAATTGCCAGACCGCCACGTGAGGTTTCACGGTATTTATCGTTCATATCTTTACCGGTCTCATACATCGTCTCGATGACTTTATCGAGAGAAACCCGTGGTTCAGATGTCCGGCGCAACGCCATGCGCGCCGCATTCACCGCTTTTACAGCATTAATCGCGTTACGTTCAATGCACGGAATTTGTACCTGTCCGGCTACCGGATCACAGGTTAATCCCAGGTTGTGTTCCATCGCGATTTCCGCCGCAATACAGACCTGCGCCGGGCTACCGCCCAGCAATTCCGTGAGTCCTGCCGCGGCCATCGAACAGGCGACGCCTATCTCGCCCTGACAGCCGACTTCGGCCCCGGAGATGGAAGCATTCATCTTGTACAATGCGCCGATGGCGCCAGCCGCCAGTAAATAACGAGCAATTGAGTTTGCATTCACCGGACGGCGGAACTTGTCATAATAGGCCAGTACGGCAGGGATAATGCCACACGCACCGTTCGTGGGCGCAGTCACGACCCGTCCTCCCGCCGCGTTCTCTTCACTCACGGCTAAGGCGAACATGTTGATCCAGTCGATGACATTCATCGGATCGCTCGACAGGCTGTCGCTGGAGACCAGTAACCGACGCAGCGCGACCGCACGACGCGGCACATTAAGCGGCCCAGGCAACACGCCTTCGGTGTTCATGCCACGTTCTATCCCTGCATGCATCACCTCCCAGATACGCGCAAATCCCGCATCCACTTCGTCTTTACTGCGCATCGCCAGCTCATTTTGCATCATCAAGCCAGAGACGGAGAGGCCATTTCTTTCACACAGTTTCAGGAGTTCGCTGGCGGAGTGAAAGCCATAAGGAACCGACGTTTCAACGTCATGCGCCTGGCCAAAACGCTCCTCTTCGACGATAAAGCCGCCGCCAACGGAGTAATAGGTTTTGCTTAACAGTTTTTCCTGCCCGTTCCACGCAGTGATGCGCATCCCATTCTCATGGCGCGGGAGCGTTTCTTCATGGAAAAGAATACTGTCTGCGACGGGAAAATCGACCACGTGAGCGCCGTCCGCCACGAGCAGGCGTCCGGTACGGGTAGCTTCCTGAATAAACGCAGGAATACCATCAATATCAACATCCTGTGGACTATTTCCAGACAGTCCCATCATGATGGCGATATCGGTTGCATGCCCTTTTCCGGTCAGCGATAACGATCCATACAGATCGACCACCATACGCGTCGTCTGCAGCAGCGTTCCAGAATGGGTCAGTTGATCAATAAAACATTTTCCAGCATTCATTGGCCCTACGGTATGCGAGCTGGAAGGTCCAATGCCAATCTTAAAAATTTCGAATGCGCTAATCATATCCACACCCTCGGATTGCCGTTCAGTGAAGACCAGGTTTCACACTCATTATTGGGATCGGGGCGATCCTGACGATCGCCCCGCAGGGGATGACTTATGCGCTGCGTACCGCGATGGCTTCAATCTCCAGTTTCACGTCCTTCGGCAGACGGGCAACCTGAACGCAACTGCGCGCCGGATAGATAGCCTGATGTTCGTCAAAGAACTGCTGGTAAACCTGATTGATGGTGGCAAAGTCATTCATATCGGTAATGAAGACAGTTGTTTTCACGATGCTGCCCACCTCTAACCCGGCTGCAACCACGATTGCCTTCACGTTCTCAAGGCTCTGACGTGCCTGATCGGCAACGTTTTCTGCGACCGCGCCCGTTTGTGGGCAAACCGGGATCTGACCCGACGTGAGCACCAAACTGCCTAAATCAACGCCCTGTACGTAGGGGCCGATGGCCCCCGGTGCACGTTGGGTCTCAATACTCTTTCTCATATCGCCTCCGGCGTTAAATCGCCTGGGTGAAAGTACGCGAAATGACATCCTGTTGCTGCTCGCGGGTCAGCGCATTGAAGCGCACAGCGTAACCGGAGACACGGATTGTCAGGTTTGGATAGTTTTCCGGGTGCTCAATGGCATCCAGCAGCATTTCACGGTTCATCACGTTCACGTTCAGGTGCTGTCCACCTTCAACGTGCGCTTCATGATGGAAGTAACCGTCCAACAGGCCGACCAGGTTGGTTTTGCGCACGCCGTCATCTTTACCCAGCGCTGCTGGCACAATGGAGAAGGTGTACGAAATACCGTCTTTGGCGTAGGTGAACGGCAGTTTTGCTACCGATGTCAGCGACGCTACAGCCCCTTTACGGTCACGGCCGTGCATCGGGTTAGCCCCTGGTGCGAACGGTGTACCGGCGCGACGACCATCCGGGGTGTTCCCGGTTTTCTGGCCATACACCACGTTGGAGGTGATGGTCAGGATGGACTGCGTCGGCACTGCGTTACGGTAGGTTGGCAACACTTTAATTTTCTTCATAAAGCGTTCAACCAGATCGCAGGCAATGCTGTCTACACGTTCATCGTTATTCCCGTACTGCGGGTAGTCGCCTTCAATTTCAAAGTCGACAGCCAGTCCGTTTTCATCACGAATCGGTTTCACTCGTGCATATTTGATTGCAGAGAGGGAATCCGCTGCAACGGACAGGCCCGCCATTCCGCACGCCATCGTCCGATAAACATCGCGATCGTGCAGTGCCATCAGTGACGCTTCGTAGCTGTACTTGTCATGCATGTAGTGGATGATGTTCAGGGCGCTGATGTACTGCACCGCCAGCCAGTCCATAAAGTGGTCCAGGCTCTCCATCACCGTGTCGTATTCCAGCACGTCATCCATCAATGGCGCCGTTTTCGGCCCAACCTGGATTTTCAGCTTCTCATCAACACCGCCGTTGATTGCGTACAGCAGGGTTTTCGCGAGGTTGGCACGCGCACCAAAGAACTGCATTTGCTTGCCGATCACCATCGGGCTCACGCAGCAGGCAATGGCATAATCGTCGCTGTCGAAGTCAGCACGCATCAGATCGTCGTTTTCATACTGCAACGATGAGGTGACGATAGAGACCTGCGCAGCATACTTTTTAAACGCAATCGGCAGCGCTTCTGACCACAACACGGTCAGGTTTGGTTCTGGCGCTGGCCCCATGGTGTGCAGCGTATGCAGGTAACGGTAGGAGTTTTTGGTCACCAGCGTACGACCATCCAGCCCCATCCCGCCGATCACTTCGGTCGCCCAGATAGGGTCGCCGGAGAACAGGGTGTCGAATTCCGGCGTACGCAGGAAGCGCACCATACGGATCTTCATGATGAAGTGGTCGATCAGTTCCTGTGCCTGCTGCTCCGTCAGGACGCCAGCTTTAAAGTCGCGTTCGATGTAGATATCAAGGAACGACGCGGTGCGGCCCAGTGACATTGCACCGCCGTTCTGCGATTTCACCGCAGCCAGATAGGCGAAGTAAACCCACTGTACGGCTTCCTGCGCATTACGCGCCGGACGGGAAATATCGCAACCGTATTTCGCAGCCATTTCCTGCATTTGCAGCAGCGCGCGGCGGTGTTCAGACAGCTCTTCACGCAGGCGAATGGTCGCCTCAAGATTCTGTCCCCACTCCAGATTCGACTGAAGATCGGCAAATTGCTGTTCACGCTCACGCACCAGATAGCGGATACCGTACAGCGCGACGCGGCGGTAATCGCCAATGATGCGACCACGACCATAGCCGTCTGGCAGACCGGTCAATACACCGGACTTACGGCAGCGCAGCATATCCGGGGAATAGGCGTCGAACACGCCCTGGTTATGGGTTTTACGCAGTTCAGTATATTGGTACTCAAAATCGGCATCCATCTCGCGACCATAAGCATCGAACGAGCTTTTGATCATATTGATGCCGCCAAACGGGTGCAGGGCGCGCTTCAGCGGTTTATCCGTTTGCAGACCGACGATCTTTTCCAGCTCTTGTTCAATATATCCCGCATCATGCGCGGTGATCGTTGTCGCTATATTGGTATCGAAATCAACCGGAGCATGGGTTGAGTTTTCAATACGAATTCCCGCCATGACTTTTTCCCACAATGCTGTGGTTGCCGGGGTCGCTTCTGCAAGGAAAGATTCATCCCCTTCATATGGCGTATAGTTGTGCTGAATAAAATCACGGACATTAATTTCTTCTTTCCAGTCCGTACCTTTAAAACCAAGCCAGGCGTCGGCATACAGCATATCGCTGGTATCGATATTTACCTTCATGAAAAATAATCTCTCTACAGAACAACAAATAAGTTATGCAAATTCCACGGGGGCGTTAACTTTGCCTAAATGAATAGCATCAAGTGCAATCATTTTTTCTTCATTCGTTGGAATGACGGCGCAAATAACACGGGCCTCTTTGCCTGAGATAATTCTTTCGCCATGGGAATTAGGCAGACTGTTCATATCGCTGTCTACACTCACGCCCAGTACGGCCAGATGTTCAATCACCAGGCGGCGAATTAACACGGAGTTCTCACCGATACCGCCAGTGAAAATAATGCCGTCCAGACGATGTAACGACGCAGCGTGACCAGCAATATGGCGTGCAATGCGATGCACAAACGTTTTGATCGCCAGCTGTGCGCGTTCATGGCCTTCGCTCCAGGCTTTTTCCAGCACGCGTAAATCAGAAGACAGACCCGAAATGCCCAGTAAGCCGGACTCTTTGTTGACCACTCGCTCAAGGTCGCTCAGCGTCTGGTTGGTTTCGCTGGCTACCCACGCCATGGCGCCAAAGTCCACGTCGCCGCTGCGCGTGCCCATCATCAGCCCTTCCAGCGGCGTCATCCCCATTGAGGTATCGGCGCTCTGTCCGTTACGGACCGCGCAGATTGACGCGCCATTGCCGAGATGAGCAATCACCAGACCGGAATCCTGCTCCTGCAGTTCAAGGAGATCGAATGCACGTTGTGAAACGTAGCGATGCGATGTGCCATGAAATCCATATCGGCGCACACCCAGCTCTTCAAAATATTTCCACGGTAAACCGTACAGGTAAGCTTCAGGTGCCAGCGTTTGATGGAAGCTGGTATCAAAAACGGCCACCTGCTGAACACCAGGGAACAACTGCTTTGCCGATTCAATTCCGCTTAAATTCGCGTAATTGTGTAATGGTGCTAAAGGAGAAACCCGGCGAATATTTTCAATAACCTCATCAGTGATAATGGCTGACTCAGTAAAGATATTTCCGCCGTGGGCGATACGGTGGCCAATTAAGGCCACGCTATCGATTAATTTACGTTTTTCCAGCTCAACGGCTATCGCCTGGAATGCACCTTCGTAGCTGTGGTGAGCCAGCTGCGCTGGCTCTCCCCCATTCACGACCAAAAAAGCATTTTCAGAATTAATTCCGTCCGCAATACCCGCCATCAAAACATCACAATGGGTTGCATCCAGCACTGAAAACTTAATTGAAGATGATCCACAGTTAATAACCAAAACTACCGGGAATTCATTCATTTCACTACTCATCCTGCGTTTAAGGATTAAAACAGTTTGTACACGATGTTCAGAATGGTCAGCAGACCAATGACGGTAACAAACACGTTATCCAGACGACCACGGTACTTCGCCAGAGACGGCGCTTTACGGATGGCGTACATCGGCAGCAGGCAGAGCAGCGATGCAATGATCGGCGCACCCATGGCTTCAATCAGGTCCAGAATGTTCGGGTTGGCGTAGGCCACAACCCAGGTGGAACCCATGATGAAGATCATGCTGATGGTGTTAAGTTTGCCGGAGGAAACTTTGGTTTTATCGCCTTTATAACCAAACTTCAGTACCAGACCGTTCAGACCTTCCAGGGTGCCCAGATAGTGGCCGAAGAAAGATTTGAAGATGGCAACCAGTGCGATAATAGAAGCACCGTACTCCAGAACCGTCGCGAAAGTCGATTTCGTGCCGGACAGTGAAGCAAAGTGGTTTGCCAGGTAAGAAAGCACCGGAATGTTCTGCGCTTTGGCTTCCGCCATGTTTGCCGGAGAGAGCGTGAACAGGCAGCTGAAGGCGAAGAACATCACCACGGCAACCATCAACATACTGGCGCGGGAGATGATCTTGGAACATTTCTGCTCAGTGAACTCACGACCAAAGTCTTTCTCATACTCTTCGCGTTTAGAGACCACGAAAGAAGAGACAATCGGCGAGAAGTTGAAAGAGAACACCATGATGGAAATACCCAGCCATACGGTAACCAGGATACCGTCATGCCCGGTCAACGCGATATTACTGAGATCCACCTGATCAATGACTGCAGAGTTCCAGTAAGGGATCAACGACATGGAGATCAGCACCAGGCTGGCAATGAACGGCCATACCAGGTAGCTCATCACTTTAACCATCAGATCTTTACCGAACCAGATGACGAATGCCATCAGCAGCAGCAGGAACAGTGCCACGAAGCCACGGTTAAGCGCTGGCATCTGCAACTGGTTTTCCCAGAAAGTCATAAAGGTGTTGGTGATGGTGACACCATAAATCCACAGCAGTGGACAAATCGCAAAGAAGTAGAGGAACGTGATAACCACGCCACCTGTTTTACCAAAATGCTCTTCAACCGTTTCTGTAATGTTCCCGGATGGATTAGAACCGGAAAGACACAGGCGTGCCAGTGCGCGGTGGCAATAGAACGCGATGGGGTACGCTAACACCAGCATCAACAAAATGGGGATCAGTCCGCCAAAACCTGCGCGGATAGGGAAGAACAATACCCCTGCGCCGATGGCTGTACCAAATAAACCCAGTGTCCAGGTGGTGTCCGATTTGCGCCAGGACGACTGTTTTGTCTGGCTGGATACAATGCTATCAGTAGTACTCATATCCTATCCTCAACGAAATATTAAGCGTCAACTAAACCAGTAATTTGAGATACACGAGAAAGATCGATATTACCGCCAGAAATAATGCAGACTGTTTTTCTGTTCTGGATATAGCTATCTAATTTCCCGCTTAATAATGCTGCACAAGCCAGAGCACCAGCGCCTTCGGTGACAACTTTATTACGCTGTATTAACGCAATCATACTGCTGCGAATTTCGTCCTCGCTGACCAGTACGATGTCGTCAACTAATTCACGAACAATTTCATAGGTCAAATTACCCGGGCGAGAGACATCACAACCATCCGCCAGGGTGCCGGTCGTTCGATGCGTGGTTATTTCACCGGCATGGTAAGATGCCGCCATACCGTGTACGTTCTCAGACTGTACGCCGATAATTTTAATGGTCGGGTTGATGGATTTAATTGCAATCGCAATACCTGCAATTAAGCCGCCGCCACCGATTGGCACAATCACGTTATCGACATCATATAAATCTTCCATGATTTCCAGGCCAATTGTACCCTGACCGGCAATCACTTTCGGATCATCATAAGGTGGAATAAAAATACGCCCTTCGGTTTCAACAATTTCACTAACTTTAGCAATCGTGTCGTTGAAGTTGTCACCGTGCAGGATCACTTCTGCAGAATAGTCACAGGTGGCTGCGACTTTAGACTTCGGCGCGCCCTTAGGCATGACAACCTTGCCGTCGATACCGAGCATGGCACAGGAGAGAGAAACCCCTTGCGCGTGGTTACCCGCTGAACAGGCCACGACACCTTTGCGTCTTTCAGCTTCCGTTAAAGAGCTGAGTTTATTAAATGCGCCACGGATTTTAAATGAGCCGGTACGTTGCATATTTTCAAACTTCAGGAATATTTCACCTTTGCAACGTTCACTCAAATAGTTGGAGCGAGGCATCCCCGTTTTATAGATTTTGCCCGCAAGTCTTTTTTTCGCTTCGATGACATCTTCAATAGCAACCGGGAGATCGTATGTAATGTGCATGAAAACCTCTTACCTGGGTATTAAACTAATATGAATAGCTGTTACCACTGTCTGATATTTAGACACATGGCGTCAATTGCGTATTAAAACTAAATTCAGTTAATTTCGATTAATTGCTTTCGTCTGCAACCATTATATGATGAATATTCTTTGGCTAATTCAACCAAAACCGATGCTGCCTTTTTAATTCGATAATTCTTAGACCATACCGCGGCATATCGCGCAACCGGTAAAGTCTCCTCAACTGGAATAGTAATAAACTGATTTGAACCAAAAGGTGTGGTCATATCGCAAGGAATGACTGTCAGAAAATCAGCATTGAGAACAAGATTATAAATGGTGACAACAGAATCTGTTTTAACGATGTTTTCACTGTTGATGCCATTTCTTTGTAACGTGGTGAGGAGTTCGCTGTAGTAGCCCATATTCGTTTGTGGCAACACCCACTGTTCGTTCTTTAACGATTCCAGCGTAGTGATGCCGGTGCATGTTCGGGACTTGCTGGCAACCAACACAAACTCGGATTCAAAGAGCGGCTCCACATGCAGATCTTGCAGTTTCATCTCATCGCTCAGCGTACCGATAGCGAAATCCAGTCGGCCATCACGAATCGCAGGTAGAAAAGAGGAAAGCTGCGCTTCGTACATCGAAACCTGCGCTTTCGGAAACACCTCTTTAAACTTGTGAATCATGTCTGACATGAACGTAAAGCCAATTAGCGAAGGAAAACCAAACGAGACGTCGACGACCGTATTGCAGGTCATGCTGTTCATCTCACTCACCATTTTTTTCATTTCGCGGGTGATTGTTTCGGACCAGGATAACAATACCTGACCCGCACTCGTCAACGTCACACCCGTATTTTTACGAACAACTAACTCAACACCAAAATAGGCTTCGACATCACTAACAATTTTGCTGACCGCTGGCTGAGTTAATCCTAATTCTTTTGCAGCCGAGCCGATAGAACCGCTTCTAATGACTTCCTGAAAGACCACTAAGTGCTGTGTTTTAGGGAGAAGAATAGTATTCATATCGGCCTACACTAATTACTTTATTGACGGCAGGAAGTGTACCAAATAAAAGTTATGTGGTTATGTGCGACCACTCACAAATTACCTTACCTTACATTTGCCAGACCTATGATTTTCAAAATAAATACTTATAAATCATAGTCATATGCATTTCAGCAGAGACTTTTGATGGGCTTTTATCAAGAAAAAACACAGGGGATAACGATATTTTATGGCGATAACATCTACGTTTTAGAGGTTATTTTAAAAAGACCACACAGACGATAATTCAAGCAATTACAGCGTGATTATTACGCGAATTTACATTTAAATTTATAAAGTAATTTATCAACTATCTGTATAAGCAGGACAAAATTGCCGTTAAAAACTGTGGCACATCACATTTTTCTACCTTGTTTGTGTGTGAATAAATATTATATTTATCATTTACTAAACTATTTCGCTCTTTTTATTATCATTTTAAACAATATTTTAACACTTTATTTGTTAGTTTTTGCAGCGCGTAATTTTGTGATTTTGATCATCAGCATTTCTTTTGTCTGGCAAAAATCCTCGGTGGTAGCGTTTTGTGTTAATCGTCACAAAACAAGAAATCTCTCCAGATGAATACTGCCCACGTTATTTCAAATATGCCGATTTATTACCCTGTCCTTCCCGTTTATTGCACTCCAGGAGCGCTAAATTCATGCAAGCAACGAGTACATTACCCGCTAATAAAACGTTTATCGGACGCAGTGCTGGCTTCCAAAGGTAAGCACGTCCCTCCCCCTGACTCATTTCTTTCACCACAAAACCGCAAAATGATCGGAAATTCTCGCCGATTATCCGTTGCCTTTACGCCACAAAGAAGGCCAGACAAGGTCCCCTGAGCAGCACAATTCACTGTGTTCATGTGCTATCAGCCCCTCCACACCTCACCACTGAAGTTTTCAGCGTTCTCCATTCTGGTCTGAAATGGTTTTTCATTTTGTTCTCTTTTTTGACCACGTTCTCATTTTTACTCTGGGTTATGGTTGATAATTGCACTTGTCCGGACATCCGGACAAATAATCACTCAACGGTCTGGAGAATGAACCATGGTGAATATCGTGCACACCCGCTTAGATGACCGCTACATTCACGGTCAGGTTGCGACGGGATGGATTCCGCATACACAGTCAAATCTGGTTGTTATCTGCAATGACGCTGTAGCCGGAGATGAATTGAGGAAACAGTTGATATCCATTGCCGCGCCAGAGGGAGTTGGGGTTCGCTATTTTTCAGTCCAAAAAACGATCGATGTCATTCACCAGGCCTCGCAGAAACAACACATTCTGCTGATGACGGACAACCCGCTGGATGCATTAAAGCTTGTTGAAAACGGCGTGCCGATCAAAGAGATCAACCTGGGGAATCGCGCCTGGTCCGCCGAGCACGACATTAAAGTTTACAAGTCCTATCACGTAAGCTCTGAAGAGAAAGCCGCCCTGGACACGTTGGTCAGCAAGGGAATTACTGTGTACTACGCGCTGACGCCTAATGACAGCAAACAAGTCTACAAAGGTTAAATTTCATGGAATTAACAACAGTTTTGCTCATTGCGCTTGTTGCCGCATTTACCGGTGCAGATTCGTTTGCTGAGCAGTTTCAAACCTATCGCCCGGTGGTTGTTGGCTTTTTGGTTGGCCTGGTGCTGGGTGACGTCAAAACAGGTTTGATGGTCGGTGCGATTCTGGAATTGGTCTTTCTGGGTCAGACTGCGGCATTTGGCGGCGCCCAACCCCCTAACATGGTGATCGGTACCGTTATCGGCGTAACGTTCACGATTGTGAGCGGGCTCGATCCAAAGGTATCTGTTGCGCTGGCGGTGCCATTCGCCATCCTGATGCAGGCGATCATGACCGCATTTTGTACTTTCCTTGCGGTGTACATGCATAAAAACGATCGCTATATCGAAACCATGAATTTCTCTGGTTTTGCCCGTACTCAATGGACGGGTCTTAGCCTCGCCTTCATCTTGTATTTTGTTGTCGCTTTTATTCCGATTTACTTTGGCGCCGAACAAGCTTCCGGTTTCATCAAATCGTTACCTGAGTTTGTCATCCACGGTCTGAGCGTCGCTGGCGGGATCCTGCCTGCCGTTGGTTTCGCCATGCTGCTTAAAATGATGTGGCAACGCCAGCATATCCTGTTCCTGATTGCCGGTTTCGCCGCAGTGAGTTACCTGAAGATGCCGATCCTTGCACTGGCTATCTTTGGGGGTTGTTTCGCCGCTTACGATTTCTTTTCTAATCAACATCGTCAGCAGACTATGACTAAAACGGCACCAGAAGCCGAAGAGGAAGGGATCTAAGATGAGCGATTTTATCGACCAAACTGAAGCGCCTGAGTTAACCAAAGCAGACTTAAATAAGGTGTGCTGGCGCTCAATGCTGTTGAATACCAGTTTTAACTACGAGCGTATGCAGGCAGGCGGTGTCATTTACTCAATGCTGCCCGCATTGAAGAAGATCCACACCAATCCTGACGATCTTAAAAAGTCGTTGAATTTGCACAGTGAGTTTTTCAACACCAACACCTTTGTGCCCACATTTGCTTTTGGCCTGGCGTTGGCCGCCGAACGTAAGAAAGCGGCGCCTGACGTTATCCGTAGCATTAAAATCAGCGCAATGGCGCCAATGGCAGGTTTAGGCGACTCGTTACTGTGGGCGACGGCGATCCCCATCATTGCCGGTATTGCCGCGAGTCTGGCAAGCCACGGTAATGTGTTCGCGCCGTTCTTTTATCTGATCAGCTTCTTCGTGATTCAGTTTTCGATCCGTTTTGGCCTGATGCACTTTGCCTACAGAAATGGCACAAAGGCCTTTGCCAACATCAAGACGGTTTCTGCACAGCTTTCACGCACCGCCACCATTCTTGGGATGACAGTAATAGGCGGTCTGATGGCCTCCTATATATCGATATCGACACCGCTAACGCTCGATGCCGGAGACATGGTGGTTAAGCTGCAAAGCGATCTGCTCGACGCAGTGATGCCTAACTTACTGCCTGCACTGGTCGCCATCGCTGTGTTCTATGCCGTTAAGGTGAAAAAAATCAAACCGCTGGTCATGATTGGCGCCATCACTGCACTTTCAATTCTTGGCGCAGCAGTGGGGATTGTGTAATGAACGTTGTGGTGATCATTAGCGGCCACGGAGAATTCTCTCAAGGGCTACAGAGTCTGATTAAAGGCGTATTGGGTGATATAGACAATTTTTATGCCGTTCCCTATGCCTACGATATGTCTTCCGCCGTGTTCAGGGATCAACTGGAATGTCTGGTGACATCTCAGGAACCGAACTCTGCATTTTTAGTCCTCACTGACATGAAGGGTGGTACCCCTTTTAATAAGTCAGTAGAGTTAAAACTAAAAGGTTATGACATTGAGGTTCTAACCGGTACAAATTTCAATATGGTGGTGGCCGCTATCGAGGCTCGAGATGACGTCGGTACCATGCCTGAGCTTGTTGAAATAGTGTTAGAGCAGGGGAAAGAATCAATATCTGCGTTTGTTATAGAAGATACGCAGATATCCTTTGAGGAAGAAGACGATGGAATCTAAACATTTATTGCCGAAGTATCTGCAGATTTCTGAACTGATTTTAGAAGAGATTCGCGGTTTACAGGAAGGTGATAAATTAACGTCAGAATTGATGCTAAAAGAAAAATATCAATGCAGCCGCTCAACCATACGTAGCGCTATTGCCTACCTGATTGAACGTGGCTACCTCGTCTCGAAACAGGGCATTGGTAATATTGTGACCATTCCGATGCTCCGTGAGGAAGTCGAACCTGAGTTGAGCTTTACTCAGGATGTCGATAAAAAAGGGCTGAAACATAAAACCATTATTGAGAAAGTTGATTTTCTAACGTCTGCGTTTATCGCAAATATTTTTGGTGTTGCCGCAGATGAATGTTTTGCAGTCATATCCCGTCGTCGTTATGTCAACGACGCTCTGGCTGTGCTTGAAGATACCTATCTTCTGCAATCAACATTTAACTTGCTTAATATTGAACATGTTGAACAGGTTGGCTTGTACCGGGCCCTTGATGATATCGGCAAGAGCGGCGAAATGAGCATTAAAGAAAAGCTCACGCCCATTATTCTCAATGAAGAGCAGTGCAAAATTTTTGAGGTGAATGAACCCACTCCCATGATGAGCGTTATTCGCATCGGTTCAAATGAGAATGGCGTATTTGAATATACCGTCTCAATCACTGATTCAGGCATTCTTGAATTTACACGAAATATGAAAAGAGGTTAACTGATGCAATTGGTTAAATTAACGACCCAGGAAGATGTTGCGGCCCATGTAGCGCAACAGATTGCCGACACTATCGCGAGAAAAGAAGACGCTTCATTTATTCTTGCTTCAGGTGGAACACCGACTAAAGCATTTGATATGGTACCGTCAATGCTGTCCAGTCCTGCCAGCAACGCAAAAATCATTAAGTTAGATGAATGGGTGGGTCTCAGTAATTCGGATAAAGACTCGTGTGAACACTATTTAACTGAACATGTTGTTAAGCCATGGGGTATTCAACCCGAAAATTACATCGCGTTCGATGGCGGTGAATTACCGGAAACCGAAGTTGAACGTATTCAGGAAGTCATGGACTCCATGAAAAATCCTGACCTGTGCATTATTGGTCTGGGTATGAACGGGCATATTGGTTTTATCGAACCTAACGACGGCTTGCCAGTGAACGTCAGTAAAGTTACGCTGCACTCGGCTTCAAAAGCGCATCCGATGGTATCAGGTAAGAATAATATTGAATTTGGTATCTCATTAGGATTGCAGGAAATTATGTCAGCCAAAAAAGTCATTTTGATGGTGACTGGCGAGCATAAAAAGGAGATCTTTGACAAGTTACTTAAAAGTAACGTGACGACATCCCTACCTGCATCGCTGGTGAAAATACATCCTAATGCTGAAATAGTGTATTCCGAAGATGTAATTTGATTTCTACACCATCCCCTGAAAAGCAAAAACCCCGCCGAAGCGGGGTTTTTTAATAGGTGAAACGGACCGATAAGCCGCTTTCTTTTGAGTATAGCGTCGTGGACAGTCATTCATCTTCCCTGTCCCGTAAAAGTAAAAACCCGCCGAAGCGGGTTTTTACTTAATTAGGTGAAACTGACCGATAAGCCGCGTTCTTTTGGGTACAGCGTCGTGGACAGTCATTCATCTTCCCTGCCCCATAAAAGCAAAAACCCGCCGAAGCGGGTTTTTACATAATTAGGTGAAACTGACCGATAAGCCGGGTTCTGTCGTTGGACAGTCATTCATCTAGGCCAGCAATCGCTCACTGGCTCAAGCAGCCTACCCGGGTTCAGTACGGGCCGTACCTTATGAACCCCTATTTGGCCTTGCTCCGGGTGGAGTTTACCGTGCCACGGACTGTTACCAGCCGCGCGGTGCGCTCTTACCGCACCCTTTCACCCTTACCTGATCCCACTTGCGTGGGCCATCGGCGGTTTGCTCTCTGTTGCACTGGTCGTGGGTTTCCCCCCCAGGCGTTACCTGGCACCCTGCCCTATGGAGCCCGGACTTTCCTCCCCTCCGCCCGTCTCCCCCGAAAGGGACGACGACGAAGCGGCGACTGTCTGGTCAGCTTCGGCGCGAAGTATAGAGGGTTTGCGTGCCCTTGTCACCCCGCACTGTGCATCCCGACGGCCAGCGTGGCCGCAATATTGCGCGAGGCACGATAAATATTGTCAAATACGCCCCGGAAGGTCTCTTTCAGTGCAAGAGGGAGCTTTAATTCTCGACCAGAATCACATCAATACCCATTTTCCGTAATGCTTCCAGACACTCAACGGGAATGCCTTCATCAACAATAATCATATCAATACGCTGCATATCAATAATTTTGTGCAGGCTGGAGCGGTTAAATTTGCTGGAGTCTGTGACGACGATAATCCGTTCCGCCACTTCACTCATTCGGCGATTAAGTCTGGCCTCATCTTCGTTGTGCGTGCTGACGCCGCGATCTAAATCGATCGCATCGACGCCGAGAAACAGCATATCAAAGTGGTAATTTTGCAATGACTGTTCCGCCTGATCGCCGTAAAACGACTGCGACTGGCGACGCAAATGCCCGCCCGTCATCAGCAGTTCAACCCCTTCCGCTTCGAGTAACGCATTGGCAACGTTCATACCGTTGGTCATCGCAATCACATCGGTATGCTGGCGTAGCATGCGGGCAATTTCACAGGTGGTAGTACCGGAGTCAAGGATCACGCGATGCCCGGGTTTGATCAGTTCCGCGGCCGCTCGGGCAATACTGCGTTTCACCGCCGTATTAAGCGAACTTTTATCTTCAACAGAAGGTTCCGCGGCCGGCATATTGCTATCGCAAATCAGCGCACCGCCGTATGCTCGAACGGCAATGCCCTGTTTTTCCAGAAACGCCAGATCGTTGCGGATTGTAACCGTGGAAACCCCGAACAATGCTGAAAGATCGTTTACCTGCACACTTCCCTGCTGTCGCAACCGCTGAATAATCTGCTCACGCCTTTCGCTGGTACCCGTTACCCGCTTATCTGCAGAAGCGTCGGTATTACTCATAAAAAATCCTTTAGTAAATCTTTCGTTTCATTTCGTTTTTCTTATTAACGCCTTTCCTTTAGCGGAATGCAAGTCCCATAAGCCTGTCATGCCCCCGTCAACGCACCACTGAAACCTTTCATTATGTTTCTTTTGTGAAACAGATCGAAAAACCAGTATCTTTCGTTTTATTTTTACGACACCATAAAGCAGTATCAATCGAAACAAAACGAAAGATTAATGTCATAGATATCTGACCGGGAGAGGGAAGTGAAACATCTGACAGAAATGGTGGAACAGCATAAACGGGGAAAAACAAACGGGATTTATGCCGTTTGTTCCGCACATCCACTGGTGCTTGAAGCCGCAATACGCTATGCCCACGAACACCAGGCTCCGTTGCTGGTAGAGGCAACGTCGAACCAGGTTGATCAGTTCGGTGGCTACACCGGTATGACGCCCGCCGATTTTCGCGGTTTTATTTGCAGTCTTGCCGACTCACTTGGCTTCCCCCAGTCGCAGCTCATTCTGGGAGGCGATCATCTCGGCCCAAACCGCTGGCAAAATCTCCCCGCCGATCAGGCCATGGATAATGCAGACGTGCTGATCAAAAGCTATGTTGCCGCAGGATTCAAAAAGATCCACCTTGATTGCAGTATGTCCTGTGCCAACGATCCTGTTCCGTTGACTGACGAGATTGTCGCAGAGCGCGCCGCTCGCCTCGCGAGGATCGCGGAAGAAACCTGCTGCGAACATTTTGGCGAAGCCGATCTGGTTTATGTCATCGGCACCGAAGTCCCCGTCCCCGGCGGCGCTCATGAAACACTCACTGAACTTGAAGTCACAACGCCAGATGCAGCACGCGCGACACTAGAAGCCCATCGGCACGCATTTGAAAAGCAAGGGTTAAATTCCATCTGGCCCCGCATCATTGGACTGGTGGTACAACCCGGCGTCGAGTTCGATCACACGCATGTTATTGACTACCAGCCGCAAAAAGCAGAAGCACTCAGCACGATGGTAGAAGCGTACGACACGCTGATCTTTGAAGCACATTCAACGGACTATCAAACACCTCAGTCGTTGCGCCAACTGGTGAAAGATCATTTCGCGATCCTAAAAGTAGGACCGGCTCTCACCTTCGCTTTGCGCGAGGCTCTTTTCTCGCTGGCGGCCATTGAAGAAGAATTACTCCCTGCAAAAGCAGGTTCCGGACTACGTCAGGTCCTTGAGAGCGTGATGATTGACCGCCCTGAGTACTGGCAAAGCCACTACCACGGCGATCGCAATGCGCGTCGGTTTGCTCGCGGTTACAGCTATTCCGACCGCATCCGCTATTACTGGCCGGATCAACACATTGATGACGCTTTTGCCCGTCTGGTGCGCAACCTGGCTGACGAACCGATTCCACTGCCGCTCATTAGCCAATATTTACCGCTGCAGTACGTCAAAGTCCGCGAGGGGGTTCTCAAGGCTGCGCCACGAGACCTCATCATCGACCATATCCAGGACATCCTGCGACAGTACCATGCAGCCTGTCAGGAATAGCATCCCGTCACAGACAGAGGATTAGGAAAAATATGGCCATGCTACTGCGCGCAAGACGCCTGCTCACTGAAGAGGGCTGGCTCGATGATTATCAGCTAAGGGTCGATAACGGCGTTATCACCGCCATTGAACCTATTCCTACGGGAATCAGTCAGCGCGATGCGGAATTACTCTGCCCTTCGTACATTGATACTCATGTTCATGGTGGTGCAGGTATCGATGTTATGGATGAGGCACCCGATACGCTCGACAAACTGGCGCTGTATAAGGCACGTGAAGGCGTGGGCGGCTGGTTGCCCACGACCGTTACGGCTCCGTTGAGTGCTATCCACAACACGCTGGCGCGTATCGCACAGCGTTGCCAAAACGGAGGACCTGGCGCGCAGGTGTTGGGTAGCTATCTGGAAGGTCCGTATTTCACGCCGCAGAACAAGGGCGCGCATCCGCCTGAGCTGTTTCGCGAACTGAATATCGCCGAGCTGGACGCACTGATTTCTGTCTCGCAACACACGTTACGCGTGGTGGCGCTGGCCCCGGAGAAGCCGGGGGCGCTGGCGGCTATTCAGCATCTCAGGCAACAAGGCATTCGGGTAATGCTTGGACACAGCGCAGCCACCTATGAGCAAACGCGTGAGGCATTTGATGCGGGGGCCGATGGGTTAGTGCACTGCTTTAACGGTATGACCGGACTGCATCATCGTGAACCTGGGATGGCCGGCGCCGGACTCATTGATTCGCGTGCCTGGCTGGAACTTATTGCAGACGGACATCATGTCCACCCGGGCGCTATGCAAGTTTGCTGCTGCTGTGCAAAAGAACGGGTGGTACTGATTACCGATGCAATGCAAGCCGCAGGGATGCCTGATGGGCGTTACTCGCTGTGTGGCGAGCAAGTAGAGATGCGTGATGGCATTGTGCGAACCGCCGCAGGCGGACTCGCTGGCAGCACACTCTCACTTGATGCGGCGGTACGTAATATCGTTGAACACACAGCTGTCTCGCCAGAAGATGCCATCCACATGGCCTCGCTTCACCCGGCCCGATTACTCGGCATAGAGCGCCAACTCGGATCGTTAAGAGCAGGCAAGTGCGCCAACATTATCGCCCTCGATAGTGGGCTCCATCTTCAGCAGATCTGGATTCAGGGTCACCCCCACTCTCTTTAGCCCTGATACGTTGTCTCACACAGGCCTTCGGTGTTTACCCGAAAGGCCTTTTCTTTCTTTTCCTTTCGTTTAATCAACTTTATCTGGGTCCAGAGTCCAAATTCAATAGATTAAATTTCAATGAGATAGATTTCACTTTCATTTCATTGATCACAATTTTCGTTTTATTCCTTTTTCTTTCATTGAAGTTTCGATTTCTTTCTTATAGATTTCATTCAATTGACCATGTGAACAAGTGAAATGAAACGAAAGGCCATGGTCTTTTGACCAGCGTCTGATGTGGAATTCACACGACTAAGGATTGAGTTATGCCCGAAACCTATACTTCCGCCACCGCCGCAACCGGCACCTGGACTGAAGAAGAGATCCGCCAGCAACCCGCAAGCTGGATCCGCTCGCTCAAGAACATCGACACTCTTCGAGCCGCTATCGACGATTTTCTTACGCCGCTGTTGAGTAAGGATGATCTGCGGATCGTATTGACCGGTGCAGGCACCTCGGCTTTTATCGGCGACATCATCGCTCCCTGGCTCGCCAGTCATACCGGAAAAAACATCAGCTCCGTACCGACTACTGATTTGGTTACCAATCCGATGGATTACCTGAATCCTGCACACCCTCTGTTGCTGGTTTCTTTCGCCCGCTCTGGCAACAGTCCGGAGAGCGTTGCCGCCGTTGAACTGGCAAATCAATTCATCCCCGAGTGCTACCACCTTTCCATCACCTGCAATGAAGCCGGAAGCTTGTATCGAAATTCCGCCGAAAGCGATAACGCCTTCGCTCTGCTGATGCCTGCAGAAACCCACGATCGTGGGTTTGCAATGACCAGCAGCATCACCACCATGATGGCCAGTTGCCTGGCTGTTTTCGCCCCTGAAGCTATTAACAGCCAAACGTTTCGTGATGTGGCCGATCGTTGCCATGCGATCCTCACTTCCCTCGGCGATTTCAGTCACGGCGTGTTCGGCAATGCGCCATGGAAACGCATCGTTTATCTCGGTAGCGGTGGACTACAGGGTGCTGCGCGCGAATCGGCATTGAAAGTGCTGGAACTGACGGCGGGTAAACTGGTTGCGTTCTACGACTCCCCTACCGGTTTCCGCCACGGTCCAAAATCGCTGGTCGATGACGAAACACTGGTTGTGGTGTTTGTCTCCAGCCATCCATACACACGCCAGTACGATCTTGATCTGTTGGCTGAATTACGTCGCGACCAGCAGGCAATGCGCGTCATGGCGATTGCGGCTGAAAGCGACGCCATCATCGAGGCAGGTCCACATATCCTGCTGCCCCCTTCGCGCCCATTTATCGATATGGAGCAGGCATTTTGCTTCCTGATGTACGCGCAAGTGTTTGCCCTGACGCAATCCATCAGCGTCGGTAATACCCCAGATACACCTTCCGCCAGCGGCACGGTAAATCGTGTTGTGCAAGGCGTCGTTATTCACCCCTGGAATGCGTAAGAGGATCCCGCGATGAGCATTATTTCCACCAAATATCTTCTTCAGGATGCCCAGGCAAAAGGTTATGCGGTTCCCGCCTTCAACATCCATAACGCCGAAACGATCCAGGCGATCCTCGAGGTCTGCACTGAAATGCGATCGCCGGTGATCCTTGCCGGGACGCCGGGCACCTTCAAACATATCGCACTGGAAGAGATTTACGCGCTGTGCAACGCCTATTCCACGACCTATGACATGCCGCTGGCGCTGCATCTTGATCACCATGAATCGCTGGACGACATCCGCCGTAAAGTGAATGCAGGCGTTCGTAGCGCCATGATCGACGGCAGCCACTTCCCGTTCGAGGAAAACGTGAAACTGGTGAAATCGGTTGTCGATTTTTGCCACGCGCGTGACTGCAGCGTGGAGGCAGAACTGGGACGTCTGGGTGGTGTAGAAGATGACATGAGCGTTGATGCAGAAAGCGCCTTCCTGACCGATCCACACGAAGCGAAGCGTTTTGTTGAGCAGACCGGTGTCGACAGCCTTGCCGTTGCAATTGGTACTGCACACGGGCTCTACACCAAACGCCCCAAAATTGATTTTCAGCGCCTGGCGGAAATACGCGAAGTGGTTAATGTGCCGTTGGTTCTTCACGGCGCAAGCGATGTTCCAGACGAGTATGTGCGCCGCGCTATCGAACTGGGGGTATGTAAAGTCAATGTCGCGACAGAGCTGAAAATCGCCTTCGCCGACGCTGTCAAAGCATGGTTTGCTGAAAATCCGCAGGGTAACGACCCGCGCTACTACATGCGCGTCGGTATGGATGCCATGAAAGACGTGGTGAGAAGCAAAGTTAATGTCTGCGGCTCGGCTAACCGCCTGCTGCTCACTGCTGAAGCCTGAAAAATATCAGGTACCAGAATCACGACATAAAAAAATAATTCTAAACCTCTCAAATATGAAGGTGCGTTCTTAATACAAGGCGGACCTTCAATTAATATTATCGATTCCGAGGAGTCCCTACATGACGCAGGTAAAGTCGTTTAAATCGAAGGCGTGGGAGTTTTTTCAGAGTCTGGGAAAAACATTTATGTTCCCAGTATCCCTCCTTGCATTTATGGGTTTATTACTGGGCATTGGTAGCTCAGTCACCAGTCCTTCAACAATTAAAAGTTTCCCTTTTTTGGGAGGAGAGCTCACCCAATTAACCTTCGGCTTTATTGCTATGGTTGGTGGGTTCGCCTTCAGCTATCTTCCTATCATGTTTGCCATGGCTATCCCTATGGGTCTCGCCAAACGTAACAAAGCCGTAGGCGCCTTTGCCGGTTTTGTGGGTTACATGCTGATGAACATGAGCATTAACTACTATCTTAGCGTTACTCACCAACTTGCTGATCCTGCGGCAATGAAACAAGTGGGTCAGTCAATCGTGTTAGGTATCCAGACTCTTGAGATGGGGGTACTTGGCGGTATTGTGGTTGGTGTAATTACCTATTTTCTCCATGAGCGTTTTCAGGACACCGTGCTGCATGATGCTTTCGCATTTTTTAGCGGCATCCGTTTTGTCCCGATTATTACTGCATTAACGCTCTCGCTGGTGGGTCTGTTTATTCCTCTTCTGTGGGAGTACGTCGCGCTTGGCATTGCAGGGATTGGTCATCTCATTCAGGGTACCAGCGTCTTTGGGCCATTCTTGTACGGCGTGGGTGTACTGTTGCTCAAACCCTTTGGCCTGCACCACATTCTGCTCGCGATGGTGCGTTTCACCCCAGCGGGTGGCATGGAGATTGTTAACGGTCATGAGGTCGCTGGGGCACTGAATATCTTCTATGCGGAGCTTAAAGCGGGCTTACCGTTTAGCCCACATGTTACGGCATTTCTGTCACAAGGGTTTATGCCAACGTTCATTTTCGGCCTGCCTGCCGTGGCTTACGCCATTTATCGCACTGCTCGCCCGGAAAACCGCCCGGTGATTAAAGGTCTGTTACTTTCTGGCGTGCTGGTGTCAGTGGTAACGGGGATTTCTGAACCTATCGAATTCTTGTTCTTGTTTATTGCCCCAGCGTTGTATGTCTTCCACATTGTGATGTCAGGCCTGGCCTTGATGGTCATGGCGCTGTTAGGCGTCACAATCGGTAACACCGACGGCGGTATTCTTGATTTACTGATCTTCGGTGTCATGCAGGGCTTGTCAACAAAATGGTACCTGGTCTTCCCTGTTGGGATTGTATGGTTTGCCACCTACTTCTTTGTCTTCCGTTGGTACATCCTCAAACACGATATCAAAACACCAGGACGCGAGGAGGATCAACAAGGGGCATCGCAAGCGGTTGAAGCTAACACCAAAGCACGAGGGAAATCGAAATACGATCATGGTCTGATTCTCCGCGCCCTTGGCGGGAAAGAGAACATTGATTCGCTGGACAACTGCATTACTCGCCTGCGTCTGGTAGTGAAAGATATGAGCAAAATTGATCAGCAAACACTAAAGGATGCCGGTGCATTGTCAGTGGTTGTCCTTGATGCGCACAGCGTGCAGGTCATTATCGGACCACAAGTCCAGAGCGTAAAAACAGGCATTGAAGCGTTAATCTAACAGGGGGTTGCTGTGTTTGATTTTGATAAAATCATTGAACGAAAAAGCGATAAATGCCGGAAATGGGATCACGCTTTTGTCTGTTCTCGCTTTGGGGAGATCCCTGCGGACTTTATTCCACTGTGGATTGCCGACATGGATTTCACTTCACCGCCTGAGGTTATTGAGGGTTTCCAGCGAATAGTCGAGCACGGGACCTTTGGATACACATGGTGCTTTGATGAATTTTACGATGCCGTCATTAATTTCCAGAGGCAACGTCATCACGTCAGTGTTGAGAAATCGTGGATAACATTAACCTACGGTACCGTTTCTACATTGCACTACACGGTTCAGGCGTTTTGCCAGCCTGGTGATTACGTAATGATGAATACGCCAGTCTACGATCCGTTTGCAATGGCAGCGCAGCGACAGGATGTACGCGTTCTCGCTAATCCACTTCGTGTAGAGGACAATCGCTATCAGTTGGATTTTGATCTCATTGAAAGCCAGCTTAAAACCTATCACCCGAAACTGTGGTTCTTCTGCTCTCCGCATAACCCGTCAGGGCGGATATGGCGCGCCGCTGAAATTCGTCAGGTTTCAGAACTGTGTAAACGCTACGGTGTGATACTGGTTGTCGATGAAGTGCATGCTGAGCATATTCTTGACGGAGAGTTTGTCAGTTGCCTGACATCGGGGTGCGCAGCGCCAGATAACCTGATTGTCCTCACGTCACCTAACAAAGCCTTTAACTTAGGTGGGTTGAAAACCTCTTACTCCATGATTCCGGATGCAACACTCCGGCAGCGTTTTCGCCAGCAGTTGGAGAAAAACTCGATTACCTCTCCAAATATCTTTGGCGTCTGGGGAATTATTTTCGCCTATCAACAGGGACTTCCGTGGCTGGATGCGTTAAATGGCTATCTACGCAGCAACGCGTTATATCTGACGGATTCCATCAGATCACATTTCCCTGACTGGAAAATGATGAATCCAGAATCTTCATATCTGGCGTGGATAGATGTCAGTGCCGATAAACGCAGCGCGACGCAATTAACTCAGCATTTTGCCCGGCAGGCGGGAGTGGTAATTGAGGATGGCAGCCATTATGTACAAGACGGTGAAAACTACTTGCGCATTAACTTCGGCACCCAACGTTACTGGCTGGAACAGTCAATAGACAGAATGTTGAAGCATTACTGATCCACGAACAACAGTACTGTCCCCTTGGGGGCAGTACTGTTTATCTTAAAAAACGAAAACCAAAACTCACCGTGAAACTAAACCGGCTGCACAATAATCTTCAGGCAATACTGGTGAAGAATGAACTGTGATCCGAATGGATCCCGGGTTAATGTCTTATCCCTGCTGCTCCAGCGCATACTTATACAGCGCATTCTTTTTCACGCCGTGAATTTCGGCGGCCAACGCAGCGGCCTTTTTCAACGGCAGTTCCGCCTGTAATAATGCCAACGTGCGTAGCGCATCGGCGGGAAGATCGTCGTCCTGCGCCTTATGCCCTTCGACAATCAGGACCATCTCACCTTTGCGACGGTTTTCGTCCTCTTTAACCCACGCAAGCAATTCACCCACCGGCGCGCCGTGAATCGTTTCCCAGGTTTTTGTCAGCTCACGGGCCAGTACCACATAGCGGGACTCCCCCCACACGGTGACCATATCTTCCAGGCTGTCTAATAAACGGTGGGTGGATTCATAGAAAATCAGCGTACGCGGTTCTGCTTCGATAGCTTTCATCGCATCGCGACGCCCTTTGGATTTTGCTGGCAGAAATCCTTCGTAGCAAAAACGGTCCGACGGCAGTCCGGCCGCACTTAAGGCCGCAATCGCGGCGCACGGCCCCGGTAAAGGCACCACGCGGATCCCTGCTTCGCGGCAGGTACGCACCAGGTGGTAGCCAGGATCATTGATGAGCGGTGTTCCCGCATCGGAAACCAGCGCAATGTTCTGCCCTTCTTTGAGTTTCGCCACCAGCGTTTCGGCCTTTTGCTGCTCGTTATGGTCATGCAGCGCAAACAGGCGAGCGTTAATCGCAAAGTGTTGTAACAATAAACCCGTGTGGCGAGTATCTTCAGCAGCAATTAAATCAACGGCTTGCAAAACTTCGAGCGCTCGTTGGGTAATATCAGCCAAATTCCCGATAGGAGTAGGTACAATAAAGAGCTGGCCTTGAGAATTATCCGCCGATTCGTGTTGTTTCATTGTGTCGTCCGTATTGCCGATTTAATATTGAGCATTGCGTAAAAAATATCACTGGATACAGTATGGTACCCTCAACATTTTGTCGTTTGAAAGCCGCGCGCTGTCTGCCTGTTATCCTGGCAGCCTTGATGTTCGCCGGTTGTGGCACCCAGGCGCCCGATCAGAGTGCAGCCCATATGCAGGGCACTGCACAGGCTGATTCCGGCTTTTATCTGCAACAGATGCAGCAAAGTTCAGATGATAGCAAGACCAACTGGCAATTACTCGCCATTCGTGCACTGCTGAAGGAAGGTAAAAGTCAGCAGGCGGTCGAATTGTTTAACCAGTTGCCGCAAAATCTGAACGATAATCAACGCCGTGAACAGTCTCTGCTGGCGGTGGAAATCAAGCTGGCACAAAAAGATGTGGCTGGCGCGCAGGCGTTGCTGGATAAGCTGACCCCTGCTGATTTCGATCAAAATCAACAGGCGCGTTACTGGCAGGCGCAAATTGATGCCAGCCAGGGACAGCCTTCCCTCTCTTTGCTGCGTGCCTTAATCGCTCAGGAGCCGTTACTGGCCGCTAAAGACAAGCAGAAGAATATCGATGCTACCTGGCAAGCGCTTTCGTCCATGACGCAGGAGCAAGCTCAGGCGCTGGTCATCAACGCGGATGAAAATGTCCTGCAAGGATGGCTGGATCTGCAGCGTGTCTGGTTTGATAACCGTAACGATCCGAACATGATGAAGGCTGGCATTGTTGACTGGCAAAAACGCTACCCGCAAAACCCGGGGGCGAAAATGTTGCCAACACAGCTGACTAACGTTCAGAGTTTTAAACCCGCCTCCACCAGTAAAATCGCCCTTCTGCTGCCGTTGAATGGCCAGGCTGCCGTCTTTGGTCGCACTATCCAGAAAGGCTTTGAAGCGGCAAAAAATATGGGGACTCAGCCGGTAGCCTCGCAACCGACAGCAACACCCGCCCCCGCAGCGGAACCTGTCGTAGCAGAGAGTCAACCGCAAGTCACCGACGGTGTTGCCAGCCCTTCTCAGGCCTCCGTCAGCGACCTGACGAACGAACAACAGACGCAACCCGACGCGCCGGTTAGCGCGGTGCAAGCCGCACCTGCTCAACCGGTAACGGCAAGCACCCCAGCGAACCCTTCGGCGGAACTGAAAGTCTATGACACCAGTTCCCAACCACTGAGCCAGGTTCTGGCCCAGGTTCAGCAAGATGGCGCCAGCATTGTTGTCGGTCCGCTGTTGAAAAATAACGTCGAAGAGCTGATGAAGAGCAACACGCCGCTGAATGTGCTGGCGCTGAATCAGCCAGAAGCGGTACAGAACCACGCCAATATTTGTTACTTTGCCCTTTCGCCGGAAGATGAAGCTCGCGATGCGGCACGCCACATTCGCGAACAGGGGAAACAAGCGCCCCTGTTGCTGGTTCCGCGTAGCGGGCTGGGCGATCGCGTGACAAACGCGTTTGCTCAGGAGTGGCAGAAATTGGGCGGCAGTACCGTGTTGCAGCAGAAGTTTGGCTCAACCGCTGAGCTGCGAATGGGCGTCAACGGCGGTGCAGGTATCGCGCTGAGCGGAAGCCCTGTCACCACCGGATCCGCGTCACAACCTGGCGTTACGATTGGCGATCTGACGATTCCAGCCCCGCCGACAGACGCGCAAATCACAGGCAGCGGTGGTCGAGTGGATGCAGTCTATATTCTGGCAACACCTGAAGAAATCGCCTTTATTAAGCCGATGATCGCCATGCGTAACGGTAGCCAGAGCGGTGCGACACTGTACGCCAGCTCACGCAGCGCGCAAGGGACCGCAGGCCCAGACTTCCGTCTGGAAATGGAAGGTCTGCAATACAGTGAAATCCCCATGCTGGCGGGCAATAATGCCCCGTTGATGCAGCAAGCGCTCAGCGCTGTGGGTAATGACTACTCTCTCGCCCGTATGTATGCCATGGGCGTTGACGCCTGGTCTCTGGCGAACAATTTCTCGCAAATGCGCCAGATGCTAGGTTTTGAGCTTAACGGAAATACCGGCACATTAACTGCCACGTCGGATTGTGTGATTAACAGGAAGTTATCATGGCTCAAATACCAGCAAGGACAGGTTGTTCCCGCCAGTTAACGCATAAACAGACCGGAGACGCGTGGGAAGCCGCCGCGCGTCGATGGCTGGAGCGCAAAGGACTGCATTTTATTGCCGCCAACGTGCATGAGCGCGGTGGCGAAATCGATCTGATCATGCGTGAAGGCAATACCACGGTTTTTGTTGAAGTCCGATACCGTCGCTCCGCCTTGTTCGGTGGAGCGGCAGCCAGTGTGACCCGGAGCAAACAACACAAATTATTACAGACCGCCCGCGTGTGGCTCGCGCGCCATAACGGAAGTTTTGATACTGTGGATTGCCGGTTCGATGTGTTAGCCTTCACCGGAAATGATGTTGAGTGGATTCAGGATGCGTTTAACGATCGCTCGTAATTGAAGATTTAAGGATTAGCGTGCTAGAAAGAATCAAAGTTTGCTTTACAGAAAGCATTCAAACTCAAATTGCTGCGGCAGAAGCGCTCCCGGATGCTATCTCCCGTGCCGCCATGACGCTGGTTCACTCCCTGCTCAATGGCAACAAAATTCTCTGTTGTGGTAATGGTACCTCCGCTGCCAACGCACAGCATTTTGCTGCCAACATGATCAACCGTTTTGAAACAGAACGGCCCAGTTTACCTGCCATTGCACTTAATACCGATAATGTGGTCTTAACAGCGATTGCTAACGATCGTCTGCATGATGAAATCTATGCCAAACAGGTCCGCGCGCTGGGACACGCGGGAGATGTCCTGTTGGCAATTTCAACGCGTGGCAATAGCCGCGATATCGTAAAAGCCGTAGAAGCTGCCGTCACTCGTGACATGACTATTGTGGCGCTAACCGGTTATGACGGGGGCGAACTGGCCGGATTGTTAGGGCCGCAGGATGTTGAGATTCGTATCCCTTCACACCATAGCGCGCGCATTCAGGAAATGCATATGCTGACGGTAAACTGCTTGTGCGATCTGATCGATAACACGCTTTTCCCTCACCAGGATGATTAAGGAGTACACATGAAGGCACTTTCGCCGCTCGCAGTCCTTATTTCTGCGTTGCTGTTGCAAGGTTGCGTCGCTGCTGCCGTTGTCGGTACTGCAGCCGTTGGCACAAAAGCCGTCACTGACCCACGTAGCGTAGGGACCCAGGTAGACGACAGTACCCTGGAGTTACGCGTGAGCAGTGCGCTGTCTAAAGACGCACAAATCAAGAAAGAAGCACGCATCAACGTAACAGCGTATCAGGGTAAAGTTCTGCTCGTCGGCCAGACGCCGAATGCTGAGCTTTCCTCACGAGCAAAACAAATTGCGATGGGTGTGGAAGGAACGACTGAGGTGTTTAACGAAGTCCGCCAGGGTCAGCCCATTAGCCTGAGTGAAGCTTCTAACGACACCTGGATTACGACGAAAGTACGCTCCCAGTTGCTCACCAGCGACCAGGTAAAATCGTCTAACGTGAAAGTGACCACCGAAAATGGAGAAGTCTTCCTGATGGGTCTGGTGACTGACCGCGAAGCAAAAGCGGCGGCGGATATGGCCAGTCGCGTCAGCGGTGTGAAACGCGTCACTACCGCCTTTACTTTTATTAAGTAGCCGTCATCCATTGCCCGGTGACGCTTCACCGGGCATGTTCACGACACCTTCCACGCCGCTCTTTCACGAAGCTGTGAAGAGCTCAGAATAGTCACCCCTTCATGGTCCGGTGACAGGGCTTGTGCCAGCATCACGCTTGCCACATCACGCGCTTCAATCGATTTCCAGTTCCCTGGCAGCAGCCGAAACAACGGTGCAAAGATCGTTTCATTCATGCGTTGCTTCGATCTCTCGCCGAGCAGCATGGACGGACGCACAATGGTTAATCTTGGCCAGTTTTGCGCCATCAGCGCCTCTTCCATCTCGCCCTTTACCCGATTGTAGAAAAAAGGCGAATGGGCATTGGCCCCTATCGCGCTCACCACCAACATATGTTGCGCCCCCAGACGTTTCCCCGTCAGAGCGGTGTCCACCACCAGCGTATAGTCTGCATGGATAAACGCTTCTTTACTTCCCGCCTCGCGCCGGGTCGTTCCCAGACAGCAAAAGACGATATCAATCGGATCGGTGACCTGCGCCAGCGCATCGGTGAGTTGTGGGTCGTGCGGGTTATAGATACCTGGCGTATCCGGGAGAGGACGACGTGTAGGCGCGGCGATTGAATGGATCTTCGGTTCGTTCAGCAACATTCGCAGTAGATGGCCGCCCACCAGCCCTGTCGCTCCCGTGATTAACACCTGGCTCATCGCATCTCCTGGTTTCTGGCATCAATACGCCTTCTAACTATAGAACACCGGCTTGCTCACGTAACCAGTGCATTTTTTTGCCAAAACCCATTGTGTTGTCGGTGAACTTGATTTCATCCAGGCGAATTTCCCAAACCGGTGCAGGCAGTACTCTGGCAACGGGGAAGCGGCGGTTGTAGAGCCTGCGCGCGGAGTCACTTTCCTCACCGTCAAGACGCCGGATTTCCCCTTTAAATTGTACGCCACGGATCAGGGCGACGGTTTTAGGCTGACCATTCACCGTCCCGGCGACGGGTGCTTGTGGTCCGGACATCCGGGCGTGGCGGGTTTTCTCTTCCGTCAGCACATAAAATGCCATCTTCTGAGCATCAAACAGGTAAAAGGCATTGGCGCACCACAGTTCGCCTTCATGGTGTACACACCAGGTCACAACGTGTTGTTTCGCCAACCAGCGCGATATAGCAGTCAGTGTTTCCATCTCTGTTCTCTCTTATACTGAGCGCCTGAACATTAACATATGATCATTCAATGACACCCTGGTATCTTTATCTCATCCGCACCGCAGACAACGCTCTCTACACCGGGATCACCACCGATGTGGATCGCCGTTACCGACAGCATCAAAGTGGAAAAGGGGCGAAAGCGTTACGGGGGAAAGGGGAATTAACGCTAGTTTTTGCGAAACAGGTCGGCGATCGCTCTCTCGCTCTGCGCATGGAATATCGGGTCAAGCAGCTGACAAAGCCCCAGAAAGAGCGTCTGGTGGCGAAAGGGGAAGGGTTTGAGGCGTTGTTAGCCAGCCTGCAAACCCCATCGCTTAAAAACGATTGAAATGGTCGTGGTATTCCACCAGACCGGTGACGCCGTTTAGCGCGTCTTCTGCCAGTCGGTGCACCTGGAAGGCGCTTTCTGTTCCCGGCCAGCGGCAATGCAGATCGTAATGCGCGGCCAGTTCGAAGCCGAAGCGGCTGTATAATGCCGCATCGCCTAATGTAACGACGGCGGCATAGCCGAACTCATTAAGCGAATCCAGTCCTTCGTAGACCAGTTGACGGGCCAGCCCTTGTCCACGGTAGTTTTCATCCACCGCCAACGGCGCCATCCCTACCCATTGCAGATCCTCGCCCTGCACATCGACAGGACTGAATGCAACGTAACCAATCACTTGACCTTCATCGTCAGTGGCAACCAGGCCCAGCGTCAGAAAACCATCTTCACGCAGGTCATGGACCAGTTTCGCTTCCGCATCGCTTTCGAACGAGCGGCGTAACAGGGCATCAATACCAGGGGCATCAATGGGAATTTCTACTCGAATCAGCATGGTTCACCTACCGATGTCTGTTTGGTTTCCGGCGAGTGTTTCATGCCCGCCTCAACAAAATCTGCCAGTTGCATCAGCATAACGCGTAACGCTTTTGGCATCTGCTCCAGTTCGATTGCATCCATCAGGTTTTTCACATACAGCCCTAACTCGGTATCACCTTCGATCACCAGGCGGCGCTGAAAGAAAAGCGTATCCGGATCCTGTTTACGTGCCGCGATCATCAACAAATC
Source organism: Citrobacter sp. GW821-FHT02E08 (assembly GCF_059421685.1). Taxonomy (NCBI): domain Bacteria; kingdom Pseudomonadati; phylum Pseudomonadota; class Gammaproteobacteria; order Enterobacterales; family Enterobacteriaceae; genus Citrobacter; species Citrobacter sp. GW821-FHT02E08. The sequence continues at coordinate 120,803 of NZ_JBWKVL010000001.1, read as the reverse complement.
ACTGGCGTCGGCACTAAAACTCACGTCGGCCTCGGCATTCTGGCTAACGATAAGTTTGCCATTCTCAACAGAGGTATACCATCTGAGATCAATATCACGAACATGAATACTTAACCAACGGCCTTCGAGGAACTCCAGCTCCCCATCTGCCAGCGCCTGGCGGAATTGCCAGCTCAGGACCTGTTCCAGAACCTGGCGCTTTAACGCAAAGGGCGTCAGTTTAACCGGTACACTCATCAGAGAAGGACCAACATGTACTAAGCGTGAACGCAGTTTTTCCAACACGAGCTTTACTCCCTGTTTCATTAATCCTGCTATTTTGCCATATCAGATAAACAACGTAGCGGCGTAAATCAACAATTACGTGTGAAATTGCTACCCCGTTATTGGTGTTACCAATACGACTTTAACTGCCTTAAATCAAAAATTGTCGCAGCAAGGTTAACTAAAATCCCTGTTCGTTAACAATTATGCGTCCCAGGCGGCGCAACCTTCAGGATAAATTATGGAGCTGCTCTGCCCTGCCGGAAATCTCCCGGCGCTTAAGGCGGCCATTGAGAACGGCGCTGATGCCGTTTATATCGGGCTGAAAGATGACACCAACGCCCGCCACTTCGCCGGCCTTAACTTTACCGAGAAAAAATTGCAGGAAGCGGTGAGTTTTGTCCATCAACATCGCCGTAAGCTGCACATCGCGATTAACACGTTTGCACACCCGGACGGTTACGCCCGCTGGCAGCGCGCTGTGGATATGGCGGCACAACTCGGTGCGGATGCGCTGATTCTGGCCGACCTTGCCATGCTTGAGTATGCCGCAGAACGTTACCCCCATATTGAGCGCCATGTCTCTGTTCAGGCATCTGCGACCAATGAGGAAGCGGTGAACTTTTATCATCGCAATTTCGACGTCGCACGTGTTGTACTCCCACGCGTACTGTCGATTCATCAGGTCAAACAGCTTGCGCGCTCAACGCCCGTACCACTGGAAGTGTTTGCTTTCGGCAGCCTGTGCATCATGGCGGAAGGTCGTTGCTATCTCTCTTCTTATTTGACAGGAGAGTCGCCCAATACGGTAGGCGCGTGTTCCCCTGCCCGATTTGTACGCTGGCAGCAAACACCGCAGGGCCTGGAATCCCGCCTGAATGAAGTGCTGATTGACCGCTATCAGGACGGTGAGAATGCCGGTTACCCAACACTGTGCAAAGGCCGCTATCTGGTGGATGGCGAGCGCTATCATGCGCTGGAAGAACCGACCAGTCTCAACACGTTAGAGTTGTTGCCGGAACTGCTGGCCGCCAATATCGCCTCCGTGAAAATCGAAGGCCGCCAGCGTAGCCCAGCCTACGTTAGCCAGGTGGCGAAAGTGTGGCGTCAGGCGATCGATCGCTGTAAAGCTGACCCACAAAACTTTGTCCCGCAACGCGCCTGGATGGAAACACTCGGTTCGATGTCCGAAGGCACGCAAACAACGCTTGGCGCATATCACCGTAAATGGCAGTGAGAAAAGCAATGAAATATTCATTAGGGCCGGTGCTGTACTACTGGCCGAAAGAGACACTGGAAGCGTTTTACCAGCAAGCCGTCACCAGCAATGCCGACGTGATTTATCTCGGTGAGGCGGTCTGTAGTAAGCGCCGCGCAACCAAAGTCGGTGACTGGCTGGATATGGCGAAATCGCTCGCCGGAAGCGGCAAGCAGATTGTGCTTTCAACGCTGGCGCTGGTTCAGGCATCGTCTGAACTGGGCGAACTGAAACGTTATGTTGAAAATGGCGACTTCCTGCTGGAAGCCAGCGATCTCGGTGTCGTGAACATGTGCGCTGAGCGCAAACTGCCGTTTGTCGCCGGGCATGCGCTCAACTGCTACAACGCCGTGACGCTGCGCTTGCTGCTCAAACAGGGAATGGTGCGTTGGTGTATGCCAGTAGAGCTTTCACGCGACTGGCTGGTGAATCTGCTTAACCAGTGTGATGAACTGGGCATTCGTCAGCAGTTTGAAGTGGAAGTGTTGAGCTACGGTCATCTGCCACTGGCCTATTCAGCCCGCTGCTTTACCGCCCGTTCGGAAGACCGCCCGAAGGATGAGTGTGAAACCTGCTGTATCCACTATCCGAATGGTCGCAATGTGCTGTCTCAGGAGAATCAGCAGGTGTTCGTGTTGAACGGGATTCAGACGATGAGTGGGTACGTCTACAACCTTGGCAATGAACTGAACTCCATGCAAGGGTTGGTCGATATCGTACGCTTGTCGCCGCTGGGCGCAGAGACGCTCTCCATGCTCGACGCCTTCCGTGCCAACGAAAATGGTTTATCGCCGCTGCCTCTGACGGCTAACAGCGACTGCAACGGTTACTGGAAGCGTCTCGCCGGTCTGGAGTTACAGGCGTAAAAAAGCTCACTTTGTTAACAACGATAATCAAATTTTAATGCAGTATTAAATGATTCACCGTCGACAAAGTGAGCCGTTATGACAGACAACACTATTCCCTTTTCGGTGCTGGACCTGGCACCGATCCCCGAAGGCTCCTGCGCCAAAGAAGCTTTCTCGCACTCACTGGATCTCGCCCGGCTGGCAGAAAAGCGTGGCTATCATCGCTACTGGCTGGCAGAACATCACAACATGACCGGTATTGCCAGTGCGGCAACGTCGGTGCTGATTGGCTATCTGGCGGCGAATACGGCCACCCTGCACCTGGGATCCGGCGGCGTCATGTTGCCAAACCATTCCCCGCTGGTGATTGCCGAGCAGTTCGGTACGCTGAACACGCTTTATCCGGGGCGTATCGACTTAGGATTAGGTCGCGCGCCGGGCAGCGATCAGCCGACAATGCGCGCGCTGCGTCGTCATATGAGCAGCGATATCGATAACTTCCCGCGCGACGTGACCGAACTGGTCGACTGGTTCGACGCCCGCGATCCTAATCCGCAAGTACGCCCGGTCCCCGGTTACGGCGAAAAAATCCCGGTGTGGCTGCTCGGCTCCAGCCTGTATGGTGCTCAGTTGGCCGCACAACTCGGTCTGCCGTTTGCGTTTGCCTCTCATTTCGCGCCAGATATGCTGTTCCAGGCGCTGCATCTCTACCGCACCCAGTTTAAGCCGTCTGAACGCCTTAAGAAGCCCTATGCCATGGTGTGCATCAACATTATCGCCGCCGACAGCAACCGGGATGCCGAATTCTTGTTTACCTCGATGCAGCAGGCGTTCGTAAAATTACGCCGTGGCGAGACAGGGCAACTGCCGCCGCCGGTAGAGAATATGCATCAGTTATGGTCTGCGTCTGAGCAGTATGGTGTGCAGCAGGCGCTGAGCATGTCGTTGGTGGGGGATAAAGCGAAAGTGCGTCACAGTCTGGAATCCATCCTGCGTGAAACCCAGGCGGATGAGATCATGGTCAACGGGCAGATCTTCGATCACCAGGCACGGCTGCACTCGTTTGGGCTGGCGATGGATGTGAAAGAGGAACTGTTGGGGTAACTTTTGCCCGGTGGCGGCTACGCCTTACCGGGCCTACGAGATCTGTAGGCCGGATAAGGCGTAGCCGCCATCCGGCAAACGGTTTTACTGATACACTGGCAACAGATTAAAGCTCGACAGAATATGCACCAGCGCGTTACCGACACCAAATACCAGAATCAGCGCAATCATCGGCTTGCCACCCCAGACGCGGAACTTCGGGCTGCCAAAGCGCTTACGTGACGCACGTGCCAGCAGTGCCGGTACAATTGCCGCCCAGATGGTCGCCGCCAGTCCTGCATAGCCGATAGCGTACAGGAAACCGTTCGGCCACAGCAGGCCACCAATAATTGGCGGAACAAAGGTCAGCAATGCCGTTTTAAAGCGGCCCGATGCAGAATCATCAAAACCAAATAGATCCGCCAGATAGTCAAACAGTCCCAGAGTGACGCCGAGGAAAGAGCTCGCGACCGCAAAGTTAGAGAACACCACCAGCAGCAGATCCAGGCTACGGCTATTCAGTACGCCGCTAAGCGCCTGCACCAACACATCAATATTGCCGCCCTTCTGTGCGATGCCGATAAATTCCGGGCGTGGAATATTGCCCATCGTCCCCAGCAACCAAACGGCGTACAACACCAGCGCCAGTAGCGTTCCGTAGACCAGGCACTTAACGATAGTACGCGGATCTTTGCCGTAATACTTCATCAGGCTCGGTACATTACCGTGATAACCAAACGAGGCCAGACAGAACGGCAGGGTCATCAACAGATAAGGCGTATACGATGCGTGGCTTTCAGTCACGTTAAACAGGGTTGTTGGCGTCACGTGCCCCAACAGACTCCCGAAGGTCAGGAAGAATGTAATGACCTTCGCGCCCAGCACGATCGCCGTCATCCGGCTGACAGCTTTGGTACTCATCCACACCACAAACGCCACCAACAGCGCAAACGCCAAACCTGCCGCCCGCGCCGGAACGTTCAATGACATTTCGGCAAAGGTGTGGTGCAGAATCGAACCACTCGCAGAGATGTAGGCATAGGTCAGGATGTACAGCACAAAGGCGATGGAAATGCCGTTGACCACGTTCCAGCTTTTACCCAGCAGGTCTTTGGTGATGGTGTCAAAGCTCGAACCAATCCGGTAGTTGAGGTTAGCTTCCAGGATCATCAGCCCCGAGTGCAGCATACAAAACCAGGTAAAGATCAGCGCCGCCATTGACCAAAAGAACCAGCTACCCGCCATCACCACCGGCAGGGAAAACATCCCTGCGCCAATAATGGTACCGCCAATAATCACGACGCCGCCAAGCAGCGAAGGGGACGTTTGGGTGGTGGTTAGTGTTGCCATTCAGCCATCTCTCCAGTGAATAATATTGCAACTGCATTTTATTGTGTTGCACTGTACCAGTACATGAGTACAAAGGAAATAAAAAAAGCCCCGATGATAAATATCGGGGCTGTATATTTTACTTTACAGTACGGGTGCGTTGATCAGCGTAAATTACGCGTCACCACCGAAACGACGACGACCAGTGGAATCATCGCGACGCGGCGCACGGCCTTCACGACGCTCACCGCTGAAACGACGACCGTCACCACGGCCACCTTCACGGCGCTCACCGCTGAAACCACGACCGCCTTCGCTACGACCGCCTTCACGACGCTCGCCGCTGAAACGACCACCGCCGCCACCACGACGCTCGCCACCGGTATGCGGAACTGCATCGCCAACCAGTTGCATGTTCATCGGCTTGTTCAGGATGCGGGTACGGGTAAAGTGCTGCAGCACGTCGCCCGGCATACCTTTCGGCAGTTCGATGGTTGAGTGGGAAGCAAACAGCTTGATGTTACCGATGTAACGGCTGCTGATGTCACCTTCGTTAGCGATCGCGCCAACGATATGACGTACTTCAACACCGTCATCACGGCCTACTTCAATGCGGTACAGTTGCATGTCGCCAACGTCACGACGTTCACGACGCGGACGGTCTTCACCACCACGTTCTGGACGGTCGCCACGCGGACCACGATCGTTACGATCGCCACGCGGAGCACGTTCATCACGGTCACGGAACTCACGCTTAGGACGCATTGGCGCGTCTGCCGGAACGATCAAAGTACGTTCGCCCTGTGCCATTTTCAGCAGTGCCGCAGCCAGGGTTTCAAGATCCAGCTCTTCACCTTCTACCGTCGGCTGGATTTTAGCCAGCAGCGCGCGGTATTGATCCAGATCGCTGCTTTCCAGCTGCTGCTGAACTTTAGCGGCGAATTTCTCCAGACGGCGTTTGCCCAGCAGGTCTGCGTTAGGCAGTTCCACTTCCGGAATGGTCAGTTTCATGGTGCGTTCGATGTTACGCAGCAGACGACGCTCACGGTTCTCAACGAACAGCAGAGCACGACCAGCACGACCCGCACGACCGGTACGACCGATACGGTGAACGTAAGACTCGGAGTCCATCGGGATGTCGTAGTTCACAACGAGGCTGATACGCTCAACGTCCAGACCACGTGCCGCAACGTCAGTTGCAATCAGGATATCCAGACGACCGTCTTTCAGACGCTCCAGAGTCTGCTCACGCAGCGCCTGGTTCATGTCGCCGTTCAGCGCTGCGCTGTTATAACCGCTACGCTCCAGCGCTTCAGCCACTTCCAGGGTCGCATTTTTGGTACGAACGAAGATAATCGCCGCATCAAAATCTTCTGCTTCCAGGAAACGCACCAGCGCTTCATTTTTACGCATACCCCAGACAGTCCAGTAGCTCTGGCTGATGTCCGGGCGAGTGGTAACGCTGGACTGGATACGCACTTCCTGCGGCTCTTTCATAAAGCGGCGGGTAATACGACGAATCGCTTCCGGCATGGTGGCAGAGAACAGAGCGGTCTGATGACCTTCCGGGATCTGCGCCATAATGGTTTCAACGTCTTCGATGAAGCCCATACGCAGCATTTCATCGGCTTCGTCCAGCACCAGACCACTCAGTTTAGAGAGATCCAGCGTACCGCGCTTCAGGTGATCCAGCAGACGACCCGGCGTACCGACAACGATCTGCGGCCCCTGACGCAGGGCACGTAATTGCACGTCATAACGCTGGCCGCCGTACAGGGCAACCACGTTCACGCCGCGCATGTGTTTAGAGAAATCCGTCATGGCTTCAGCAACCTGAACCGCCAGTTCGCGGGTCGGTGCCAGCACCAGGATTTGAGGTGCTTTCAGCTCAGGATCAAGATTGTTGAGCAGCGGTAAAGAGAACGCTGCAGTTTTGCCGCTACCCGTCTGGGCCATACCCAGAACATCGCGGCCGCCCAGCAGATGCGGAATGCACTCTGCCTGGATTGGAGATGGTTTTTCGTAACCCAGATCGGTAAGGGCTTCAAGGATAGGAGCCTTCAGGCCCAGATCTGCAAAAGTGGTTTCGAATTCAGCCATGTAGTACGTGTGCCTCAAAATTAATGGCGGCCAGTCTACATAACTCATCATGAAATTGATCTGCAATTTTCATTGAAAAGTGTGAACCGGCTCAAAGTAGGTGTATTAACGAACAACAACGCCCTCACCCGCGAAGGTGATGGCAATCAAAAAAGATTACGGGCTGATGTGTACGTCAGCTATTGCTGGTCCGATTCTGCCAGGTCATCTTGGTCCTGGCCCAGGAGCGATAATTCCAACAATGCGTATCGGTGCTCAACAAAGTTATGAACGTTGTTAGCCACCGCCAGTTTGAACAATGCCGTAGCGTTGTCCAAATCCCCCAGACTTAGGTAGTACTTACCTAAATAGAAGTTGGTTTCACTGAGATGCTCAGCGAGCGAGGTGTTATCCGTTGCGTCTGCCTTGAGCCTTTCCATCAACGTTGCTTCGCTAATGTTGCCCAGGTAGAACTCGACAATGTTCCATCCCCATTGCTCTTTATCCGATTTCTCGAAACGTTGCTTTAACGCTTCTTTAGCCTGCTTCTCATCGAGCTTCTGCTCAGCGAGATAAAGCCACAGACTGCGGAAAGGATCATTGGGATCGTCTTGATAAAACGCCAGCAGATCATCTTGCGCTAACTTGTCGCGGCCGCCGTAATACAATGCGATACCACGATTTAAGTGCGCGTAGTTGTAAGTTGGATCAAGCTCAAGTACAGAATCAAACGCTTCATAGGCAGCATCAAAATTGCCTGCCTGCGTTAAATAAATGCCTAAGTAATTGAATACTTCAGGCATATCTGGTCGGATTGCCAGCGCTTGTGAAAAATCATTTCGCGCTAATGCCCTCAGACCGAGACTATCATACAACACTCCGCGCTCATATAAAAGCTGTGCGCGTTCGTCATCGGTTAAAGCCCGACTGGCAAGAATTTGTTCCATGCGTGCCAGAATCACTTCCTGCTGCAAAGTCGGTTGCAATGGCACTGCGAGGACTTCACTCTTACGCCAGGCAGAGTTGCTGCATCCTGCCAGCGTGAGTGCTGTCGCAACGAAACACCAGCGCAAAAAAGGCTTCATTTCCCACTCCCGAAGACAACGATTGAATGAACGTCCTGTTCCCCGGTTGCTAACAAGGCGTCCTGCCGGGTCAGAGGCCCTCCGCAATGGCGGAGGGCAAATGGCAACCTTACTCGCCCTGTTCTGCTGCCGGTGCTTCCGGCGCAGCAGCTGGCTGAGACTGCTCAGTTGCTTCTTTAATGCTCAGACGTACACGGCCCTGGCGATCAACTTCCAGAACTTTCACCGGTACTTCCTGACCCATCTGCAGGTAATCAGTCACTTTCTCTACACGCTTGTCAGCGATCTGAGAAATGTGAACCAGACCTTCTTTACCGCCACCGATGGCAACGAATGCGCCAAAGTCAACGATACGGGTTACTTTACCAGTGTAGATGCGACCCACTTCAATTTCTGCCGTAATTTCTTCGATGCGACGGATAGCATATTTTGCTTTCTCACCGTCGGTCGCCGCAATCTTAACAGTACCGTCATCTTCGATTTCGATAGTGGTGCCAGTTTCTTCGGTCAGGGCACGGATAACAGAACCGCCTTTACCGATAACGTCTTTGATCTTATCCGGGCTGATCTTAATGGTATGGATACGCGGAGCGAACTGAGAAATATCGCCGCGCGGCGCGTTGATCGCCTGTTCCATCACACCCAGGATGTGCAGACGCGCACCTTTAGCCTGGTTCAGAGCAACCTGCATGATCTCTTTGGTGATACCTTCGATTTTGATATCCATCTGCAGTGCAGAGATACCATCGCGGGAACCCGCTACTTTGAAGTCCATGTCGCCCAGGTGATCTTCGTCACCCAGAATGTCAGACAGAACAACAAAGTTATCGCCTTCTTTCACCAGACCCATTGCGATACCCGCAACAGCTGCTTTGATCGGCACACCTGCGTCCATCAGCGCCAGAGAAGCACCACACACGGAGGCCATAGAAGAAGAGCCATTGGATTCAGTGATTTCAGATACTACGCGAACGGTGTACGGGAACTTCTCGATATCCGGCATAACCGCCAACACGCCACGCTTCGCCAGACGACCGTGACCGATTTCACGACGTTTCGGAGAACCGACCATACCCGTTTCACCTACGCAGTACGGAGGGAAGTTGTAGTGGAACAGGAAAGTGTCAGTACGCTCGCCCATCAGTTCATCGAGGTTCTGAGCATCACGCGTTGTACCCAGCGTAGCAGTAACCAGCGCCTGAGTTTCACCACGGGTGAACAGTGCGGAACCGTGGGTACGCGGCAGAACGCCAGTGCGCACATCCAGGCCACGGATCATGTCTTTTTCACGACCGTCGATACGCGGTTCGCCAGCCAGTACGCGGCTACGAACAACGTTTTTCTCGATTGCGTGCAGGATTTCACCCAGTTCGTTAGCGTCCAGGGTTTCGTCTTCTGCAACCAGCGTCGCGATCACTTCAGATTTGATCACATCAACCTGAGCATAACGTTCCTGCTTGTCAGTGATGCGGTAAGCATCGCTCAGGCGGGATTCGGCCAGGGCTGCAACGCGCGCATTCAGTGCGTCGTTTACCGCTTCCGGCTGCCAGTCCCAACGCGGTTTACCCGCTTCTTTAACCAGATCGTTGATAGCCTGAATAACAGTCTGCTGCTGCTCGTGACCGAAGACAACGGCACCCAGCATGACGTCTTCGCTCAGCAATTCAGCTTCAGATTCAACCATCAATACAGCAGCTTCAGTACCGGCAACCACCAGATCCAGCTTGCTCTCTTTCAGCTCGTCCTGAGTCGGGTTCAGTACATACTGGTCATTGATGTAACCAACACGTGCAGAGCCGATTGGGCCGTTGAACGGGATACCAGACAGAGACAGCGCTGCGGAAGCACCGATCATTGCCACGATATCCGGGTTAACCTGCGGGTTTACGGACACAACGGTCGCGATAACCTGAACTTCGTTAACGAAGCCTTCCGGGAACAGCGGGCGAACCGGGCGGTCAATCAGACGCGCAATCAGGGTTTCGCCTTCGCTTGGACGGCCTTCACGACGGAAGAAGCTGCCCGGGATACGACCAGCAGCGTAGGTACGCTCCTGATAGTTAACGGTCAGCGGGAAAAAGTCCTGGCCTGGCTTCGCTTTCTTCTGACCTACAACGGTAACGAATACCGCAGTGTCATCCATGCTAACCATCACAGCGGCAGTTGCCTGACGCGCCATCATGCCGGTTTCCAGCGTTACGGTATGTTGGCCGTACTGGAATTTACGAACGATCGGATTAAGCAAAATTCTATCCTTTCTCTAATTTTTGATAGCACCACCGGCGCCATCGTTAATACCCGATCTTCAGCGCATCCTCGCGACTAATGACAATCCTAACCCGTCTTCGGGTCAAGCCTCTCATTAGCCGCGCGAACCTCTGCAACAGAAGATCATACTTAGCAACAATACATTAGTTTCCAGTGAATTGCTGCCATCAGCTTGAAAAAAGGGGCCATGAAGGCCCCCTCTTTCTGAAACTCGCAAGAATTAGCGACGCAGACCCAGACGCTCGATCAGCGCGGTGTAGCGTGCAACATCTTTACGTTTCAGGTAGTCGAGCAGTTTACGACGCTGAGAAACCATACGCAGCAGACCACGACGGCTGTGGTGATCTTTTTTGTGCTCTGCAAAGTGACCCTGCAGGTGGTTAATCTGTGCAGTCAGCAGAGCAACCTGAACTTCGGTAGAACCGCTGTCGTTAGTACCACGACCAAACTCAGAAACGATTTTAGCTTTAGCTTCAACGCTTAGAGACATGATGAACTCCAAAAATAATAAAAAATGAAAGGGTGCCAATCTCTAATTCAGCAACCCCAGGTAAACACCGCATGAACTGTTAAAAAATTTACGCGGTGTTAAGCGGCAGTATTCTACTCGCAGCGCCTTGTTATCGCAAGACTGAGCAGAGTTACGCCGGATACTCCACGACCAGACGACGAGGCGCTACACGGCCTTCATCATCCATTTCGCCCATTCCAATAAACTTACCGTCATCGCCTTCCGTCACGCGAACCAACCCTTCCAGCGGCGCGCCTGTCGTACGAACCGGATTACCATTTTTAAAGTAAACCGACGAGGTTAAAGGAAGATTAACGATGGGGTAGTCCGAAGCCGGACTGTCCATGGGCATCAGTAGCGGATCAAGCAACTGGGCTGCTGGGATCCCCTGCTGCTCGGCCTGCTCGATGAGATCGCGTAAATGCTCCAGGGTGACCATCCGATCAACCGGGTATTTACTGACAGCCAGACGGCGCAGGAAAGTCACGTGCGCGCCGCATCCCAGCTTCTCACCCAGATCATCAATAATGGTCCGAATATAGGTGCCTTTAGAACAGTGAACTTCCAGTTCCAGTTCGTTACCTTCGTGACGAATAAAGAGCAGTTCATAGACGGTAATCGGTCTGGCTTCCCGCGGAACCTCAATACCCTGGCGCGCATATTCGTACAGCTTTTTACCCTGGTATTTCAGCGCCGAATACATCGACGGTATCTGCTCGATATCACCTCTGAACGTTTCCAGCGCAGTCGCCAGTTGTTCCGGGGTAAACGTCACGGGACGTTCCTGTACGATTTGACCGTCTGCATCCGAGGTGTCGGTCCGCTGTCCCAGCCGGGCAATAACGCGATAACGCTTATCCGAATCAAGCAGATACTGGGAAAACTTCGTCGCTTCACCGAGACAAATCGGCAGCATACCCGTCGCCAGCGGATCCAATGCTCCGGTATGACCGGCGCGATTGGCGTTGTAAAGACGTTTTACTTTTTGCAGCACGTCATTGCTGGACATGCCCTGCGGTTTGTCCAGCAACAGAACACCGTGAATGTCGCGACCACGACGACGAGGACGACTCATTAGTCCTCCTTGCTGTCGTCCGGGTTCACACGACGTTCTTCGTCATGCTTCACCACGTTAGTCACCAGGTTTGACATACGCATCCCTTCTACCAACGAGTTATCGTAGAAGAAAGTCAGTTCCGGCACGATACGTAAACGCATCGCTTTCCCCAACAGGCTGCGGATAAAGCCAGAAGCTTCCTGCAACGCTTTGATGCCCGCGTTTACTGCGGCTTCATCTTTGTCGTTCAGGAAGGTGACAAACACTTTGGCATAGGCCAGATCACGCGACATTTCAACACCGGAAACCGTGGTCATCATGCCCAGACGAGGATCTTTAATTTCGCGCTGCAGGATGATAGCAATCTCTTTTTGCATCTCCTGAGCGACGCGCTGTGGGCGACCAAATTCTTTCGCCATAACAAATTCTCCAGAAAAAAGACAAAAAAGGGGCCAAAAGCCCCTTTTTAAAATGAGTTCCAGGTGGTTCGGGCTGTTCACCGTAGGCCTGATAAGCGTAGCGCCATCAGGCATCACATTACCGGATGTGGCGTAAATGCCCTATCCGGCCTACAACCCAGAAAACCTTAAGCAATCGTACGTTGGATCTCGATGATCTCGAACACTTCGATCATATCGCCAACGCGAACGTCGTTGTAGTTCTTAACACCGATACCACATTCCATGCCGTTACGGACTTCGTTAACGTCATCTTTGAAGCGGCGCAGGGATTCCAGCTCACCTTCATAGATAACCACGTTGTCACGCAGTACGCGGATTGGGTTGTGACGTTTAATCGTACCTTCGGTAACCATACAGCCCGCGATCGCACCAAATTTCGGTGATTTAAACACATCACGAACTTCAGCCAGACCGATGATCTGCTGTTTCAGTTCCGGAGACAGCATGCCGCTCATCGCCGCTTTCACTTCGTCGATCAGGTTATAGATGACGGAGTAGTAGCGCAGATCCAGGCTTTCGGATTCAATCACTTTACGTGCAGAGGCATCAGCACGAACGTTGAAGCCGACCAGAATCGCGTTGGATGCCGCAGCCAGGGTTGCGTCGGTTTCGGTGATACCACCTACGCCAGAACCGATGATCTTCACTTTAACTTCGTCAGTAGACAGTTTCAGCAAGGAGTCGGAGATCGCTTCCACAGAACCCTGAACGTCAGCTTTCAGAACGACGTTCACTTCGTGAACTTCGCCTTCGGTCATGTTAGCGAACATGTTCTCGAGTTTGGATTTCTGCTGACGAGCCAGTTTAACTTCACGGAATTTGCCCTGACGGTACAGTGCAACTTCACGGGCTTTCTTCTCGTCACGAACCACGGTAACTTCGTCACCCGCAGCCGGAACACCGGACAGACCCAGGATTTCGACCGGAATAGACGGACCCGCTTCCAGCACTTCCTGACCCAGTTCGTTACGCATTGCACGAACACGGCCATATTCGAAGCCACACAGCACGATATCACCCTTGTTCAGGGTACCTTCACGCACCAGGACGGTAGCCACTGGGCCACGACCTTTGTCCAGGAAGGATTCAATTACCGCACCGCTCGCCATACCTTTACGAATCGCTTTCAGCTCCAGAACTTCAGCCTGCAGCAGGATAGCGTTCAGCAGGTCATCAATACCGGTACCCGCTTTCGCAGAAACTGGGATGAACTGGGATTCGCCGCCCCACTCTTCCGGCATAACACCGTACTGAGACAGTTCGTTCTTAACACGATCCATATCGGCTTCTGGCTTATCGATTTTGTTCACTGCAACAACCATCGGTACCTGCGCTGCTTTCGCATGCTGGATAGCTTCGATAGTCTGCGGCATCACGCCGTCATCTGCTGCAACAACCAGAACAACGATATCCGTTGCCTGCGCACCACGAGCACGCATGGAGGTGAACGCGGCGTGGCCCGGGGTATCCAGGAAGGTGATCATACCGTTGTCGGTTTCAACGTGGTACGCACCGATGTGCTGGGTAATGCCGCCCGCTTCGCCAGAAGCCACTTTCGTTGAACGAATGTAGTCCAGCAGAGAGGTTTTACCGTGGTCAACGTGACCCATGATGGTCACAACTGGTGCACGCGGTTCAGCCGCTGCGCCAGTGTCACGGTCGCTCATTACCGCTTCTTCCAGCTCGTTTTCACGACGCAGGATAACTTTGTGGCCCATCTCTTCGGCAACCAGCTGTGCGGTTTCCTGATCGATGACCTGGTTAATGGTGGCCATTGCGCCCAGTTTCATCATCGCTTTGATAACCTGAGAGCCTTTAACCGCCATCTTGTTAGCTAAGTCGCCAACGGTGATGGTTTCGCCAATCACAACGTCACGGTTAACCGCCTGAGCTGGCTTCTGGAAGCCCTGCTGCAGAGAAGAACCTTTACGCTGCTTGCCGCCTTTACCGCCACGAACCGCTGCACGCGCTTCTTCACGGTCAGCTTTCGATTCAGCGTGTTTGTTGCCTTTTTTAGCCGGACGTGCCGCTTTCGTGGTGCGAGTACGGCCGCGACCGCCTTCGACTTCACGATCGTTTTCGTCTTCAGCCTGACGTGCGTGCTGAGAAGTGGTGACGTGATAATCGCTCTTATCTTCTTCCACTTTCTCTTGTTCAGCCCAAACACCGGCATTTTCTTCAGCCATACGGCGAGCTTCTTCAGCCACTCGGCGAGCTTCTTCTTCAAGCTTACGGCGTGCTTCTTCTTCCGCTTTGCGCTTCAGTTCAGCGGCTTCATTTTCACGGCGGGCTTTTTCTGCCTGGGCGGTTTTGGTCATATCGTCGGTCTGTTGATTGCTCACTTTGTCTTTTTCCGCAGCTTCACGTTTCGCTTTTTCAGCGGCTTCACGTTTAGCTTGTTCTGCGGCCTCACGTTCAGCTTTTTGTTGCGCCTCGCGTTTGGCTGTTTCTTCAGCTTCACGACGGGCTTGCTCTTCCGCTTCACGCTGCGCCTGCTCTTCCGCGGCAAGGCGTTCAGCCTCTTGCGGATCGCGTTTTACAAAGGTGCGTGTCTTGCGGACTTCGATTTGTACCGATTTGCTTTTTCCACCGGTACCTGGAATATTGAGAGTACTGCGCGTTTTGCGCTGCAATGTCAACTTATCTGGGGTAGAACCGTTTTCACGGTTCAGATGCGCCAGTAAGGTCTGTTTCTCTTGTGCGGACACAGAGTCATCAGCAGACTTCGGGATACCTGCATCAGCAAATTGCTGTACCAGGCGATCCACGGAGGTCTGTATCTCTGCAGCCAGCGTTTTTACGGTTACATCTGTCATACTGTTCCTTCCTGCTACAGTTTATTACGCTTCGTCGCCGAACCAGCAAATATTACGGGCAGCCATAATCAGCTCACCGGCTTTTTCGTCGGTCAACCCTTCGATATCAGCCAGATCATCAATGCCCTGTTCAGCGAGATCTTCCAGCGTACAAACACCACGGGCAGCCAGTTTGAACGCCATTTCGCGATCTAATCCTTCCAGATTCAGCAGATCGTCAGCCGGTTTGTTATCACCGAGGCTTTCTTCCTGGGCCAGTGCCAGAGTGGTCAGTGCGTTTTTAGCACGCTCGCGCAGCGTTTCAACGGTCTGCTCATCGAGGCCGTCAATTGCCAGCAGTTCTTTCATTGGCACATAAGCCAATTCTTCCAGCGTAGCAAAACCTTCTTCCACCAGAACAGTCGCGAAATCTTCATCGATATCGAGATATTTGGTGAAGGTATCAATGGCTGCATGCGCTTCAGCCTGATGCTTAGCCTGCAGGTCATCAACGGTCATCACGTTGAGCTCCCAACCGCTCAGTTGTGAAGCCAGGCGGACGTTCTGACCGTTACGTCCAATCGCCTGTGCCAAATTACCGGCTTCAACCGCGATATCCATAGTGTGTTTATCTTCATCCACCACGATAGAAGCGACGTCTGCTGGCGCCATTGCGTTGATCACAAACTGTGCCGGATTATCATCCCACAGGACGATATCGATACGCTCACCGCCCAGTTCGGTAGAAACCGCCTGAACACGCGCACCGCGCATACCCACACAAGCACCGACCGGATCGATACGCTTATCGTTGGTTTTCACGGCGATTTTCGCACGAGAACCTGGATCGCGAGCAGCCGCTTTAATTTCAATCACTTCTTCGCCAATTTCTGGCACTTCAATGCGGAACAGTTCAATCAGCATTTCCGGTTTGGAACGCGTCACAAACAGTTGCGCACCGCGCGCTTCTGGGCGCACGGAGTACAAAACACCACGAATACGGTCACCCGGACGGAAGTTTTCACGCGGCAGCATGTCTTCACGCTGGATCACGGCTTCAGCATTGCTGCCCAGATCCAGAGAAATGTTGTCACGATTTACTTTCTTCACAACACCAGTGACGATCTCGCCTTCGTGTTCACGGAACTGATCAACAACCATCGCACGTTCGGCTTCACGTACTTTCTGCACGATAACCTGTTTTGCCGTCTGGGTAGTGATACGGTCAAAAGTGACAGATTCAATTTGATCTTCAACGTAACCGCCCACGTTCAGACTTTCGTCTTCATAACGTGCCGCTTCCAGCGTAATTTCTTTCGTCGGCTGAGTGACTTCTTCCACAATAACCCAACGGCGGAAGGTATCGAAATCACCGCTTTTACGATCGATCTCTACGCGAACGTCAATCTCTTGCTCATATTTTTTCTTTGTAGCTGTAGCCAGCGCACTTTCCAGCGCTTCAAAAATTTTCTCGCGTGGCAGCGCTTTTTCGTTGGAGACGGCTTCAACAACGGCCAAAATTTCTTTGTTCATCGCGGGCTTTTCACCTCAATCCAGACTGTTAAAAGTGGGGAACCAGGTTCGCCTTCTGGATATTACTCAGCGCGAACACTTCATCTTTACCTTCGACTGTGACAGTGATCATTTCACCGTCCACCGCTTTGATAACGCCCTGCCATTTACGACGGTTTTGTACCGCCATACGAAGCACCAGTGCAACTTCTTCACCCAGGAAACGTACGTAGTGTTCGGCAGTGAACATTGGACGGTCGAGGCCCGGAGAAGAAACTTCCAGGTTGTAGGCCACGGTAATCGGATCTTCGACGTCCATTACCGCACTGACCTGGTGGCTCACATCAGCACAATCATCAACATTGATGCCATCTTCACTATCAATATAGATGCGCAGTGTGGATGTGCGACCGCGAATAAATTCGATGCCGACCAGCTCGTAACCTAAGGCTTCAACTGGCGCTGTAATCATCTCTGTTAATTTTTGCTCTAATGTGGACAAGCCCACCCCCAAGACATAAAAAAAGGGCCTAAAGCCCAGTTATTCTGTAGTCAGATAACAAAAAACCCCGATAAATCGGGGCTTTAGATAACTGAACCCTATAACCGCAACTGCGGTCTGGAGAACCTTCCGAAAGAATTTTTTTCAAATCCAGCTACGAAGGCCATAGTCTTCACAGTATATTTGAAAAAGAACTCTAAGGGAAAGTGGTTGCGGGGGCCGGATTTGAACCGACGACCTTCGGGTTATGAGCCCGACGAGCTACCAGGCTGCTCCACCCCGCGCCTGAAACGTGGCAAATTTTACTCGCTTTGGGTAAAAAATGCAAATACTGCTGGGATTTGGTACCGAGGACGGGACGTAAAATCTGCGCACATTATAGTGATCCAGAGCGCATTATGTCAACCAGGTTAATAATATGCACATTAATGAATAGCCGTGTTCTCCCCGTAGTGTCGAAGCCAGATCAACGCAGAGATACAATCTGAGGCATTTATTAACGAAATTATCACGAAGCTCTTCCTGTCACCCGTAAAAGATGATTAAATGAAAACTCATTTATTTTGCATAAAAATTCACTGAGAACAGAAAACCGATCTCTTCATCAGTCAATCAAGCAGGATTTTATTTTATGACGACGATTCTCAAGCATCTCCCGGCAGGTCAACGTATTGGTATCGCTTTTTCCGGTGGTCTGGACACCAGTGCTGCGCTGCTGTGGATGCGACAAAAAGGGGCTGTCCCATATGCATATACTGCAAATTTGGGTCAACCGGATGAGGATGACTACGACGCCATTCCTCGCCGTGCAATGGAGTATGGCGCAGAGAACGCTCGCCTGGTTGATTGCCGTAAACAATTAGTTGCGGAAGGGATTGCTGCCATCCAGTGCGGTGCATTCCATAACACCACCGGCGGGCTCACCTATTTCAACACGACGCCATTAGGTCGCGCCGTGACCGGCACCATGCTGGTTGCCGCCATGAAAGAAGATGGCGTCAACATTTGGGGCGACGGCAGCACCTATAAAGGCAACGACATTGAGCGTTTCTATCGTTATGGTTTGCTGACCAATGCCGAACTGCAGATCTACAAACCGTGGCTGGATACCGATTTCATTGATGAACTGGGCGGTCGCCACGAGATGTCTGAGTTTATGATTGCCTGCGGTTTCGACTACAAAATGTCCGTTGAGAAAGCCTACTCCACCGACTCCAACATGCTGGGCGCAACTCACGAAGCGAAAGACCTGGAATTCCTTAACTCCAGCGTCAAGATCGTTAACCCGATTATGGGTGTGAAGTTCTGGGATGAAAACGTGAAGATCCCGGCAGAAGAAGTGACCGTACGTTTTGAACAGGGCCATCCGGTTGCCCTGAACGGCAAAACCTTCAGCGACGACGTTGAGATGATGCTGGAAGCCAACCGTATCGGTGGTCGTCATGGTCTGGGTATGAGCGATCAAATTGAAAACCGTATTATCGAAGCAAAAAGCCGCGGCATCTATGAAGCTCCAGGAATGGCGCTGCTGCACATCGCTTACGAGCGTCTGCTGACCGGTATTCACAACGAAGACACCATTGAACAGTATCATGCACATGGCCGCCAGTTAGGTCGCCTGCTGTATCAGGGTCGCTGGTTCGACTCCCAGGCACTGATGCTGCGTGACGGTCTGCAACGTTGGGTGGCAAGCCAGATTACCGGCGAAGTGACTCTGGAACTGCGTCGCGGTAACGACTACACGATCCTGAATACCGTCTCCGACAACCTGACCTATAAGCCAGAACGTCTGACGATGGAAAAAGGCGACTCCGTGTTCTCTCCTGACGATCGTATTGGTCAGTTGACCATGCGTAATCTGGACATCACGGATACCCGCGAGAAGCTGTTCGGGTATGCGCAGTCCGGCTTACTTTCCGCCTCTTCTACGACGGGTCTGCCGCAGGTTGAGAACCTGGAAAATAAAGCGAAGTAATCGCTTTCTCGAGAGAAGATTAAAGCCGCGAAAGCGGCTTTTTTATGGTGTGAAGCTGGGGAGACAGGCCTGATAAACATAGCGCCATCAGTCATTGCACTCTCTGCTAAATGTCGGATGGCGGCACAAGCGCCTTATCCGACCTACAAGTCAACAGATTAGGCCTATGCCCTACGCTACAGACGAAAAAAAAGACGCTTTTCAGCGTCTTTTTTTCGGAATATTGGTACTGAGGATGGGACTCGAACCCACAAGCCCGTTAGGGCACTACCACCTCAAGGTAGCGTGTCTACCAATTCCACCACCTCAGCACGGATACTACTATTAGTGTGGGATATCGCTGGTCGGCTTAGCCGGAGCAGCTGGCTGAGTTTGCTCAGTTTTCGCTGGAGCACTCAGATTTTCCCACTCACTTCCTTTATTGGTTTTGTTGCTGTTGATGTTACCCAGCACCAGACTGATAACGAAGAACAAGGTTCCAAACAGCGCTGTCATTCGGGTCATGAAGTTACCAGAACCACTTGAACCAAACAGCGTACCGGAAGCGCCTGCTCCAAAGGAAGCACCCATATCAGCGCCTTTACCCTGCTGCAGCATGATCAAACCAACCAATACAATTGCTACGACAAGGAAAATACCTAAAAGAGCTTCGTACATAATCAACCTGTTCCTTGCGGAGTTGCCGCGTACCAATGCTTCAACCAATAAAGCGGGACCATTTACTGTTTCCCACTGAAGCGGGTGTGAATACTAACCAAAGCGAATGACCTTCGCAAGGGCAATTTAAGCGCATTGTATCAACTGCGGAAAAAAACAGCAAAACTGTCGTTTTCTGCAACTAAAAGGGCAGCAACTGCCGCCTTTTTAGTCACTTAATACCCGTATTAGGCCGCTTTTACCGCATCAGCGATACGGTGAGCGAATTCGGTCACCTGGGCTTCATCTTCGCCTTCAACCATGACACGAATTAACGGCTCAGTACCTGACTTACGCAGCAGCACGCGGCCACGGTTGCCCAGTGCGGTTTCAACTTCAGCCATGACAGCCTTAACCGTTTCGTTTTCCAGCGGATCGCCACTACCTGCGGTGTAGCGTACATTCACCAGAATTTGCGGGAACATTTTCATACCGCTGCATAAATCGTGCAGACTCATATGATTACGTACCATTGCGGCGAGAACCTGCAGACCGGCCACAATACCGTCACCGGTGGTTGTTTTGTCCAGCAGGATCACATGACCGGAGTTTTCCGCACCGATACGCCAGCCTTTTTCCTGCATTTTCTCCAGCACATAGCGGTCACCCACTTTGGCACGGGCAAACGGAATGCCAAGCTGTTTTAACGCCAGCTCCAGACCCATATTGCTCATCAGCGTGCCCACCGCGCCACCGCGCAACTGACCCTGACGCAAACCTTCACGGGCGATGATATACATGATTTGATCGCCGTCGACTTTATTACCTTCGTGGTCAACCATGATTACACGATCGCCGTCGCCATCCAGCGCAATACCAATATCCGCTTTTTCCGCGAGCACACGCGCCTGCAGCGCCCGCACGTCAGTGGCACCCACTTCTTCGTTGATATTGACGCCATTTGGCTCGCAACCAATCGTAATGACATTCGCGCCCAGCTCACGTAATACATTAGGAGCAATGTGATACGTCGCGCCATTAGCGCAATCCACCACGATTTTGAGCTCATTGAGGCTCAATTCGTTCGGGAAGGTCCCTTTGCAGAATTCGATGTAACGCCCGGCAGCATCCACGATACGGCTGGCTTTTCCCAGCTCTGCAGAGTCCACACAGGTGATCTCTTTTTCCATCTCCGCTTCGATGGCTTCCTCAACCGCATCTGGCAGCTTGGTTCCGTCGATGGAGAAGAATTTAATCCCGTTGTCGTAGAATGGGTTGTGTGAAGCAGAAATAACAATCCCGGCTTCTGCACGGAAAGTGCGCGTCAGATAAGCCACCGCAGGGGTAGGCATTGGCCCGGTAAAGGACGCGGATAAACCTGCCGCCGCAAGGCCCGCCTCTAACGCAGACTCCAGCATGTAGCCAGAAATACGCGTATCTTTACCGATAATAATTTTACGGGAGCCATGGCGCGCCAGTACCTTCCCTGCGGCCCAACCCAGCTTAAGTACAAAATCAGGGGTAATCGGCGCATCGCCTACGCGACCACGGATCCCATCGGTACCAAAATACTTGCGATTACTCATAACGTTTATTTCCCTTCGCAGACAGGGTGGCCTCAACCACGCGCATCGCTTCAACAGTTTCTTTTACATCGTGGACGCGAACTATGTGCGCGCCCTGCATGGCTGCAATTACCGCACACGCCAGGCTGCCGCTAAGGCGCTCTGACGGCCCCACATTTAGCAGCTGACCAATCATCGATTTTCGCGACATCCCCACAAACAGCGGTAGTCCAAAATGATGAAACTCTGACAGGCGAGCCAGTAAAGCATAATTATGAGAGAGATTTTTACCGAAACCGAACCCCGGGTCGAGCAACAATTTATCTTTTGCGATGCCCGCCTGCTCGCAACGTGCGATCTGCTCGACAAAGTAGCGATTAACCTCCGCAAAAACGTCATCGTACTTCGGCGCATCCTGCATCGTTTTAGGGTTGCCCTGCATATGCATTAGCGATACCGGTAGCCCAGTTTCTGCCGCAGCTTCCAGCGCGCCAGGTTCGCTCAGCGAACGGATATCGTTAATGATGTGCGCCCCCACGCGGGCAGACTCACGGATCACTTCCGGTTTAGAGGTGTCGACTGAAATCCAGACTTCAAACCGTTGAGCAATCGCTTCAACGACCGGGATCACACGTTCCAGTTCCTCTTCCACACTGACATCGGCCGCGCCGGGTCGCGTTGATTCGCCGCCAATATCAATAATAGTTGCTCCGGCATTAATCATCAGATTCGCATGTTTCACCGCCTCAATCAGCGTGTTGTGCGTTCCACCATCTGAGAAAGAGTCTGGCGTGACATTCAAAATCCCCATGACGTGAGGATGGCTGAGATCCAGCGAAGTCCCCTGGGCAAAGAGTTTCATGGTGTTATCCCTGGTATGAAATGGGTTAAGCAGATAAGAAAAACCCCGGAGCAAGCCCCAGGGTTTTCGATAAAAACGCAGTCATCAACAACGCGAACTTATTTGTCGCCTAACTGCTCTGACATGTTGCCCGGGTTCGGCGTACGCGGCTCTTCAGTCGGACGCGGCGCACTCGGGGTGCCATTGTTGCCAGAGTTGTTAGAAGTACCGGACTCATCCCAACCCGCAGGCGGGCGCACATCGCGACGAGCCATCAGATCATCAATCTGCGGCGCATCAATGGTCTCATATTTCATGAGTGCATCTTTCATCGAGTGCAGAATGTCCAGGTTATCGTTCAAAAGACGACGCGCGCGGTCATAGTTACGTTCAATCAGCAATTTAACTTCCTGATCGATAATGCGCGCGGTTTCATCGGACATATGTTTTGCTTTCGCAACAGAACGTCCCAGGAACACTTCGCCTTCTTCTTCCGCGTACAGCAATGGACCCAGTTTTTCAGAGAAGCCCCACTGCGTCACCATGTTGCGTGCCAGGTTAGTCGCGACTTTAATGTCGTTCGACGCACCGGTAGAAACGTGTTCTACGCCGTAGATGATCTCTTCCGCCAGACGACCGCCGTACAGCGTAGAGATCTGGCTTTCCAGTTTCAGACGGCTGGCGCTGATCGCGTCGCCCTCAGGCAGGAAGAAGGTCACACCCAGCGCACGGCCACGCGGGATAATCGTTACTTTGTGTACCGGATCGTGTTCCGGTACCAGGCGACCGATAATCGCATGGCCTGCTTCGTGGTACGCGGTAGACTCTTTCTGCGCTTCCGTCATCACCATGGAGCGACGTTCCGCACCCATCATGATTTTGTCTTTCGCTTTCTCGAACTCAACCATTGATACAACGCGTTTGTTGCCACGAGCAGCGAACAGTGCCGCTTCGTTCACCAGGTTCGCCAGGTCTGCACCGGAGAATCCTGGGGTACCGCGGGCAATGATTGCCGCATCGATATCCGGCGCCAGCGGTACGCGACGCATGTGAACTTTCAGGATCTGCTCACGACCGCGAACATCTGGCAGGCCAACCACAACCTGACGGTCGAAACGGCCAGGACGCAGCAGCGCCGGGTCCAGAACGTCCGGGCGGTTAGTTGCCGCAATAACGATGATACCTTCGTTACCTTCGAAGCCGTCCATCTCAACCAGCATCTGGTTCAGGGTCTGCTCACGTTCATCGTGACCGCCGCCCAGGCCCGCGCCACGCTGGCGGCCTACGGCATCGATTTCATCGATAAAGATGATGCACGGTGCTGCTTTCTTGGCCTGTTCGAACATGTCACGCACACGAGATGCACCGACACCCACGAACATTTCAACAAAATCAGAACCGGAAATCGTAAAGAAGGGAACCTTCGCTTCACCCGCGATGGCTTTCGCCAGCAGGGTTTTACCGGTACCCGGAGGACCGACCATCAGGACGCCTTTCGGGATTTTACCGCCCAGTTTCTGGAAACGGCTCGGTTCACGCAGATATTCAACCAGCTCAGCCACTTCTTCTTTCGCTTCGTCGCAACCAGCAACGTCAGCAAACGTGGTTTTGATCTGATCTTCTGTCAGCATGCGCGCTTTGCTCTTACCGAACGACATGGCGCCTTTGCCACCGCCGCCCTGCATCTGACGCATGAAGAAGATCCAGACGCCGATTAGCAACAGCATCGGGAACCAGGAAATGAAGATTGAAGCCAGCAGGCTTGGCTCTTCTGGTGGTTCGCCAACAACTTTAACGTTTTTAGTCAGCAGGTTATCAAGCAGCTTCGGATCGTTAACCGGTATGTAAGTCGTGTAACGGTTACTATCTTTCTTGGTAACGTTGATCTCACGTCCGTTGATACGCGCTTCACGAACCTGGTCCTGGTTGACCTCTTGCAGGAAGGTAGAATAATCCACCTTACGGCCATTAGACTCGCTGGGCCCAAAGCTCTGGAATACTGACATCAGCACGACGGCAATGACCAGCCAGAGTATTAGGTTTTTCGCCATGTCACTCAAGGGATTAACCTCTTATTACAACTGTGTTAAAAACAGCGTCAGGATACTCTATATCCAGTGTCTTTCAAACTTTCGTTTGAAATCTACCGGTTATGGTTTTCGCCCGGTCGCTACAATGTACACTTCACGTGAACGCGCACGAGAAGAGTCCGGCTTACGAACTTTCACCTTCGCAAACAGGGAGCGAATTTCTCTTAGATACTCATCGAATCCTTCGCCCTGGAACACTTTCACTACAAAACTACCACCTGGCGCTAATACATCACGAGCCATTCCAAGCGCCAGTTCTACCAGATACATCGCCCGGGGAATATCGACCGCCGGTGTACCACACATATTTGGCGCCATATCAGACATGACAACTTGTACTTTACTGTCACCGACACGTTCAAGTAACGCTTTCAGGACTAATTCATCACGAAAATCGCCCTGAAGGAAGTCTACACCAACGATTGGATCCATCGGTAAAAGATCACAAGCGATAATGCGACCACTGTTCCCTATCTGCGTAACCGCATATTGAGACCAACCACCGGGTGCAGCACCGAGATCGACAATCGTCATCCCCGGTTTAAAAATCTTGTCACTTTGCTGTATTTCATCAAGTTTAAACCAGGCACGAGAACGTAACCCTTTTTTCTGTGCCTGCTGAACATATTTATCGCTAAAGTGTTCCTGTAGCCAGCGACTGGAGCTGGCAGAACGCTTTTTACCTGTCATTTCACTTTCCCATCGGGGCAGTTCATCGTAACTAACGGTGTAAATTTCTACACGGCTATTTGGTGATATAAGGGAGATGGCGGTAGAATGACCCGTTTTCAATCCCAACCTAAGCAAAAATATACGATGAATCTGAGTACTAAACAAAAACAGCACCTGAAAGGTCTGGCACATCCGCTCAAGCCTGTAGTTATGCTTGGCAATAATGGTTTGACCGAAGGGGTACTGGCCGAGATTGAACAAGCGTTAGAGCACCATGAACTTATCAAGGTGAAAATCGCCTCGGAAGATCGCGAAACCAAAACCTTGATCGTGGAAGCTATCGTACGCGAAACCGGCGCCTGTAACGTACAGGTCATCGGTAAAACGCTGGTACTGTATCGCCCGACTAAAGAACGTAAAATCTCGCTGCCACGCTAAG
The DNA here is from genome assembly GCF_059421685.1 of Citrobacter sp. GW821-FHT02E08. Taxonomy (NCBI): domain Bacteria; kingdom Pseudomonadati; phylum Pseudomonadota; class Gammaproteobacteria; order Enterobacterales; family Enterobacteriaceae; genus Citrobacter; species Citrobacter sp. GW821-FHT02E08. The sequence goes on along the minus strand of NZ_JBWKVL010000001.1, from coordinate 95,533 downwards.
AATATCCTAAAGTTGAACACGAAGTCTGTGTAAAACGAGGGGTTTTCTGCAAGCAGGAGAGCAAAATGCCACGCTCTGTTCGTTGATAAAAGGCCGCTATGCGGCCTTTTTCCTTTCTTTACAATACATCAACAACCTGAGTATTGGGTAATTCTTACAGGTATTCTACCTTAATCACTTCATATTCCACTTCGCCGCCTGGCGTTTTGATCACCACAACATCATCCTGCTCTTTGCCCACCAGGCCACGCGCGATAGGTGAGTTCACGGAAATCAGGTTCTGTTTAAAATCCGCTTCATCATCGCCAACGATGCGGTAAGTCTGCTCTTCGTCAGTATCGAGGTTCAGAACGGTGACGGTGGAACCAAAAATCACGCGACCATTGTTTGGCATTTTAGTGATGTCGATGACCTGCGCATTGGACAGCTTTGCTTCGATATCTTTAATGCGTCCTTCGCAAAAACCCTGCTGCTCACGCGCGGCGTGATACTCAGCATTCTCTTTCAGGTCGCCGTGTTCACGCGCATCGGCGATAGCGGCAATAATTTCAGGACGGCGCACAGATTTCAGAAAATCCAGCTCTTCGCGCAGTTTTTCAGCACCACGTAAGGTCATCGGAATAGCTTGCATTTGTTATACCTCTTGAACATTCCTGTAGGGGGGCGATAAACCCTGCCCCGGCTGCTAAGCCCGCCCTGGCATGACGCCACACCAGGACCAGAAGCAAAAAAATACCGACCCGGGGCGCAAGGTCCCAGGTCAGCTACAATTCTCTATTTGATAGTCATTTTACCCTGGAGTTCCCTATGGGTCATCGTTTACTTTTCAGGGCAATGCGCCGTAGTATGACGGCTTGTTTCCAGGTTGTTAGCGCGAGATTATGCGATTTTCCAGATTTATCATCGGATTGACCACCAGTATAGCGTTCAGCGTCCAGGCCGCGAATGTTGACGAATACATCAATCAACTTCCCGACGGGGCCAATCTTGCCTTAATGGTACAGAAGGTCGGTGCCCCCGCGCCCGCCATTGATTATCACAGCCAGCAGATGGCGCTTCCCGCCAGCACGCAAAAGGTGATCACCGCGCTGGCGGCATTGATCCAGCTTGGCCCCGACTTTCGTTTTACCACCACGCTGGAGACAAAAGGTTCGGTGGAAAATGGGGTATTGAGCGGTGACCTGATTGCACGATTTGGGGCCGATCCGACGCTAAAACGTCAGGATATTCGCAATATGGTCGCCACCCTGAAGAAATCTGGCGTGACGCAAATTTCTGGTAATGTCCTCATCGACACCTCCATTTTTGCCAGCCACGATAAAGCGCCCGGCTGGCCATGGAACGACATGACGCAATGTTTTAGCGCGCCACCCGCTGCCGCCATTGTCGACAGGAACTGCTTCTCGGTTTCGCTTTACAGCGCAGAAAAAGCGAATGATTTAGCGTATATCCGCGTGGCATCGTATTACCCGGTGACGATGTTCAGCCAGGTTCGCACGCTACCGCGTGGCTCTGCCGAAGCGCAATATTGCGAACTGGATGTCGTCCCCGGTGATTTAAATCGCTTTACGCTTACCGGCTGCCTGCCTCAGCGTAGCGATCCTCTTCCGCTGGCCTTCGCGATTCAGGATGGCGCCAGTTATGCCGGAGCAATCATCAAAGATGAGCTAAAACAGGCTGGGATCACGTACAGCGGTACGCTGCTGCGCCAGACATTGGTCAACGAGCCCGGAACGGTTATTGCCAGTAAGCAGTCAGCCCCTTTACATGATCTGCTTAAGATTATGCTAAAAAAATCAGACAACATGATCGCCGACACGGTGTTCCGTATGATTGGCCACGCGCGCTTTAACGTCCCAGGGACATGGCGTGCAGGATCCGATGCAGTTCGCCAGATCCTTCGTCAACAGGCAGGGGTTAATATTGGCAACACCATTATTGCCGATGGCTCTGGCCTTTCCCGCCATAACCTGATCGCCCCAGCCACCATGATGCAGGTGCTGCAATACATTGCCCAGCACGACAATGAACTGAACTTTATCTCCATGCTGCCGCTGGCGGGCCACGATGGTTCTCTGCAATACCGTGCAGGGCTTCATCAGGCAGGCGTAGATGGCAAGGTATCGGCGAAAACGGGTTCACTGCAGGGGGTGTATAACCTGGCGGGCTTTATCACTACCGCCAGCGGACAAAGGATGGCATTTGTGCAGTATCTTTCCGGGTATGCCGTAGAGCCAGCTGACCAACGCAACCGTCGTCTTCCACTGGTCCGTTTTGAAAGTCGTTTGTATAAAGATATTTATCAGAATAACTAGATGAGTGTTGCCGGATAGCGCTTATCCGGCCTACAAGACTGGCATAAAAAACCCCGGCATGGCCGGGGTTTTTTATGGAGATTAGCGTTTGTAGATGAACTCGACGCCTTCTTCGTCGTCTTCATCCCAATCTTCATCCCAGTCATCTTCCGCTTCGTCTTCGACTTCCGCGAGCTGCTGACGATGATAATCGTCCCACATGAACTCGACTTTCTCTGGCTGTTTCGCTTCTTCAGCCTGAACAATCGGATTCTCAATGATAAAGGTCATCACATCCCAGCAGAGATCTTTCACACCTAACTGACTGGCTGCGGAGATCAGATAGTATTTATCTTCCCAACCCAGCGCTTCGGCGATAGCTTTCGCTTTTTCTTCCGCTTCCGCTTTGTCCATCAAATCAATTTTGTTGAACACTAACCAGCGCGGTTTGGAGGCCAGATCCTGACTGTATTTTTCCAGTTCGCCAATAATGATACGGGCATTCTCAACCGGATCAGAACCGTCAATCGGATCGATATCAATGAGGTGCAGCAGTACGCGACAGCGCTCCAGGTGCTTCAGGAAGCGAATCCCCAGACCGGCGCCTTCCGCAGCACCTTCAATCAGACCAGGAATGTCAGCAACTACGAAGCTCTTTTCGTTGTCCATACGCACAACGCCCAGGCTCGGCACCAGCGTGGTAAACGGATAATCCGCTACTTTGGGTTTCGCTGCAGAGACAGCGCGGATAAACGTCGATTTACCGGCGTTAGGCATCCCCAACATACCAACATCAGCCAGCAGCATCAGCTCCAGCATCAGATCGCGTTTATCACCCGGTGTACCCATCGTTTTCTGACGTGGAGTACGGTTCACCGAGGATTTGAAACGGGTGTTCCCCAGGCCGTGCCAGCCACCTTTGGCAACCATCAGGCGCTGACCGTGTTTGGTCATGTCACCCATTGTTTCGCCGGTACCCTGATCGATAACGCGCGTACCTACAGGCACTTTAACGGTGACATCTTTGCCGCGTTTACCGGTACAGTCACGGCTGGCACCATTCTGGCCACGTTCTGCACGGAACGATTTTTCAAAGCGGTAATCGATCAGCGTATTCAGGTTTTCGTCGGCTTCCAGCCAGACGTCACCACCATCACCACCATCACCGCCATCCGGGCCGCCTTTCGGGATGTATTTCTCGCGGCGGAAGCTGACGCAACCATTACCGCCATCACCTGCAACGACCAGAATCGATGCTTCATCAACAAACTTCATTTTACTCTCCGTAAATCATTCGCCTGAGCGGGGTTGCGAAACCACCGTTTCATGCTTACGTAATCCGCCCCAAATACGATGACCAATGGCGGAATACATCGCGCCCGCAACCACGACAAACGCACCGAGATAACCTAAAAGGTTTAACATCGGTCTGGCGAAGAAATCGGGCCAGGCCATAGATAATAGATCTGAAAATAACAGCGTAAACAGCGGCGTGAGCGTGATTAACGCGCTCACCTGCGCTGCTTGCCAGCGCGCCATCGCTTCCGCCAGGGCGCCATATCCTACCAGCGTATTCAGCCCGCAGAAAACTAAACACGCGAGCTGCCAGTCGCTAAGCTGCGATATCACCCCTGGCTTCGCCAAAGGCAATAACGCAATTGTACACAAAGTGTACAGCAAAAACAGAATCTGCTGTGAGGCCAGACGACGCAATAACACCTTTTGCGCGACGCCGTAGCTCACCCAGACTGTCGCCGCCCCGACACCAAAAATCACACCCCAGGTGTAATCCGTCAGTTTGGTAAATATCTCGAACAGACTGGTATTAAAGAACATCACCAGCCCGCTCAGAAGCATGATCGCGCCAACAACCTGCGTGCCACGCATTTTCTCCTTGAGGATAAATACGCTGGCGACCATCATGCCAACCGGTGACAGTTGACCGATAACCTGCGAGGCCGTGGGACTCAAATACTGCAGAGAAGAGCTGAACAGGATGAAATTCCCGAACAGCCCGCCTGTGGCAATGGCCAGTAATACCAGCCAACGCGGTTTACGAAAAATACGCAACGGCGGGAGCTTTCTTCTAACCGCAAGAATGGTCCCAAGACCGAGACTTGCCATTAGAAAACGGTAGAACACGACGGTAGGTGGTTCCATCACCTCCAGCACTTGCTTCATCGCGATTGGCAACGCACCCCAGCATATTGCGGTGGTCAGCGCCAAAAGAATACCAATGCCTGCCTGCTGCTTCATACCGTATTCCCTGCAAAACCTCGCTTTCCGAAAGATAACGGTACAGCGAGCATATTTACCGGTCGTCGAATGTAAAAAGCCCCGCAACACGTTGCGGGGCTTTTATCCGTTACCGGGACGCGAAAAATTTATTCAGCAACGATGCTGATGAATTTACGGTTTTTCGGGCCTTTCACTTCAAATTTCACTTTACCGTCTGCTTTGGCAAACAGAGTGTGGTCTTTGCCGCAACCAACGTTAGAACCAGCGTGGAATTTAGTACCACGTTGACGAACGATGATGCTACCAGCCAGAACTGTTTCGCCGCCGAAGCGTTTTACGCCCAGACGTTTAGCTTCTGAATCGCGACCGTTACGAGTCGAGCCGCCAGCCTTTTTATGTGCCATTTAATCTGCTCCCCTTAACTTAAGCGCTGATGCCAGTGATTTTCACATCAGTGAACCACTGACGATGGCCCTGCTGCTTACGGTAGTGTTTACGGCGACGAAACTTAACGATTTTAATTTTCTCGCCACGACCATGAGCAACAACTTCAGCTTTGATTACGCCGCCATCAACGAAAGGAACGCCGATTTTGACTTCTTCACCGTTTGCGATCATCAGAACTTCAGCGAACTCGATAGATTCGCCAGTTGCGATGTCCAGCTTTTCCAGGCGAACGGTCTGACCTTCGCTTACTCGGTGTTGTTTACCACCACTTTGGAAAACCGCGTACATAAAAAACTCCGCTTCCGCGCACACCTTTCAATGATTCAGAGTGCGCTATAAATATTCACAATAGGGCGCGAATATTACGCAAAACGCGAGCCTTTGACAAGAGCTAGCATCAATACATGAAGAAAAAAAACACAACACGTACGGTAACGTTTATCTATGGCGTTTTTTCAGTACAATCAGCATATATTCCTAACCCTAAACCCTAAGTTACCTTGTTGCACTGTGAGGTAATCGGGGCGATAAGCCCGGCTTTTGCGATGAATTTAGAAAAAATCAATGAGTTAACCGCGCAAGATATGGCGGGTGTCAATGCGACAATCCTTGAACAGCTCAATTCCGACGTCCAACTGATCAATCAGTTAGGGTATTACATCGTGAGTGGCGGTGGAAAACGCATCCGCCCGATGATCGCCGTCCTCGCTGCACGCGCCGTTGGTTACGAGGAGAAAAAACACGTCACGATTGCGGCCTTAATCGAGTTTATCCACACAGCAACCCTGCTTCATGATGATGTTGTGGATGAATCAGATATGCGCCGTGGGAAGGCAACGGCGAATGCGGCTTTTGGCAATGCAGCCAGCGTATTGGTGGGTGACTTTATCTATACCCGCGCCTTCCAGATGATGACCAGCCTTGGTTCGCTGAAAGTGCTGGAGGTGATGTCTTCCGCCGTCAACGTTATTGCAGAAGGTGAAGTCCTGCAGCTAATGAACGTGAACGATCCTGACATCACCGAAGAAAACTATATGCGCGTCATCTACAGCAAAACGGCGCGACTGTTTGAAGCGGCGGCGCAATGTTCAGGTATCCTGGCGGGTTGTAGCGACGAACAGGAAAAAGGGTTGCAGGATTATGGCCGCTATCTCGGCACCGCTTTCCAGTTGATTGACGATTTACTGGATTACAGTGCAGATGGCGAGCAGTTAGGTAAAAACGTGGGTGACGACCTTAACGAGGGTAAACCGACGTTACCTCTGCTGCATGCCATGCGTAATGGCACCCCAGAGCAAGCGCAGATGATCCGTAATGCCATTGAACAAGGTAATGGCCGACACCTTCTGGAACCTGTTCTGGAAGCAATGACCGCCTGCGGGTCACTGGAGTGGACACGTCAGCGTGCTGAAGAAGAAGCTGACAAAGCGATCGAAGCCCTTCAGGTTCTACCTGACACCCCATGGCGCGAGGCATTAATTGGCCTGGCGCACATTGCAGTGCAACGCGATCGTTAATCCCCTTTTCTCATCCCGTGCCATGCACGGGATGATTCATATACGTTCCATAAAATATCTAAAAACACCTCTACCACCCTTGATTCAACCGCTATTTTTCCTTGATATATTCTGAATATTCACCACCATTACATGAACATTTTAGAACATTCGTTCTCCGGGAGTATAGTGTCGATCACCTGCTGATTTTTCCAACCGCAAGTGACTGACCAAAGGAGTGAGGGATTGATGGAGAGCAAACTCATTGACTGGCATCCAGCCGATATTATCGCTGGATTACGTAAAAAAGGGACATCTATGGCTGCGGAATCACGCAAAAATGGGCTCAGTTCTTCTACATTAGCGAATGCCTTAACCCGCCCGTGGCCTAAAGGTGAATTGATTATTGCACAAGCACTAGGAACAGATCCCTGGGTGATTTGGCCATCACGATATCATGATTCGCAGACACACGAATTTATCGACAGTACACGACTGATGCGCGCTCGCAGAGAGAAAAAGGTCGTAGAGTGAAGGGAAACGGTAATCCCCAACTTGTGTAATAAATGGGGATTACCGAAGCAGAAGACGATTATTCGCCTTTCACACGCTCAATGTTCGCACCCAGCGCACGCAGTTTATCTTCAATGCGCTCATAGCCGCGATCGATGTGATAAATGCGATCCACCACTGTGGTGCCTTCCGCAATACAACCCGCCAGCACCAGGCTCGCAGATGCCCGCAGATCCGTCGCCATTACCTGCGCGCCGGAGAGTTTTTCAACGCCATGGCAAATCACCGTGTTGCTTTCGATTTCTGCATGCGCGCCCATACGACTCAATTCAGGGACGTGCATAAAGCGGTTTTCAAAAACGGTTTCGGTGATGAACCCAGTCCCTTCCGCTACCAGGTTCAGCAGAGTGAACTGTGCCTGCATATCGGTCGGGAACGCCGGATGCGGCGCAGTACGCACATTGACCGCTTTCGGGCGTTTGCCGTGCATGTCGAGACTGATCCAGTCAGCGCCAACTTCAATGTCCGCGCCAGCATCGCGCAGTTTTGCCAGAACGGCGTCCAGGGTGTCTGGCTGCGCGTTACGGCAGACGATTTTGCCGCGAGAAATGGCCGCAGCCACCAGGAACGTACCGGTTTCAATACGGTCAGGCAGAACGCGGTAGACGCCGCCGCCCAAACGCTCAACGCCTTCGATGGTGATACGATCAGTGCCATGCCCGCTGACCTTTGCACCCATCGCAATCAGGAAGTTCGCGGTATCGACAATTTCAGGTTCACGAGCGGCGTTTTCGATAATGGTGGTGCCTTCTGCCAGCGTAGCGGCACACATGATAGTGACCGTCGCGCCAACGCTGACTTTATCCATCACGATATGCGCGCCTTTCAGGCGCCCTTCCACAGATGCTTTAACGTACCCTTCTTCCAGCTTGATGGTGGCGCCCAGTTGCTCCAGACCCGTGATGTGCAGGTCTACCGGACGCGCGCCGATGGTGCAACCACCCGGCAGAGAAACCTGGCCCTGACCAAAACGCGCCACCAGCGGGCCAAGTGCCCAGATGGATGCACGCATGGTTTTCACCAGGTCATAAGGGGCGCAGAAAACGTTCACATCGCTGGCATCAATGTGCACAGAGCCATTGCGTTCAACTTTTGCACCCAGCTGGCTCAGCAGCTTCATTGACGTATCAACGTCTTTCAGTTTAGGGACGTTCTGAATTTCTACCGGCTCTTCAGCCAGCAATGCGGCGAAGAGGATCGGCAGTGCGGCATTTTTAGCGCCTGAAATTGTGACTTCGCCCTGGAGCGTGGTCGGCCCCTGAACACGAAATTTATCCATTATTCTGTTCTCTGTTAAGAATTCATACTCGCTACCGGTGAGTCACCCGTAGCTCAAAAACCGTTAAGTTTGCGATCGCGTGCCCACTCAGCAGGCGTAAACGTTTTGATCGACACGGCATGGATGCGGTTGTCCGCAATGTATTCCATCAACGGACCATAGACCGATTGCTGTTTCTTGACCCGGCTCATACCGTCAAACATCTCACCCACGGCGATAACCTGAAAGTGACTGCCATCGCCAGAGACGTGGACTTCCTGGAGGGAGAGTGCGTTCATCAGCACGCTCTGAATTTCATGATTTTCCATGGGCTCTTTATTCGTCAAATAGTGAAAACAGCCCAACATCTTAGAGCAAAGTGGCGCTGTCTTAAATAAGCAAAAAGCCCCGATGCGAAGACGATCGGGGCTTTCGATAGTAACGTACTGAAAAAATTAGCGTGGCAGCACGTCGTTGGGCAAATTGTAAAGCTCCGCCAGCGTATAAACTTTTTCGTCTACACCGCTAAGCGAAACGGTATTACCCTGCCGTTTTGCCTGATTAATGAGATGGACCAGTAACGCCAGCCCTCCCGAATCTACCCGGGAAACCTGGCTCAGATCGATGCAGGTGACACCTTTCATGACCTCCACACGTACATCCCATAACGGGTTTAGCACGTCCTGATCCAGTTCACCCGCTAACGCCAGCTTTTCACCTTCACGCGTCCAGCTGAGTGACTGCGTCATTATTTTTTCTCTTCCAGTGTGATTTTTTGTTGAGCGATGGATTTCAACTGTGCGGTCAGGCCATCAATGCCTTTGGTACGCAGCAGGTCGCTCCACTCATTCTGTTTAGTGGTGATCATGCTGACGCCTTCCGCGATCATGTCATAGGCCTGCCAGTGACCGGTTTGCGTGTTTTTACGCCACTGAAAGTCCAGGCGAACCGGAGGACGGCCGTTCGGATCATTGATGGTGACGCGAATCGGTACGATGGTTGCATCGCCCAGCGGTTGTTCCGGCGCAATCTGGTAAGTCTGACCATGGTACATCGCCAAAGCCTGACCATAAGCCTGTTTCAGGTATTCACGAAAGGCGACGAAATAGGCATCGCGTTGTGCCGGAGTAGCATCTTTGTAGTAACGCCCCAGAACCAGAGCGCCTGCGTATTTCACCTGTACATACGGCAGCAGTTCCTGATCAACGACATCACGCAGGTAATCCGGGTTAGCACGGATTTTGGGCTGTTCGTTTTTAAGACGGCTAAAAGTTTTTTGCGCCGCTTCGTCCATCTGTTTGTACGGGTTGGTCTGGTCGGCCGCCGTCGCAGCGCTCAGCGGTGCAATCACCAGCATCGCTACCATCATTAATCGTTTAAACATACGTCGATTCTCCTGAGATTATTTCGTTGCGCCCGCAGGCCCAGTAGCATCATTATTGCCTTCCGTTGCGCCAGGCGCATCGCCAGAATTCTTATTCTCATCACCTTTACTGTTGCTGTTGTAAAGGAACTGACCAATCATATCTTCCAGAACCATTGCCGATTTGGTGTCCTGAATGGTGCTGCCATCCTTGAGCATAGACGTTCCCAACTCTGGATCGTCGAAACCGACGTTCAGGGCCAGATATTGCTCACCAAGCAGACCGGAAGTACGGATGCTCAGGGAACTGGTATCAGGAATTTGGTTATAACGCTCTTCGATATCCAGCGTAACGCGTGGCAGATAGGTTTTCGGATCTAACGAGATGTCTGAAACCCGTCCCACAACCACGCCGCCAATACGAACAGGAGAGCGTTCTCTCAGTCCGCCAATGTTATCGAAAGTCGCATAAACCGTGTAGGTCGGCTCCGTACGCATGGAGGTCACGTTCGCCGCTTTCAGGCAGATAAAGAACGCCGCCAGCAGCGCAACCAACAAGAAGATCCCCACCCAAATTTCATTTTTTTTCGTTTGCATGAACTCAATTCCCAAACATCAGTGCGGTCAGCACAAAATCCAGACCGAGAACGGCCAGAGACGCGTGCACAACGGTGCGTGTCGTTGCCCGGCTAATCCCGGCAGAAGTCGGGATCGCGTCATATCCATTGAACAGTGCAATCCACGTTACCGTAATGGCAAACACCACGCTCTTAATCAAACAGTTCACAAGGTCCAGACGCCAGTCGACAGCGTTTTGCATCGCCGACCAGAAGAAACCAGCATCGATACCTTTCCAGCTTACGCCAACCAGCGATCCGCCCCAGATACCCACCGCCACAAAAATAATGGTGAGCAACGGCAACGAAATAACGCCAGCCCAGAAGCGCGGGGAAATCACCCGGCGCAATGGATCGACCGCCATCATTTCCATACTGGAAAGCTGCTCGGTCGCACGCATAAGACCAATCTCTGCGGTTAAGGCAGAGCCGGCGCGCCCGGCAAACAACAGCGCCGCAACAACCGGCCCCAGTTCACGCAGCAACGACAGCGCCACCAGCATACCGAGACTGGTTTCCGCACTGTACGTCGTCAGAACCAGATAGCCCTGCAGTCCCAGCACCATGCCAATGAACACGCCAGACACAATAATGATAAGCATCGACAAGACACCCACATTATAGAGCTGACGAATCAGTAACGGCGCATGCTTGCGAAACTCCGGCTTACCAACCACCGCATTGAATAACATTAACCCGGCCCGCCCGAACGTCCTGAGAGTTTTGATCCCTCTGTGTCCGAGTGATGCCAGCGCATTTAACAGCATGAGTGGCTTAACTCCCTGTTTCGAGTAAATCGGTGTGATAGTCGCCCGCGGGGTAGCGGAACGGAACGGGTCCGTCGGCGATACCGTCAAGGAACTGGCGTACGCGCGGGTCTGCGTTGTCTTGCAGCGCCTGAGCACTGCCATGAGCCACAATTTTTTTATCCGCCATGATAAAGGCGTGATCCGCAATACTCAGCACTTCGGGGACATCGTGAGAGACCACTACGCAGGTCACGCCCAGTGAGCTGTTCAGTTCTGAAATCAGCTTTACCAGCACGCCCATGGTGATAGGGTCCTGACCAACGAACGGTTCATCAAACATGATGAGATCCGGCTCCAGAGCAATAGCACGCGCTAACGCCGCCCGTCGCGCCATCCCGCCAGAAAGTTCAGAAGGCATTAATTTTGCGGCACCGCGTAGCCCAACGGCCTCAAGTTTCATCATGACGGTACTTTTGAGTAAAGCCGCGGGTAAATGCGTATGCTCACGCAGCGGATAGGCCACGTTATCAAACACATTCATGTCAGTGAACAGCGCCCCTGACTGAAACAGCATGCTCATACGCTTACGTACAGTGTATAGCCGTGAACGGGACATGGCGGGAACATTCTCGCCATCAAACAGAATCTCTCCTTTGTCAGGCGCGATCTGCCCACCGATCAAGCGTAACAGCGTGGTTTTACCGATGCCCGACGGCCCCATGATCGCTGTGACCTTTCCACGTGGCACCGTCAGGGAAATATTATCGAAAATACAACGATCGCCCCGGGTAAAGCTGACGTCGCGCATATCGACTAAATTCGCCACAGACTGACCCATTGATTCATCCTTCGTATTACTTTGTTGATCTCATCATGGCGTTGAATTTCACCATGAACCCAACATATTTACAGAATATTACCCGCCCCGGTTAGCTAAAGCTGGCATTTGTTTTACTTTTTAGCCGCATAAAGTCAAAATTAAGAATTCGTTACGGCCTCCAGGCAATCTCTCCCGTGGACCGGCGAGTATACCTGAAGAAAGGACTTTAGATGCTTTTAGCAACGGCGCTGTTAATTATTGGTTTACTTCTGGTCGTCTACAGTGCCGATCGCCTGGTGTTTGCCGCGTCCATTCTATGTCGAATGTTGGGTGTCCCTCCGCTCGTCATTGGGATGACGGTGGTCAGTATCGGGACCTCGTTACCGGAAATTATCGTGTCGGTTGCCGCATCGCTGCATGGACAACTCGATCTCGCTGTCGGTACGGCAATGGGTTCAAATATTACCAATATTCTGTTGATCTTAGGCCTGGCCGCGTTATTTCACCCTTTTACCGTGCATTCTGATGTTCTGCGTCGTGAATTGCCATTAATGTTATTCGTCAGCGTTCTGGCAGGTTATGTCCTGCACGATGGGCAACTCAGTCGCAGTGATGGGATCTTTCTCCTACTTCTGGCTGTGCTATGGCTGCTATTCATTGTTAAAATCGCCCGTCTGGCCGACAGTCAGGGTAATGACAGCCTTACCCGCGAACAGGTTGCAGAGCTACCGCGTGAAGGCGGATTGCCCGTTGCATTTTTGTGGCTCGGCATCGCCCTGATTATTATGCCGATGGCAACCCGTATGGTGGTTGATAACGCGACGGTACTGGCCAATTATTTTGCCATGAGCGAGCTGACTATCGGGTTAACGGTGGTGGCCATTGGCACCAGTTTACCTGAGCTGGCGACCGCTATCGCGGGTGTGCGTAAAGGGGAAAACGATATTGCCGTCGGCAACATCATCGGCGCTAATATTTTTAATATCGTTATCGTTTTGGGGTTACCGGCGCTGATAGCACCGGGTGGCGTTAACCTTTTAGCCTTTGGGCGTGACTACGGCGTCATGCTGCTGGTCAGCATTATTTTTGCATTACTCTGCTGGCATCGTTCGCGCCGAATTGGTCGGGGCGCGGGCGTATTGTTGACTGGCGGTTTTATCATATGGCTGGCGATGCTGTACTGGATATCGCCACTTCTCGTTGGGTAACTGGAAACGGATTATGTCTCACTTAGAGTTGCAACCGGGTTTTGACTTTCAGCTAGCAGGCAAAGAAGTCCTGGAAATTGAACGTGAAGGCCTGGCCGAGTTAGGCCAGTACATCAACCAGAATTTCACCCTTGCGTGTGAAAAAATGTTCTGGTGCTCGGGCAAAGTCGTCGTGATGGGAATGGGGAAATCAGGACACATTGGGCGCAAAATGGCGGCAACGTTTGCCAGTACCGGTACGCCGTCATTTTTTGTTCATCCTGGTGAAGCAGCCCACGGCGATCTCGGCATGGTGTCACCGCAGGATGTGGTTATTGCCATTTCAAACTCCGGCGAATCGAGTGAAATCACAGCGTTGATTCCCGTACTCAAGCGCCTGCATGTCCCGCTCATCTGTATTACCAGCCGACCAGAAAGCAGCATGGCGCGTGCCGCAGATGTGCATCTGTGTGTTAAAGTGCCCCGGGAAGCCTGCCCTCTGGGTCTGGCACCAACCAGCAGCACCACCGCCACATTGGTGATGGGGGACGCGCTAGCCGTCGCCTTATTAAAAGCCCGTGGATTCACCGCAGAAGACTTCGCGCTATCCCATCCGGGCGGGGCACTTGGACGTAAACTTTTGCTACGCGTTAACGATATCATGCATACGGGTGACGAAATCCCGCATGTGAAAAAGGACGCCAGCCTGCGTGATGCGCTGTTGGAAATCACGCGTAAGAATCTTGGGATGACCGTCATTTGCGATGACGATATGAAGATTAACGGTATCTTCACGGATGGTGATTTACGCCGCGTCTTTGATATGGGCGGTGATGTTCGCCAGTTAGGGATTGCCGATGTTATGACGCCTGGGGGCATTCGCGTACGTCCAGGTATTCTCGCCGTTGATGCTCTGAATTTGATGCAATCCCGCCATATTACCTCGGTGTTGGTTGCCGATGGCGACCAGTTACTCGGTGTGTTACATATGCATGATCTCCTGCGTGCAGGCGTAGTGTAGAAACTCAAGGATAATAAAAATGAGTACAGCAGGTGCGTCGCTTGCGACCTGTTATGGACCCGTCAGCACTCAGGTTATCGCCAGGGCGGAAAACATCCGTCTTCTCATCCTCGATGTGGATGGCGTACTGTCTGACGGTCTGATTTATATGGGCAATAACGGTGAAGAGCTGAAGGCCTTCAACGTCCGTGATGGCTACGGTATTCGTTGCGCACTCACTTCCGGTATTGAGGTTGCCATTATTACCGGACGAAAAGCTAAACTTGTAGAAGATCGCTGTGCCACACTTGGGATCACGCATCTTTATCAGGGTCAGTCAGACAAGCTGGTCGCGTTTGCCGATCTGCTGAATAAACTGGGCGTGGCGCCAGAAAACGTCGCCTACGTCGGTGATGATCTGATCGACTGGCCGGTGATGGAAAAAGTGGGACTGAGCGTTGCCGTGGCGGATGCTCACCCATTATTGATTCCGCGCGCCGATTACGTGACGCGTATTGACGGAGGTCGCGGCGCCGTGCGTGAGGTTTGCGATTTATTATTATTGGCACAAGGCAAACTGGATGAGGCCAAAGGGCAATCGATATGAGTAAAACCAGACGTTGGGTTATCATTGTGCTGTCGTTGGCCATTCTGGTGCTTATCGGTATCAATCTGGCCGATAAAGACGATGCGCCCCAGGTTGTCGTGAATAACAGCGACCCAACTTATAAAAGTGAGCATACGGATAGCGTCGTATACAGTCCTGAGGGGGCGCTGAACTATCGCCTCATTGCTCAACATGTTGAATACTATTCAGATCAGGCGGTTTCGTGGTTTACCCGCCCGGTGTTAACTACCTTTGATAAGGATAAAGTCCCGACCTGGTCGATTAAGGCCGACAAAGCCAAATTGACCGATGACCGGATGCTGTATCTCTACGGCCACGTTGAAGTCAACGCGTTGGTGCCTGACTCTCAACTACGCAGAATTACGACCGATAACGCGAAGATCAATCTGGTAACGCAGGATGTTACCTCTGACGATCTCGTGACGTTATACGGAACAACATTTAACTCCAGCGGACTGAAAATGCGCGGCAACTTACGCAGCAAGAACGCCGAGCTGATTGAAAAGGTTAGAACCTCCTATGAAATTCCAAAAAAACAAACTCAGCCTTAATCTTGTGCTTGCAAGCTCACTTCTGGCCGCCAGCATTCCTGCGTTCGCCGTCACGGGCGATACCGAGCAGCCGATTCATATTGAATCGGACCAGCAGTCCCTGGACATGCAGGGCAATGTCGTCACCTTCACCGGTAACGTCATTGTCACCCAGGGCACCATCAAAATTAATGCTGATAAAGTGGTCGTTACCCGTCCGGGCGGTGAAGATGGCAAAGAGGTGATTGATGGCTTCGGCAACCCTGCCACCTTCTATCAGATGCAGGACAACGGTAAGCCGGTAAAAGGCCGCGCCTCGAAAATGCATTATGAGCTGGCAAAAGATTTCGTCATCCTCACCGGAAACGCCTACCTGGAGCAGCTCGACAGCAACATTACCGGCGACAAAATCACCTATCTGGTGAAAGAGCAAAAAATGCAGGCCTTTAGTGAAAAAGGCAAACGTGTGACCACGGTTCTGGTTCCGTCGCAACTGCAAGACAAAAACAAAGGCCAGGCCCCGGCACAGAAGAAGGGTAACTAATTCGTTATGGCAACATTAACTGCAAAGAATCTTGCAAAGGCCTATAAGGGCCGCCGGGTGGTGGAAGATGTCAGTCTGACCGTCAACTCCGGGGAGATCGTGGGTCTTCTTGGCCCGAACGGCGCGGGTAAAACCACGACCTTTTATATGGTTGTGGGCATCGTGTCGCGCGATGCAGGCAACATCATTATTGATGACGAAGATATCAGCCTGCTGCCGCTGCATGCGCGTGCGCGCCGCGGCATTGGCTATCTGCCGCAGGAAGCCTCCATTTTCCGTCGCCTGAGCGTGTTTGATAACCTGATGGCGGTGTTGCAAATCCGTGACGATCTGTCGAACGAACAGCGCGAAGACCGGGCTAATGAGCTGATGGAAGAATTTCACATCGAGCACCTGCGTGACAACCTGGGGCAGTCGCTCTCCGGTGGTGAACGCCGTCGTGTGGAAATCGCCCGTGCGCTGGCGGCAAACCCTAAATTTATCCTGCTGGATGAACCTTTTGCGGGTGTTGACCCCATTTCCGTTATCGATATTAAACGCATCATTGAGCATCTGCGCGACAGCGGACTCGGCGTATTGATCACCGACCATAACGTCCGTGAAACGCTGGCGGTCTGTGAACGCGCATATATCGTGAGTCAGGGACACCTCATCGCGCACGGTACACCGACTGAAATCCTGCAAGACGATCACGTTAAACGTGTATACCTTGGGGAAGACTTCAGACTCTGATAGGGTAGAAGATTGCGACGTCATAGCGGGAGAAAATCACTCTGAACATGAAGCAAGGTTTGCAACTCAGGCTCAGCCAACAACTGGCAATGACGCCTCAACTACAACAGGCTATCCGCCTGTTGCAGTTGTCCACGCTGGAACTTCAGCAAGAACTTCAGCAAGCGCTGGAAAGTAATCCACTGCTCGAGCAAACCGATCTTCACGAAGAAATCGACACCCAGGAAACTCAGGACAGCGAAACCCTGGACACCGCAGACGCACTCGAACAAAAAGAGATGCCGGAAGAGCTGCCGCTTGATGCCAGTTGGGATGAAATCTACACCGCAGGAACGCCGTCCGGTCCCAGTGGCGACTATATCGACGATGAGCTGCCGGTCTATCAGGGTGAAACCACCCAGTCGCTCCAGGATTACCTGATGTGGCAGGTGGAACTTACGCCGTTCTCGGACACCGACCGGGCAATCGCCACGTCTATCGTCGATGCGGTAGACGAAACTGGCTATCTCACCGTCTCGCTGGATGAGATCCTCGAGAGCATGGGTGACGAAGAGGTTGACCTTGATGAAGTCGAAGCGGTACTTAAACGCATTCAGCGTTTTGATCCTGTTGGTGTGGCGGCAAAAGATCTTCGCGACTGTTTGCTGATCCAACTTTCGCAATTCGACAACGCTACCCCCTGGCTGCAAGAGGCACGTCTGATCATCAGCGATCACCTTGATCTGCTGGCCAATCACGATTTTCGCTCATTGATGCGCGTCACCCGCCTGAAGGAAGAGGTACTCAAAGAAGCGGTCAATCTTATTCAGTCGCTCGATCCCAGACCCGGACAGTCAATCCAGACAGGCGAGCCTGAATACGTGATCCCTGATGTGCTGGTCCGTAAACATAACGGTCACTGGACGGTAGAACTGAACAGCGACAGCATTCCGCGTTTGCAGATCAATCAGCACTATGCCGCCATGTGTAATGGCGCGCGTAACGATGCTGACAGCCAGTTTATCCGTAGCAATCTTCAGGATGCGAAGTGGCTGATCAAAAGTCTGGAAAGCCGTAACGATACATTGCTGCGCGTCAGCCGCTGTATCGTTGAGCAGCAACAAGCCTTTTTTGAGCAGGGCGAAGAGTTTATGAAACCGATGGTGCTGGCGGATATCGCCCAGGCCGTCGAAATGCATGAGTCGACAATTTCCCGTGTGACCACGCAGAAGTATCTGCACAGCCCGCGTGGAATTTTTGAACTGAAATATTTCTTTTCCAGCCACGTCAATACCGAAGGCGGCGGCGAAGCCTCGTCCACGGCAATACGGGCGCTGGTGAAGAAGTTAATTGCTGCGGAAAACCCCGCGAAACCACTGAGCGACAGCAAGTTAACCTCTATGCTGTCAGAACAAGGTATCATGGTGGCGCGCCGTACCGTTGCGAAGTACCGAGAGTCTTTATCCATTCCGCCGTCTAACCAGCGCAAACAACTGGTTTGACCCAACCGATAAGGAAGACACTATGCAGCTCAACATCACTGGAAATAACGTCGAAATTACTGAAGCTTTGCGCGAGTTTATTTCAGGCAAGTTCGCTAAGCTTGAACAGTATTTTGACCGGATAAATCAGGTCTACATTGTGTTGAAAGTGGAGAAAGTGACCCACACCTCGGATGCGACACTACATGTGAACGGCGGCGAGATTCATGCCAGTGCCGAAGGTCAGGATATGTATGCCGCTATTGACGGATTGATTGATAAACTGGCCCGGCAATTAACGAAACATAAAGACAAACTGAAACAACACTAATTGTCCGGGCAGTTAACGGGTGCAGGACGGCCTGTTGTGAAGCACAACAGGCCATTTGTACAGTTAGCGCTCCGAATCTGACCCGTTAGTTGGATGGGGCAGGTTCTTAGGTGAAATTATGATAAATAACGATTCGACTCTACAACTGAGCAGTGTACTTAACCAGGAATGTACGCGCAGTGGTGTCCACTGCCAAAGTAAAAAACGCGCGCTGGAAATCATCAGCGAACTGGCGGCAAAACAGCTCAGCCTACCCTCTCAGGTGGTTTTTGAAGCCATTCTGACGCGTGAAAAAATGGGCAGTACAGGGATTGGTAATGGCATTGCAATCCCACACGGGAAGCTGGAAGAAGATACGTTACGCGCTGTCGGCGTGTTCGTACAACTCGAAACGCCTATTGCTTTCGACGCCATAGATAATCAGCCTGTCGATCTGCTTTTCGCCCTGCTTGTTCCCGCCGACCAAACCAAAACGCATTTGCATACGCTGTCTTTGGTGGCGAAACGTCTGGCGGATAAAACCATCTGCCGCCGCCTGCGTTCAGCCCAAAGTGACGAAGAACTCTATAAAATCATCACTGACACCGAAGGTGAACAGGATGAAGCATAACAACCCAATGGCATCTCTTTATGTCGTTGTGAGGAGAAACGGTACATGGTACTGATGATCGTCAGCGGTCGTTCAGGGTCAGGTAAGTCTGTCGCCCTGCGTGCGCTGGAAGATATGGGTTTTTACTGCGTGGATAACCTTCCCGTAGTGCTGTTGCCCGATCTGGCCCGAACACTGGCCGATCGCCAGATTTCTGCGGCCGTCAGCATCGATGTGCGCAACATGCCGGAATCACCGGAGATTTTCGAGCAGGCAATGAACAACCTGCCGGATGCCTTCTCCCCTCAGTTGTTGTTTCTCGATGCCGATCGCAACACGCTAATTCGCCGTTACAGCGACACGCGCCGCCTGCACCCGCTGTCCAGCAAGAATCTGTCACTGGAAAGCGCCATTGATGAAGAGAGTGATTTGCTGGAACCCTTACGTTCCCGTGCAGATCTGATTGTTGATACGTCCGAAATGTCGGTGCATGAACTGGCAGAGATGTTACGAACTCGTCTGCTGGGTAAACGTGAACGCGAACTGACGATGGTCTTCGAGTCTTTCGGCTTCAAGCACGGTATTCCGATTGATGCGGATTATGTGTTTGACGTACGTTTCCTGCCTAACCCGCACTGGGACCCGAAACTGCGCCCAATGACGGGCCTGGATAAACCGGTTGCCGCATTCCTCGACCGGCACACAGAAGTACACAATTTTATTTATCAGACTCGCAGCTATCTTGAGCTATGGTTACCGATGCTGGAGACAAACAACCGCAGCTACCTCACCGTAGCCATTGGTTGTACTGGCGGGAAACACCGTTCGGTGTATATTGCAGAGCAGCTGGCAGACTACTTCCGTTCTCGCGGCAAGAACGTGCAGTCACGCCATCGTACGCTGGAAAAACGCAAAACATGACCGTGAAGCAGACTGTTGAAGTCACGAATAAGCTGGGTATGCATGCCCGGCCAGCAATGAAACTCTTTGAATTAATGCAGGGTTTTGAAGCTGAAGTATTATTACGCAATGATGAAGGGACTGAGGCTGAGGCAAACAGCGTGATTGCACTCCTGATGCTGGACTCAGCGAAAGGACGCCAGATCGAAATCGAAGCCACCGGCCCCCAGGAAGTAGAAGCGCTGGCGGCAGTCATCGCGCTGTTCAATTCAGGATTCGACGAAGACTAACCAGGCGTTCCTCTGCGATAGCGTCATATCTCCCGAAAAACACCGTCCCACCCGGTATGTATAAGCTTACCGGGCTGGACTGCCTGTATACACACGGATACGGTACGCCCCCTTCGACAAACCTGCGATGTTCACCTCCCTCGTGATGCCCTCCCCTATTTACTGTTACATTCAGACATTATTTGTACATTTAGTGCGCTTTTTGCCCTATAACAATATTAAGAAGACCTTAAGACTGATCGTTTAGGATTCATTTAAGTTGGAAGGTCATACTGGATTTATGTCAGCAAACATTTCCAGAGATCTCATGATACGTTTATCCCAACAGATCCCCCTGGGCACCGGAAGACATCGTAAATGTTATGCGCATCCGGATGATGCCCAGCGTTGTATTAAAGTCGTCTACCACAATGGGGATGGCGGCGATAAAGAAACCCGACGCGAGCTGAAATACTACGCGCACCTGTCACGCCACCTGAAAGACTGGAGCGGTATTCCGCGCTATTACGGTATGGTGGAAACCGATTGTGGCACAGGTTACGTCTACGATGTCATCGCCGACTTTGACGGCAAACCGTCCGTTACGTTGACGGAGTTTGCTGCCCAGTGCCGCTATGAAGAAGACGCCGTTGTCTTGCGTCAACTCCTGAAAAAACTCAAACGCTATTTGCGTGACAACCGTATTGTCACCATGACCCTGAAGCCGCAGAATATTCTGTGTCATCGCATCAGCGAATCAGAGGTGATCCCGGTGATTTGCGACAATATCGGAGAGAGTACGTTTATCCCACTGGCGACCTGGTCGAAATGGTTCTGTGAGCGTAAACAAGAAAGATTGTGGGAGCGGTTTATCGCCCAACCCGCACTCGCGGTAGCGCTGAAGAAAGACGCGCCGTCGAAAGACAGAAGCACGCTGGCCCTGTCTTCCCGCGAAGCGTAACTCAACCAAACGCGGGTTAAGCTATGTTCGAACTTGAAGGTTTACGGACTAACCTTATCGGCATTGGTTTGCCATAATATCGGCAAACCAATGCACTATCTCAATCCATCACTTCATTGCGTCTACGGACTTCACTAACTTTTGCGGTTTTAGCAACTCCGCGGGAATACTGGGTATTTTACTTACGATCACTTCTTTGCTGTTGCGTGTGATGCCATAAATAATCCGCTCTGGTGAGCTACGATCCCAGGCCCAGGCCTGCCCTTCAAATGGCACGTTGATGGTAGTCACGTACTCCAGTATTGAACCAGTTTCCGGCAGCCGCAAAACATAGAGTTCTTTGGCGTCGTGACCCGTAACGTATAACAGGCCGTCAGGACCCCAACCGCCGCCGGAGCTACTTTTCGGCGCCATTTTTTCCAAAACGTTCGATGGAAAAGCCCAACTCTCCAGTACGCGACCTTCGTTATCAAATTTGACCAGCGCCGTATAGTTATGATCTTTCCCAGCCTCGGTTCCTTTTTCGTCATAGTTGGCGAATCCGGCCCACCAGTAACCGCGATAAGGAAAAACCCAGGTTACTGAACCGTAGTTGAATCCCATAAAACCAAAGCTGTGATTGCCAACGTGAGACATATCGTTGGTACTAAACATTTCCATTGAGCTTAACACCGGCCTGCTGGAATAGTTGGAGTGCGAACAATATAAAACGTTGTCTTGCGCGTAACAGGAGTTGAAGTGTTTGATATTATCGCCTTCCTTCCCATGCCATACAGAAAGGGGGTTGCTACCGCCCTTTTTCGGGTACTTGGCAATAGTTTTGTCATCAATGGCGTAAATATAGCTGGCATCGACTGCAACGCCCTGACGTGCCTCCTCAATGGGAAAACGTGATAACTCTGTCGCATTCAACGCATGATCTTCCGCTGATGCGAAAGATGCGGATAGCAGGGCCAACGAAAAAAGACCGATCTTCTTCAACATCATTATTCCCTCTTGAATAAGGATAAAAGAAATAGCGAGGTTTACATATTGAGCAAACCTCATTAAGAGTTAGTTTCTCTCGGGCTGAAGATCCTTAAGGTCAGTGCGTTCACCTTCATTCTGCCGCTGACGTTCCAGCTCCAGAGCGCCGAAGTGCGTTAGAACGCAAAAAATGATGCAAAATATGACGCCGACAAGCAGTAGGTAAAAACCCCCATCCCAACCTACGTGATCAACCATGACGCCAAACAGACTCGTTCCCAACGATGCGCCAAGGATATAACTCATAAAACCACGCAAGCCGACGGCGGAACCGACTGCGAAACCTGGAACAATCTCCATCGTCTGCACTGATGCCAGGAACTGTGGTACATAAATAAGACAACCGACACAGGCAGCGAAAATAGTAATACTCAGTAAAGAGTCACTCTTCCAGTAACCCAGCAGGCAGAAAAATATTAAAACCATGCTGATGATAGCTGGCGGCATACGACGACCACGGAACAGCTTATCGCTCAACCAACCCGCCAACAGCGTAGTAGGGATCGCTGCCCATTCAAAAATCAGAAATGCAGTACTCATTTCCGCTTTGGTGAAATGCTTAACGCTTAATAGGTAAATCGGTAACCAGCTGATAATACCGAAACGAACCATATAAACGAAAACATCAACAAAGGAAACAAACCATGCATTTTTGTTTTTAAGCACGTAAGTACAAAAAATCTGCCATGAACTCATATCTTCTGGTGCGCGATCATCTTTTGCTTTGACGGTGACATCATCCGGAACAATAGTGCTCAAAGGTGGTAAACCTTCGCTAACTGGAGAGCCTTTCCCTGACATCAATACAACTGCCGACATCACAACAGCAACCACGGCCGGAACAACGTAAGTAGCGATTTTCCAGTGCTCTGTCCCTACCAGCGCGAAAGCACAACCGACAATGGGTGCAACAATACCACCACCGACATTGTGAGAAATATTCCAGACCGCGCCGACAATACCGCGCTCTTTACGCGGGAACCAGTTAGCGATGGTGATAAACGATGGGCCGACCCCCATCCCCTGAAAGAAGCCATTCAGTATGACTAACCCAGCAAACATCCAGAAGGCAAAACTGAAACCGAGCGCTAAGTTAACCAACGCACAAAGTACCAACCCCACTGCCATATAAACTTTGGGATTTGCTTTATCCGCCAGACTACTCATAATACCTTTACTAATACCATAAGCTATCAGCATACAACTACTAAGCAGGCCGATTTGCGTGGCGGACAGATTCAATTCCTGTTTTAGATAGGGTGTGGAAAGTACGAAGTTATTTCTGACAATATAATAAGAGAGATAGCCGATAAATACGCTAAAAAGCGCCTGCATACGATAACGATTATAGGTATTTTTAATTTCGTTATCCGGCACTTTATGCGTGGCCACTTTTGGCTTTAATAAAGAGAGCATAGATCACCTTCCTATTTTCATAGGGTTAACATAGATAACACTTGCTTTATGTGAAAATACAAAATGCCGTTCGATAAAAATCACTTCAGAAACCCTCAGTTATTTTTCTGACTGCCAGCATTAATTTTCACATTTGACATTAACCGACCATAACCAAGTTCAATGGCCATGCTGATAATGAAGAAAGTCGGTGAAAAGTACAATATGCCAATAATGAGTCAAAAATAACTCAAAAAAGAAATCCACATATGCCAATTATTTCCCATAATGCGTTTACATACTGGATTATCACAACAGCTTAATCAATAATGTGCAATATAAGGTTCAATACAAAAAAATGAGTTCATTATCTATTATTTTATAATTTTGAGAGCAGTCACATATTTTATCTGTAGTCGTTGTCCGATAATAAAGCAGCCAGAAAACAAAAAAAACATCATAAGCTTATCAGGGTTATACTCCGAAATGATTTACGTTTTACAAAGAGTGCTATTAGGTTGTTTCTTGTACGCCAGCGTCGCCTCTGCAGACGAACTGGTGATCGCCACAACGCTCTCATCGGAAGCGACGGAACATATTATCAATCAATGGCAAAAGCAGCCGCAGGCCGTCAAAATCCGCACATTGAACCGTACCAGTTCGTCTATTGAGCGCCTGCTTGAAAATCCATTGGGCGAAAATATCGATTTGGTGTTGAGTTCATCCCCTATGTTATTGCAGCGATTGCAAAGTAAAAACCACCTCCAGCCGTTTAACAATACGATGGAGACCAGCCGGAAGCTGGTGCCGGAATCCATCCGGGCGACCACCGTAGCCGTCGCCATTTCCGGTTATGGTATTTTAATGAACGTAAATCGCCTGGAAGAAAAAAACGAACCAATGCCGACCACCTGGGCAGCGCTGAGCCAATCGCGATATCAGGGAACGTTGCTGATGAGTAGCCCATCACGCTCAGATACCACGCACCTGATGATCGAAGATCTGTTGCAACAACAAGGGTGGCGAGAAGGCTGGAATACCTTGTTGAAGATTGGTGGCAATCTGGCAACCATTTCATCGCGCAGTTTCGGCGTCGCCAACAAGATAAGCAACGGGCTTGGAGATGTAGGGCCGGTGATCGATAACTACGCGAACGTGTTGCTAAACAATCCGTCTTTACACTTCATCTATTTTCCGACCTCTCGCGCAGCCCCTATGTTCACTGCCATAACCTATGACAGCAAGCATCCGCAGGAAGCTGGACGTTTTATCAATTTTCTGCTGAGTCCAAAAGGGCAACAGGCTCTCAGCGATTCCGACTCGGGAAAATACCCCGTTTACCCATTACCGTCCGATAACCCGCAGGCAGAACAACAGTCGCAACTGTTCTCATCACCCTCTCTTGATTATCCGCTGATCATGCAACGCCAGAAACTGATACAGCTTATGTTTGACAACGCCATTACCTTCCGCCTTACCCAACTTCAGGATGCCTGGAAGGCGTTGTATGCAGCAGAGAAGAGGCTGAAACATCCACTTCCGGAAATTCGGGGTTTGCTGACAGCTGTTCCTGTTTCACCTGAACAGGCCGCCGATCCGGATTATTTATGGCAATTCGAACAGAAGTCGGGATTTCGAGAAACGCAGATGATGGCATGGCAACAATTTTTTCAGCACCAGCAGCAACAGGCGATGACACAAATTGAGTTATTAAAATGAAGCGGTTGCTCACCATTGGTACGAGCTTACGACTGGCGTTCGCTTTCAGCGCAATCCTGACACTGTTCGTCAGCGTAGTCAGCCTTTACTCATGGCACGAACAGAATTCCCAGGTACGCTATGCGCTCGATGACTACTTTCCCCGGATTCAGGCGTCATTTCTGTTTGAAGAGAACCTGACGGCACTCGTTAACGAGTTCAATGAACTACAACAGACTAACAACACCAACAGCCGCATGCAGGTCAGAATGCAGATTGAACAACGTCTGCAAAAAATTCAGGCAATAAGCCCACATCTGGACCCTCAGCACCAAAATGCACTGAGCCAACAGGTCATCAATAGCCGCAAACTGCTCGACAACCTGGATAAAGCGTTATATGACAATAACCAGGAAAAGGAAAAACTCGATATCATTTCATCTAGAATCAATTGGTTGCATGATGATTTCAACACCGAGTTGAACTCGCTAACCCAAGACTTAAGCTGGCAACAGTCATCCCTGCTCAATCAACTTAGTCGGGAAAAAGATCGCCACGAAAGCCAGATACTACAAAAATCGCTTCATGGCGTGCAGGATGAACTGCAGTTGGTCTTCACGCTCTCCCACATAGAAGCCCAAATCGTCGACACCCTAAAAGAAATCGCTAACACTAACGACGCAGAAAATGAATCATTAAACCAACACATAAACTACCTCAACTATTTGAAACACAGCGTTGATGAAAACGTTCGCGCATTGTCCGTTTATTCAAGTACGATCACACTGCACCAGACTGTTTATTCGCTGCTGGAACTTGGCACACAGCAAAACTATCTGCCTGGGACTTTGGCGACCAGACGGCAGGCTCAACAGACACTAGAGAGTACCATCAGAGAAAAAGAGCGTGTGCTGATGCAAATACGCGGACAATTGGAAATGCAGTTGGGGAACAGCCACCAGCAGTTGCAAACATTCAACCTGAGATTAGAAAAAATAATGCAAATTAGTGGGTTGCTGATCTTTGGTGCCATGGTGACAGCTCTGCTATTCGTGATCCTGGTAAACTATTTTTATATTCGTCCCAGAATGATCCGCCGATTCAGGCAACTCAATGACGCCGTCGTCAAACTTAGCAATGGGGAACTGAACGCTGATATTACCGTGTCCGGCACTGATGAACTCGGCAGAATCGCTAATCTACTACGCCAAACGATCGAGCAAATAAACCAGCAGCAGCGCCAGTTGGAACTAGAAATCTGCGAACGGATCGCCACTGAAAAACATCTGCGTACTGCACAAAGCGAATTGATCCAAACAGCCAAGCTGGCCGTAGTTGGTCAAACCATGACAACGCTCGCGCATGAGATCAATCAACCGCTGAACGCGATGTCCATGTATCTCTTCAGCGCCGATCGTGCGCTGGCGCAACAAGACGTTGCCTCAGTGAAAAATTACGTGGAAACCATGCGGGCACTGGTCGAGCGCATTGACAACATCGTTAAACGACTACGTAATTTTGCACGCCGCCGTGATAGTGAGCTTGTCTGCGAAGCCATAAATCTACAACAGGTTATCGAATCATCATGGGAACTTTTGGCGCTGAAGCATCGCCCGCTGAAGGCGACCCTTAGCCAACCAAGCGACTTCCCTGCGGTCTATGGCGATGACGTCCTGATTCAGCAGGTGCTGGTCAACCTATTTACTAACGCGTTGGAAGCGCGCCAAAACGAACCTCCGTCCATTACCATTGACTACGAAGTTCATGCCTCCACACTAACGCTTTACGTTGCCGATAACGGAAAGGGATGGCCGCTACAACTGGCCGATCGGCTCCTTATGCCCTTTACCACCGATAAACCCGTCGGTCTGGGGATAGGTCTTTCTATCAGTCATTCCATTATGCATCAGTGCCAGGGAGAGTTGGACATTGCGTCAACACTGGACCGCCATGCGCTGGTTATTCTACGTTTCGGGAGGCCCTAAGTATGTCAAACGATACCCCTTCTATCCTGCTGATCGATGATGATAGTGACGTCCTGCAGGCCTACAGTGAACTCTTACAGCGCGAAGGCCATTCAGTTTGCACCTGCAACGATCCCACACAAGCATTAGTGCTACTTCAGAATGAATGGCCAGGTATCGTGGTTTGCGACGTCTGCATGCCAGACATTTCCGGTATGGTGTTATTGGAAAAGCTGATGACTATCGACACCAGCCTGCCCATTCTGATGATTACCGGACACGGCGATGTACCGATGGCCGTTGAAGCAGTAAAAAAAGGCGCTTACGACTTTTTGCAAAAACCCGTTAATCCGGAACAGCTCCTGATGCTGATTGAGAAGGCTCTGAAGGAACGCAATGCCTATATGGAGCAGAAAAAATGGCGCAGATCTCAGTTCAATCAGCACTTAATCGGCGACAGCAGTTGGATACGTCAAACACGTCAACGATTAGAAACACTGGCGGAAACAGCACTCCCTGTCTGTTTTTACGGTGAGCCGGGTACCGGGAGAACTCTGTCAGCCCAGTATCTTCATCAGTTCAGTTCCCGCAGAGACAGTCCGCTAATCAACCAGACGCTGAGTGCGAATAGCACACAGCTGCTGGAGGAGTGGGTCAAGGCAGCCGAAGGTGGCACGCTGTTGCTTAAAAATATTGAGCACCTGACGCTGGAAAATCAGCGTTACCTTCTCCAACAACAAGAAAGACCACAAGACAGATCGTTTCGCCTCGTTGTCATCAGCCAGACGCCGCTAGCTGAATTGGCTGCGGCGCAGAAACTTACGGCAGAACTCTATTATCTTTTTTCCCTCACCCATATCGAATGTCTTCCACTGAGCCAGCGCCCTGGAGACATTGAACCGATATTCAATCATTACCTGGCACTTACCTGTAAGCGATTAAACCGCCAACCACCACTACTGGGAAAAGCGTTCATGAAACGGCTGATGACCCGAATCTGGCCGGGTAACATCATTGAGTTGGTCAACGCTGCGGAACTGGCGGCTGTCGGAGTGCTCATGCTTGAAGATTCCGCCAATCTCCAGGTCATGGATGCCAATTCAACACCGCTGGATGAGCGCGTCGAAAGCTACGAACGGCAGATTATTATCGATGCTCTCAATATCTATAAAGGGCGCATCAATGACGTCGTCGACTATTTCCAAATTCCAAGAAAAAAGCTCTATCTGAGGATGAAAAAGTATGGGATTGATAAAATGGATTTCCGCTATGAAAAAAAAGCAGGAAGAGTGAAAAAAGAAGAGGAATAACCGGGGCGTCCTTTACCCCTACAACTGCAATTCAAACTTGCTCTGATATATTCCTTTAATCAAAAATTCTGGGCCGTAAACACGTATGTAGTTCAATTCACGTATTCAGCCATTAGCTTAATGAAGACGGTGGCGGGTCATAAATGACTCACCGCCTAGCTGGCGCATCTGACGAAGGATCCACGCCTGACGGCTACGCACATACCCTGATGGCGCACTGGCTTTAAACCGCAACGGATTCGGTAGCACCGCAGCCAGAAGCGCCGCCTCCGACATCGTTAACCGGCTGGCGGGTTTGTGAAAGTAACGAAGCGCTGCGGCTTCCACACCAAAAACGCCGTCCCCAAACTCCGCAATGTTCAGATAGACCGTCAGAATACGCTTCTTGCTCCAGACCGTTTCCATCCCTAATGTTAAACCGGCTTCCAGACCTTTACGCACCCAACTGCGGCCATCCCATAAGAACAGGTTTTTCGCGGTCTGCTGCGATAACGTAGAAGCACCACGAATACGGTTCTCATTGCGTTCATTGTGCGCCAGCGCTTTCTCAATAGAAGCCATATCAAATCCCCAGTGATCGGGGAACTTCTGATCTTCTGCGGCAATCACCGCCAGACCCATCCACGGAGAAATTTCATCCATGCTAACCCAGTCGGAATGCGCCACGTAGCCAAAGTTGCCCTGCAACCATGCGCCAATTTGCCGTTCCACCATGACCGCCGAGAAAGGCACGGGCACCACGCTGAAAAGCACGATCCCGCCGCCCCAAAAAACCGCCAGCACGATAACCGCGCGCAGGAAAAAGCGCTTTAGGATAGCCAGCGGTATACCGTGCCCTTTACTCATTCGGTTAAAGCCAGTACGCGCGATACCAGTTTTTCGATACCGAGTGCCGCCTGAGCAATATCCTGCGCCAGCATATAAGCGGGCGTAGTGACAATCTTGTTGTCTTCATCCACCACGATATCGTCGACCGGGCACGGCACATGCTCTGCGCCCATATCTTCCAGTACTTCAGCCGTATCAATATCGGTACCGATGGTCACGCGCAGTGGAAAATCGAAAATTTTCGGTAACATCGCGGGCGCAATGCACATGAATCCCAGTGGTTTACCCGCCTGATGCATCGCCACCGCCAGCGCCGCCAGATCGCTGTCGACCCGGCATTCACTGCCCTGACTGGCGAAATTACTCAGGTTTTTCGCTGCCCCAAAACCACCGGGGACAATCAGCGCATCCAGGTCGCTGGCAGCGGCCTGGGCCAGCGGGTGAATATCACCCCGCGTAATACGCGCCGCTTCAATCAGAACATTGCGTGAATCCGCCATCGTTTCGCCAGTCAGATGATTAATCACATCCGTTTGCTGCCTGTCAGGTGCAAAACAGATGGCCTGAGCGTCATTACGGGCTATCGCCAGCAAAGTCAAAACGGCTTCATGAATTTCAGAACCGTCATAGACACCACAGCCACTGAGCACTACACCAATTTTTTTCATCGTCATCGTCCTTTTCTCATCTGACTGAAACGCATTAAGAATTGTAATAAAAATGCTACGCTTCACACATTTCGCTGTTTCGTGTAACAAAATATTTAAGATGTTGCTATCTTAACTGCGTGCGGCCTGAAAAACAGGGCTGCGCCCTTGTAAATCATTACTATAACTTACGGCGCAGCCACGATTTCCCTGGTGTTGGCGCAGTGTTCGCGCACCCCGGTCAAGCCGGGGTCATTTTTTCCCAGCGTTTGCCACCCAGGCTTTCAGTACAGCGACGTCGTGCTGCCACTCCTGTTTCATCTCTTCAATCCATTCACCCACGTTATCTTCCCAGGCAGGGAGATCCGGTGATTGAATTTGCTGACCGAGCTGTTGCAGATGGCGCAGGCCAACGGAACCCGCCGCACCTTTAATTTTGTGGCCTTCTTCAACAACACCTTTTTTGTCACGCGCCGTTAAATTGGATTCCAGCACGCTTAAATAACCCGGCATCATCTTCTCAAACACCGCCAGACCGTCGGTAATTAACTTCGGCCCAACCAGTTCGATGTACTGCTCTAACATCGGGATATCTAACAGCGCTTGCGATTTACTGCTTTCTTCAGGTGTCACAGTGCTCTCCTCTTTATCACGGGTATCCCAGTATTTTTTAATCATGGCCGTTAGCGCCGGAACTGACAACGGCTTGCTCAGCACGTCGTCCATTCCCGCATCCAGGTACTCTTTTTTGTCTTTCAGCACGTTGGCGGTCAATGCCACCAGCGGCGGTAGCTCTTCCCGCGCATGGCGCTGGGTGAGCTCTCGGGAGATATCCAGTCCGGTCATGTCCGGCAATTGAATATCCAGCAGCACCAAATCGTATTCACCCGGGGTAAACATCTCCAGTGCGGCTTTTCCGGTCATCGCCACATCCACGCTGTTACCCAGCTTTTCCAGCACCGAGCGCGCGACAATCACGTTCAGCTCAATGTCTTCGACCAGCAGTACATGAAGCGCCGGCAGCGGTAACTCGTTTTCCTCAAACGCATCCTCCACCTCTTCCGCAACGGCGGGCGCATGCACGGTGAGCGTAAAGACAGAGCCGTGGCCCGGCTGGCTGGAAACCGTAATATCGCCGCCCATGTTTTTGGCCAGGCGGCGCGAGACGGCAAGGCCAATCCCGGTGCCCGTCGCCGGTTTTCCGCCGTGGCTGTCTTTCACCTGATAATACATGGCGAAGATTTTATCCTGCTCGTCCTGCGGGATACCGATCCCGGAATCTTGGACTTCAAAGTGCAGCATATCCCCTTCATCAAAGCGGGCCCGCACCGTGACCTGGCCTTGCTGGGTGAACTTCACCGCATTGCTGATCAGATTCCACAGGATCTGACGCAGTCGCGTACCGTCAGTGATCACCTTATGCGGTAATGGCAAGGTCGGTTCAAGGACAAAACGCAGCCCTTTTTGCTGGGCCTGCAGACCAGAGAGATTCTCGAGATCCGCCATAAAGCTGGTGAAATCGACCGGCTGGTTATCCAGTTGAACCTTACGCCGCTCCATCTTATCCATATCAATAATATCGTTGAAAATATTGCCCAGCGTCACCGCTGAAACATGGATAGTTTTCAGGTATTTTTCCTGCTCGCTCGTCAGGTCAGTGTCGAGCAGAATGCGGCTTAAGCCGACAATACCGTTCAGCGGAGTGCGTAGCTCATGGCTGATGGTCGAAATAAACGTCGTTTTGTCGCGGCTGGCGCGCTCAAGCGCATCCTGATAGCGCTTGCGTTCGGTAATATCGCGGCCAAAGCCCATAAGACCGTGGCGCTTACCTACGCGGTCGTAATAAGGGACTTTGCGAATTTCGAAGCAGGCTTTGCGCCCGTCGGGATAATCCAGCCATTGCTCATAGGTCAGCGACACATTGTGGCGAAAGACTTTCTCGTCCGTTTCAATCACCTTCTCCGCTGCCTCTGGCGAGTACACATCGATAGGTCTTAAATTGACCAGTTGCTTTTCGCTCTTCCCGGTCAGCAGTTCCATAGCACGGTTGCAGCCAGAAAACTCTTTATCTTCATTACGATAAAAAACCAGATCCGGCGAAGCGTCGAGGAAGGAACGTAAGAAGGAGGATTGCTGTTCAAGCTGGATTTGCGTCTGTTCACGCTCTTTAATTTCCACCTTGAGCTGCTCAAACGTCGAGTGCCGTTCCGCTTCTGCTTTTTCGCGGTCAGCGATCTCCTGATTAAGCTGGGAAATATTGTCTTTCAACTGCACATTGAGCTTGAGATCGCGTTCGCGCATCTCTTCCAGTTTTTGGACCAGACGCGACAAACGTTGCCTGGACTCTTCCAGTTGCTCCACCACCACTGACAGAAAATAGACTGCCCATGGGGTGATTAGCAGGCCGAAAAAGATCGAGCGAATAACATCGATACTTTCAACCTGACCATGCAGTACCATGGTGACAGCCATCTGCACCACAATAGCCAGCACGACCAAAGCCAGCGCTAACAACAGCGAAAAGCGCACCAGACCCAATTTCATCATCAGGTCGACATAGTACTGCGCCAGCATACGGATTTGCTTCATAGAGGGTTCCTTCACGACAACCTGGCACAATAATACTCAATTCTGAGCAAGGCGTTGAAGAATGTGTGAAAAATACGTGAACGACGCCATTTTTACGCCGGATGGTGCTAGCGCCTTATTCGGCCTGTGTTTTCCTGCGCACCCGCATACGCGCTGCGTCCTCCAACATCTTAACGCACATTGTCAGGCATCACCCAGCTACGTCCCAGCGCCGAGCCCTGTACGCCGTGTTCATTCAGGTACTTATCCAGCTCCACCATCCCGGTCCAGCGGTTTTCGCACCACAGCGGGGCAAGCAACGTTGGCCGACGAGCGCTGGCAGAGATGCGGTGGAAAATCACCTCCGGCGGCGTATGGCGGATCATCTCGCCCGCGGTACCGGTGTAATCCTCCAGCGCAATACCGCTTAAGCGCCCTGCTTCCCACGCCTTCGCCATGATGCTGCCTTTAACAATATGTAGCGGGTGCAACTTAATGCCATCGACGCCGGTTTCCATGACACGCTCCAGCGTTTGCAGACATTCGCTCTGCCCTTCTCCCGGCAGACCGACAATCAGGTGCGAGCAGACTTTTAACCCGCGCTCACGGGCAAGCTGGGTGGTGCGTTGATAACAGGCGAAATCATGACCGCGATTGATTCGGTGTAGCGTTTTGTCGTTCGCGGTTTGCAGCCCCAGTTCCAGCCAGACTTCATAGCCCTGGTCTTTGTATTCGCACAGCAGATCCAGCACAGCATCGGGAACGCAGTCCGGGCGCGTGCCAACGCACAATCCCACAATACTGGCCTGGCTTACCGCCTGTTGATACATCGAGCGCAGCACCTGTACTTCAGCAAAGGTGCTGGTATAAGCCTGGAAATAGGCCAGATAACGTTTGGCGCGATTCACCAGATTCGCCTGGTGCGCGAGTTGCTCAGCAATGGAGTGATGCTGCTGCGCTTCATCGGCAAAAGAGGCGACATTACAGAAGGTGCATCCGCCACGTCCGATGGTGCCATCACGGTTTGGGCAGCTAAACCCGCCGTGCAGCGTCAGTTTATGAACCTTTTGCCCATAACGACGTGAAAGATCCCCACCAAACATATTGACTAATTTCTGTAACTGCATAATCTGATAGACCGCGCCTTGAAAAGAGGCCAAAGCCTGCCATTTTTAGCCCTTGTCGGCGATGACCTGGATCAATCGTCACGGCGGCCTTTTATCAATTGCATAATCAATCAAAATAAATGAAATTTCATTCAAAGTAGCGTTGATTACTTTTCCTTATCTTTAGCCCTTTTTTTCATCTTCTGACGGCTTCAGGGTAAAAACAGTATCATGAAATGCCTTCCATCCATAAACCAGCATAAAATGCTGAATCTCACGGTTAATCAAGCTGAGATTGGGGTCAACAGCCCTTCCAGACAGTGAGACAGATCACACTCTCCGCTCCGTTTACCGAGCGTTAAATCAATGTAAAAAGTCTATCATTTTCAATACATTCAACACATTAATCGACCAACAGCACATTTTTGTATAAATAA
The DNA here is from genome assembly GCF_059421685.1 of Citrobacter sp. GW821-FHT02E08. NCBI lineage: Bacteria > Pseudomonadati > Pseudomonadota > Gammaproteobacteria > Enterobacterales > Enterobacteriaceae > Citrobacter > Citrobacter sp. GW821-FHT02E08. The sequence continues at coordinate 61,568 of NZ_JBWKVL010000001.1, read as the reverse complement.
GATTGCCATTTGACCTGTGTGTGGATTCCCGATAAGTTGGAAATCCGCTGGAAGCTTTCTGGATGAGTCGTGTGCTCATCATATTTATGCAGTAATTGAGATTCCCTCTGACAGCAAGTCCTCAAACTTGTTTGACCTACGCGAAACGGATGAAAGAGGGCGAATGCGAGGTAAGCGTATGACACGCAAACCCCGTCGCCATGCTCTTGGTGTGCCCGTGCGCAGCGGTCCAGAGAGGCGTCCCTCAGAGCCTGGGGAGGTTCACTGATATGTTGTACGATAAATCTCTTGAGAGGGATAACTGTGGTTTCGGCCTGATCGCCCACATAGAAGGCGAACCTAGCCACAAGGTAGTGCGTACTGCTATACACGCGCTAGCCCGAATGCAGCACCGTGGCGCCATTCTCGCGGATGGAAAAACCGGCGATGGCTGCGGTTTGCTGCTGCAAAAACCCGACCGCTTTTTTCGCATTGTTGCCGAAGAGCGCGGCTGGCGTTTAGCCAAAAACTACGCCGTCGGCATGATCTTTTTGAACAAAGATCCTGAGCTGGCGGCCGCATCCCGTCGAATTGTCGAAGAAGAACTCCAGCAGGAAACCCTGTCGATCGTTGGCTGGCGCGAAGTGCCGACCAATGAAGGCGTTCTCGGTGAAATCGCCCTCTCCTCTCTGCCACGTATTGAGCAAATTTTCGTTAACGCGCCTGCGGGTTGGCGTCCACGTGATATGGAACGCCGCCTGTTTATCGCCCGCCGCCGTATCGAAAAACGTCTGCAGGAAGACAAAGACTTCTACGTTTGCAGTCTGTCGAACCTGGTGAACATTTATAAAGGTCTGTGTATGCCGGCGGATCTGCCGCGCTTTTACCTGGACCTCGCGGACCTGCGTCTGGAATCGGCTATCTGCCTGTTCCACCAGCGTTTCTCCACTAATACCGTGCCACGCTGGCCGCTGGCGCAGCCGTTCCGTTACCTGGCGCACAACGGTGAGATCAACACCATCACCGGCAACCGCCAGTGGGCGCGCGCCCGTACCTATAAATTCCAGACGCCGCTGATCCCGGATTTGCAGTCCGCCGCCCCGTTCGTCAACGAAACCGGCTCCGACTCCAGCTCACTGGATAACATGCTGGAACTGCTGCTGGCTGGCGGGATGGACATCATCCGCGCCATGCGCCTGCTGGTGCCGCCAGCCTGGCAGAACAACCCGGATATGGATCCGGATCTGCGCGCCTTCTTTGACTTTAACTCCATGCACATGGAGCCGTGGGACGGCCCGGCAGGCATCGTAATGTCTGATGGTCGCTTTGCGGCCTGTAACCTTGACCGTAACGGTCTGCGCCCGGCGCGCTACGTCATCACCAAAGATAAGTTGATCACCTGTGCTTCTGAAGTGGGGATCTGGGATTACCAGCCTGACGAAGTGGTCGAGAAAGGCCGCGTCGGTCCGGGCGAACTGATGGTGATCGATACCCGCAGCGGGCACATCCTGCACTCTGCGGAAACTGATGACGATCTGAAAAGCCGCCACCCGTATAAAGAGTGGATGGAGAAAAACGTCCGCCGTCTGGTGCCGTTTGAAGAACTGGCCGATGACCAGGTGGGTCAACGTGAGCTGGATGACGACACCCTCGCCAGCTACCAGAAACAGTTTAACTACAGCGCCGAAGAGCTGGATTCCGTGATCCGTGTGTTGGGTGAAAACGGCCAGGAAGCGGTGGGTTCAATGGGCGACGACACCCCGTTTGCCGTGCTCTCCAGCCAGCCACGTATCATTTACGACTACTTCCGCCAGCAGTTCGCGCAGGTCACCAACCCGCCGATCGATCCGCTGCGTGAAGCACACGTGATGTCGCTGGCCACCAGCATCGGTCGCGAAATGAACGTCTTTTGCGAAGCGGAAGGCCAGGCGCACCGTTTGAGCTTCAAATCGCCGATTTTGCTGTACTCCGATTTCAAACAGCTCACCACCATGAAAGAGGAGCATTATCGCGCGGATACGCTGGACATCACCTTCGACGTGACAGAAACCTCGCTCGAAGAGACGGTGAAAGCGCTGTGCGACAAAGCGGAGCAAATGGTACGCAACGGCACCGTGTTGCTGGTGCTCTCCGACCGTAACATCGGTAAAAACCGTTTGCCGGTTCCGGCGCCAATGGCGGTCGGTGCGGTGCAGACGCGTCTGGTCGCACAGAACCTTCGCTGCGACGCTAACATCATTGTCGAAACCGCCAGCACGCGCGACCCGCACCACTTTGCCGTGCTGCTGGGCTTCGGCGCGACGGCAATCTATCCCTACCTCGCGTATGAAACGCTGGGCCGTCTGAGCGACACCCACGCGATTGCGAAAGACTATCGTACCGTGATGCTGAACTACCGTAACGGCATCAACAAAGGTCTGTATAAGATCATGTCCAAAATGGGCATCTCGACCATCGCCTCTTACCGCTGCTCAAAACTGTTTGAAGCCGTCGGTCTGCACGATGATGTGGTCAGCCTGTGCTTCCAGGGCGTGGTCAGCCGCATCAGTGGCGCAGGTTTTGCAGACTTCCAGCAAGACCTGCTGAATCTCTCCAAACATGCCTGGCTGGCGCGCAAACCGTTGGGTCAGGGCGGTCTGCTGAAATATGTTCACGGCGGCGAATATCACGCCTATAACCCGGATGTCGTGCGCACCCTGCAACAGGCTGTTCAAAGCGGCGAGTACAGCGACTATCAGGAGTACGCGAAACTGGTCAACGAACGCCCGGCGACAACGCTGCGCGATCTGCTGGCAATCACGCCCGGCGAAAAGGCCGTGAGCATTGATGAAGTCGAGCCCGCCACTGAACTGTTCAAACGCTTCGATACGGCAGCGATGTCTATCGGCGCACTGAGCCCGGAAGCGCACGAAGCGCTGGCGGAAGCGATGAACAGTATCGGCGGTAACTCTAACTCCGGCGAAGGCGGTGAAGATCCGGCGCGCTACGGCACCAACAAAGTGTCGCGCATCAAGCAGGTGGCTTCCGGTCGTTTCGGTGTGACCCCGGCGTATCTGGTGAACGCCGATGTGATTCAAATTAAAGTCGCTCAGGGCGCAAAGCCGGGCGAAGGCGGTCAGTTGCCGGGGGATAAAGTGACCCCGTACATCGCCAAACTGCGCTACTCGGTGCCGGGGGTGACGCTGATCTCCCCGCCTCCGCACCACGATATCTACTCGATCGAGGACTTAGCGCAGCTGATTTTCGACCTCAAGCAGGTCAACCCGAAAGCGATGATCTCCGTGAAGCTGGTTTCCGAACCGGGCGTCGGCACCATCGCCACCGGCGTGGCGAAAGCCTATGCCGATTTGATCACCATCGCCGGTTACGACGGCGGCACCGGCGCGAGTCCGCTCTCGTCAGTGAAATACGCGGGCTGTCCGTGGGAACTGGGCCTGGTGGAAACCCAGCAGGCACTGGTGGCTAACGGTTTGCGTCACAAGATCCGTTTGCAGGTCGACGGCGGTCTGAAAACCGGTGTCGACATCATCAAAGCGGCAATTCTGGGTGCGGAAAGCTTCGGTTTCGGGACTGGCCCGATGGTGGCGCTGGGATGTAAATACCTGCGTATTTGCCACCTGAACAACTGTGCAACGGGCGTGGCAACCCAGGACGAAAAACTGCGTAAGAATCACTACCACGGCCTGCCGTTCAAAGTGACCAACTACTTTGAATTCATCGCCCGCGAAACCCGCGAGCTGATGGCGATGCTTGGCGTGACGCGTCTGGTGGATCTGATTGGCCGTACCGACCTGCTAAAAGAGCTGGAAGGGTTTACCGCCAAACAGCAGAAGCTGGAACTGTCTCGCCTGCTGGAGACGGCCGAGCCGCATCCAGGCAAAGCCGTGTTCTGCACCGAAAACAACCCACCGTTCGACAACGGTGTGCTGAACGCGCAGCTGTTGCAACAGGCAAAACCGTTCGTCGACGAGTGCCTGAGCAAAACATTCTGGTTTGATATTCGCAACACTGACCGTTCCGTCGGCGCATCGCTCTCTGGCTATATTGCGCAGACGCATGGCGATCAGGGACTGGCGGCGGACCCCATCAAAGCGCACTTCAGCGGTACGGCTGGCCAGAGCTTCGGCGTCTGGAACGCGGGCGGCGTGGAGTTGTACCTGACCGGTGATGCCAACGACTATGTCGGCAAAGGCATGGCAGGCGGTTTGCTGGCGGTGCGTCCACCGGTCGGTTCGGCCTTCCGCAGCCATGAGGCGAGCATTATCGGCAACACCTGTCTGTATGGCGCTACCGGGGGACGTTTGTTTGCCGCAGGCCGCGCGGGTGAACGTTTCGGCGTACGTAATTCCGGCGCAATCACAGTCGTGGAAGGTATTGGCGACAATGGCTGTGAATACATGACCGGCGGTATTGTGTGTATTCTCGGTAAAACCGGGGTGAACTTCGGTGCCGGCATGACGGGCGGATTCGCCTACGTGCTGGACGAGAGCGGCGATTTCCGCAAACGTGTGAACCCGGAACTGGTGGAAGTACTGAGCGTAGACTCGCTCGCTATCCACGAAGAACACCTGCGCGGGTTGATCACCGAGCATGTGCAGCATACCGGTTCTCAACGTGGTGAAGAGATTCTGGCAAACTGGCCTGCTTTCTCCGCGAAATTCGCGCTGGTTAAACCGAAGTCCAGCGATGTGAAAGCACTGTTGGGTCACCGTAGTCGTAGCGCAGCTGAGCTGCGTGTGCAGGCGCAGTAAGGGGTTAAGATGAGTCAGAACGTATACCAATTTATCGACCTGCAGCGCGTTGATCCGCCGAAAAAACCGCTGAAGATCCGCAAAATCGAGTTTGTAGAAATCTACGAGCCGTTTTCCGAAGGTCAGGCGAAAGCGCAGGCGGATCGCTGTCTTTCCTGCGGCAACCCGTACTGCGAGTGGAAATGTCCGGTTCATAACTACATCCCGAACTGGCTGAAGCTGGCGAACGAAGGGCGTATCTTTGAAGCGGCGGAGTTGTCTCACCAGACCAACACCCTGCCGGAAGTGTGCGGTCGCGTCTGCCCGCAGGACCGACTGTGCGAAGGTTCCTGTACGCTGAACGATGAGTTTGGCGCGGTGACCATCGGCAATATCGAACGCTATATCAACGACAAAGCCTTCGAGATGGGCTGGCGTCCGGATATGACCGGCGTACGCCAGACCGACAAGCGCGTGGCGATTATTGGTGCCGGTCCGGCTGGACTGGCCTGTGCCGATGTGCTGACCCGCAACGGTGTAAAGGCGGTGGTGTTTGACAGGCATCCGGAGATCGGCGGCCTGCTGACTTTTGGTATTCCCGCGTTCAAGCTGGAAAAAGAGGTGATGACCCGCCGTCGTGAAATTTTCACCGGCATGGGCATTGAGTTCAAACTCAACGTTGAAGTGGGTCGTGACGTACAGCTCGACGCCCTGCTGAAAGAGTACGATGCCGTCTTCCTCGGCGTTGGGACGTACCAGTCAATGCGCGGTGGTCTGGAAAACGAAGATGCCGATGGCGTATTCGACGCCCTGCCGTTCCTGATCGCCAATACCAAGCAGATGATGGGCTTTGGCGAAACCACGGATGAACCGTTTGTCAGCATGGAAGGCAAACGCGTCGTGGTGCTGGGCGGTGGCGATACCGCCATGGACTGCGTACGCACTTCGATTCGCCAGGGCGCGACGCACGTCACCTGTGCCTATCGTCGTGACGAAGAGAACATGCCAGGCTCCAGACGCGAAGTGAAAAACGCGCGTGAAGAAGGTGTCGAGTTCCAGTTCAACGTGCAGCCGCTGGGCGTGGAGATAAACGCGAACGGTAAGGTGTGCGGCGTGAAAATGGCGCGCACTGAGATGGGTGCCCCGGATGCGAAAGGGCGTCGTCGCGCGGAGATCGTTGCCGGTTCCGAGCACGTTGTTCCGGCAGATGCGGTGGTGATGGCGTTTGGTTTCCGTCCGCACAGCATGGAATGGCTGGCGCAACACAGCGTTGAGCTGGATTCTCAGGGGCGGATTATCGCGCCGGAAGGCAGCGACAACGCCTTCCAGACCAGCAACCCGAAAATCTTCGCGGGCGGCGATATCGTTCGCGGTTCGGATCTGGTGGTCACGGCGATTGCCGAAGGCCGTAAAGCCGCTGACGGGATCATGAACTGGCTGGAAGTGTAAGTATCAGTGCCGGAGGGCGGCGTAACCGCCTTATCCGGCCTACAACGTACGCAAAACCGTAGGCCGGATAAGGCGAAAGCCGCCATCCGGCTTTTTTATGCGTTGAATAAACTCGCGCGCACCTTCACGACCACCTTCTTAATGTCCCCTGGAACATCAACAACGCAGCCCGGCTTATGCGGTTCTCCCGGCATAAATACCGCGAACATGCCCGGCTTCAACACCAACGCGTGTTCATTGTCGATGTGAGTACACAGCTGATAATCCTCCTCAACGTGCATCTCCTCACACTGACGCGCAGAACCGGTGATGCCGAACAGAATGCGTTCCTCACCCGCCAGCAGCAGCTGGATATCGATGTACTTTTCATGCAGCTCTGCCTTCTTCTCCTGCGGAGGCTGTGTGGCAAACTGCATCACATTCATAAAGATATCGTCACCGCGCAGTTCATAGCGCCCTGGTGCTGTTTCCTGTGGTCGGGCCGCTAACGCCAGCGTTAGCGCCTCTTCCAGTACCGGATGTAATCCGGCTGACGCCAGCGATTGAATATCACCTGTTACCATGATTTTTCTCCCTGAGCTATCAACGCAGCCCCTAATAACCCGGCGTCATGCCGATAATGCGCCGCACTCAACGCCACGTGGTACACCGGCTGCTCCTGCGCCAGAAAGTGACGAACATGCGTCAGATACTCTGGCGCCAGACCTACACTGCCGCCAATGACTACCCGCTGGCAATCGGTGGTGGCTTTCACATCGGCAATTAACCGCGCCAGCACCTGAGCGGAATGCTGGACCAACCGTATTGCCTGTTCATGCCCTTCAGCCGCCCGGGCAAAAATCGTTTTTGCATCACATCCAGCAAGTTCACCCTGAGCCGCCGCCGCAATGCCGCGTCCGGAGGCGATCGCTTCCACACACCCCACGCGTCCGCAGCCACACACCGGCCCCTGCGGATCCGCCAGCGTATGCCCCAGATGTCCGGCAAGTCCTCCCGCTCCGGTCAATAATTGACCGCCGCTGACGATGCCTCCCCCGACGCCGGTTGAAACGGTGATAAACACCATGTCGCTGACCTCTTTCGCAATGGCATGATATTCCGCCCAGGCCGCCGCCTGAGCATCATTCACCGCCAGCGCCGATAATCCGGTCAGTTCCTCTAAGGTGTGCACCAACGGGAAGTGCATCAGCCCGCCCAGATTTTGCGGATTAATCGACTGCAAGACGCCCTGATGAATAATGCCGGTCGAGGCAATCGCCACCCGTTTCGCCTGACTTTGCAGCGGCTCAATCAGCATTTTTAAGGCTTCGCGCAGCGCATCCGGTGTTTTGCTGGCAGGAGTGGGACGTTCGCAGCGTTCGCGGATCTGCAGATCGTCACCCACCAGCGCAGCAGCCAGTTTGGTGCCACCGATATCTATCGCCAATGTCGTCATTGCGCCTCCTGATGCCACTGACAACGGGATCCCGGTCGAGTGATGGCTGTACTTCTTTTACCCTGTAGTTCAGGTAACAACATGCTTCTTCCCCTACAAAGATTGCCCGGTACGCGACCGGGCAAGCGGATCAATTTTTCGTGTTGACTAAGGCGCTTTTGTCACCGCCCAACGGTACGACACCGCTGAATGGTTTGCCGTCGATAGCGTCATGCGTACGTAACGCTTCTGGACGCAGCCAGCGCTGAACACGGGTCGGCATATCGAGGCCAATCAGCAGGATCACCACAAACGTCAGGCTAAAGGAGAGCGATCCCAGCGCGGTGCCCAGATCCAGGCGTTGCGCAATCAATGCACCAAGGATCGGCGCCAGCGCGCCACCAAGAGCACCCACGTTATAGGTAAAGCCCAGACCTGCCGCACGCTGGTCGGTATCAAAATATCCGCCGATCAATTTCGGCAGGATCCCTGAGATCCCCTGGCCCAACATCTGCTGGAAGAACAGCAGCAGACCCAATACCCATACGTTTCCACCGCCAATGGCAAAAACCGGAATAATGAGCAACTGTGAGGCCAGCAGGCTACAAACGTAGGCTTTGCGGGTGCCCAGCCAGTCGCCGAGGAAACCGCCCACGCAGCAGCCTACCGCCGCGCCGAAGCCGCTAAAGAACAGAATGTTCGCTACCGTGTGCGGATCATAGGACAGCTCGGTTTTGAGATAGGTTGGGAGCAATGCCTGGATAGGCCAGGAGTAAAGGAACGCAAACAGCACCACCAGCATGAGCGTGACGCCGGTTGGCCAGCGTTTACCGCTACTCTGCACCATAAAGCTGATGAAGATGACGGCACACAGCAGACCTAATCCCGCCACAATGGCGGCATTGTGCAGATTACCTGCGAAGCAGAACCACAGAGCGGTCGCCGCCACGATGGTCATCAGGATATTAATGACCCGATGCTCACCCCGGTAGAGAATATCGACCATGGTACGTACCGGCGCTTGCCCTTCGTGTTTTTCTTTCCAGTCTTCCGCTTCCGGAATATTTTTTCGCAGCCAGAGCGCAAAGACGATCGGTACGATGCCAATAAAAAAGAGGACGCGCCAGCCCCAGATGGGTACGACCAGACTGTAGACCTGGGCTGCGATAACCGCGCCAATAGAGAAGCCGGAGATCAAAAATCCGCTGGCTTTGTTACGCAACTGCTTAGGCCAGCTTTCAATAACGTAGGTTGCGCTTGAACCATATTCGCCTGCCATGCCCATACCAATGACCAGACGCGCGATAAACATGGTGGTGTAACCAGGTGCAAAGCCGCAGGCCAGCGTACCGACGGAAAAAAGGATAATGCTACTGACCATTGCCAGACGGCGACCATAACGGTCCCCCATGGCGCCAAGCATCAGCCCGCCGAACCAACGGGAAATAAAGGCTGCCGAGATCAGACTTGCCGCCTGAACCGTCGTCAACCCAAACTCACTTTGTACATCTGTCAATACAAGCGCAATTAATACAAAATCAAATCCATCAAGCACATACCCTAACCAGGCGGCGGAAAATGCCCGCCACTGTGCCCGGTTGAGATGGCGATACCACGGGATGCTCTGGGTATTAGTACTCATTTTACTCTCCCGACGATTTTCATTGTTGTGCCGGATAACGGCATTGCCTTATCCGGCCTACGTGTCGTGTTTGGTAGGCCGGATAAGCAAAGCGCCATCCGGCATTGGGCTAGTGCTGCTCCGCCATTAACTGCTCTGCGAGGGCTTGCAGTTCTGGCAGATATTTTTCATCCACAGGCGCAAACGGTTTGCGGCACAGCGGTACAGAAACAACGTCCATGTAGTGCAGTACGGTTTTCAGGCCACGGAACACGCCCACTTTGATCAGCAGGTCGATCACCTTGTTACATTCGCGCTGCAACTGCTGTGCTTTAGCGATATTCCCTTCTTTCAGGGCCTGCACGATCCCCATGTAGCGCCAGCCCATAATGTTGTAGGTACTGCCGATCCCGCCATCCGCGCCCGCCAACAGACCGGAAGCGAAGATTTCGTCGTAGCCGTTGTAGAGCACCAGATCCGGATGCGCACGACGGATCTGCTCCATCTGATAGAGATCGCCCGAGGTCTGTTTCAGCGCGCCAACGCCTGGCAGCGTGACCAGCGTATTGATTTGATCCAGCGTCAGTTTGACACCGCTCAGTGCCGGAATGTTGTAGACCACCATTGGCAATCCATCAGCAGAATCGATAATCGCACGGTAGTGATCGCAATGTTCTTCAAAGCTGAACGGGTAGTAGAACGGCGTAACCGCAGAAACAGCATCAAAACCGTAACGGCTGGCCGCTGCTGCCAGTTGCTGGCTTTCCGCCGTGCTGACGCAACCCACATGAGCAATCAGGGTAATTTTGCCTTTGCCCTCTTCGGCCACGATTTCAAGCACTTCTTCGCGTTCGGCAAGGCTTTGCACAAAGGCTTCCCCGGTGGAACCTCCGACATACACCCCATCAATTCCCTGCTCAATGTTGAATCGCACCAGGCGGCGCAGGCTGTCCTTATCAACTTTCTGCTGCGCGTCGAAAGGGGTCAGGAGTGCGGGCATCACGCCACGTAAATTGCTTGCCATAAATACCTCGTAGTGGTGTTTAAACTGATTAACTATGTACCTTTATACCTGTTATACCAGAACACTTTTACGACAGCGTAATACAGAAAGCTTATTGTGCGATCGACTTCACTAAACCGATCGCAATACGGGGATTATTTGCGGGATTTTTTGGCTTTACCGAAGGCGTGCCAGGTGGCAGACACGCTGTTGAGGTGGCATTGCAGTGCGCGGTCTGCTTCGTCAGGATCGCGGGCGCGGATCGCATCGACAATAGCAATATGCTGTTGATAACTCACGCTGTTATGTTCATACAACGCTTCATCGGCCACTTTCGGGCGCGCGGCGATCAGCCAGTCGAGTAGCGCGACATGGATCGCCATAAAGATCGGGTTGCCGGGGATCTCTGCCAGCACACGGTGAAAATCGACATCGGAGCGAATGAACTGGCTATTGTCATCCAGCGACTGACTGTTGATCTCCAGGGCTTTGCTCAACAGGGCGATCTGTTCGTCCGTGGCGTGCTCAGCGGCGTAACGCACCAGGCTCGATTCAAAGAAAAGGCGTAGTTGTTCAAAATGCGCAATGCCACCAGGGTGCGAGAGAAAATCTTTCGCCATGCCGGAAAGTTCGCTGATGATGGTGTCCGCTGAGGGGCGTGAGACGCGCGCGCGTTCACCGTTGTTGATTTGTACAAGACCTTTGCGCTTGAGCGCGGCCAGCGCTTCACGTACCGACGGGCGTCCGACGTTAAAGAATGCCATCAGTTCGCGCTCGGATGGCAACGGCTCCCCTTCGCCAAATTCACGGCGGCGGATCATCTGCTCCAGCTCTTCTTCAACCATTTCAGAGAGTTTTTTACGTGCCAGCGGGCGGCGGCGCAAACTGTTACCGATGGTTGATGGAGAATCTTCTGCTTGCGAATCAAATGCGTTCATAGCGTCCAGTCTGATGAATTATGACCAACAACAACAAAAGTTATCCTAACACAGGATCGAAAGCGGGGTGAAATGCTCCGACTTTCTCATTTAGAAAACAAATGATTCCCGCGTTCTCTCATTATACATGAATTATTCAGTGCGCTATTTATCCCTCTATTTTCTCTTTATTTATTCTCTCTTTTTTAACGATACGAGTCCTCTGACCAAGTTAGTGAAATTTAAGAATATGCTCTTGAAAAATAATCATAACAATATGTTTTTAAACAAAATAATTAAATATTCAATTTAAAAACAAGATATCCATGCCATAAAAACCGTAAAGAAAAATATAACATCCGCTCCAGCACACCATCATCACCTGATTCATCTTCTTTCTGGCATGGAGTGAGAAAATGTTCGGCATAATAATTTCTGTGATCGTTTTAATTACGATGGGCTATCTGATCCTCAAAAACTATAAACCCCAGATAGTATTGGCTGCTGCGGGGATCTTCCTGATGCTATGTGGCGTCTGGTTGGGTCTGGGATCGCTTCTGGATCCGGCCAAAAGCAGCGGCTATCTGTTGGTTGATATTTATAATGAGATCCTGCGCATGCTCTCAACCAGGGCCGCCGGGTTAGGGTTGTCCATCATGGCTGTGGGGGGATATGCCCGTTATATGGACCGGATGGGAGCCAGTCGGGCAATGGTGAGTCTGCTGAGCCGGCCACTGAAGCTTATCAAATCACCCTATATTGTTCTCGCCGCAACCTATGTGATCGGACAGATCATGGCACAATTCATTACCAGCGCGTCGGGGCTGGGAATGCTATTGATGGTCACGCTCTATCCGACGTTGGTCAGCCTGGGAGTGAGCCGTCTTTCTGCGGTGGCGGTCATCGCAACATCAATGTCGATTGAGTGGGGGATCCTCGAAACTAACTCTATTTTCGCAGCACAGGTCGCCGGAATGAAAATCGCGACCTATTTCTTTCAGTACCAGCTTCCTGTCGCCACCTGCGTCATTGTTGCTGTTGCTATCGCCCATTTTTTCGTTCAACGCCGATTTGACCAAAAGGCGACGACAGAGAGCGGCCACCCCGTGGAGCAACGCGCTCTTGAGGATGTCCCACCGCTTTATTACGCGCTTTTACCCGTAATGCCGCTCATCCTGATGCTTGGCTCACTCCTCCTGGCACATACCGGCTACATGCAGTCAGAGCTCAATTTGGTGGTAGTGATGCTGATGAGCATGACCATCACCATATTTGTGGAATTCATTCGTACGCACAATCTTCGGGAGACGATGGATGACGTCCAGGCGTTCTTTGATGGTATGGGCACCCAGTTTGCGAATGTTGTCACACTGGTGGTCGCGGGTGAAATTTTTGCCAAAGGCTTAACCACTATCGGTACTGTAGATGCAGTGATTAAAGGCGCTGAGCATTCCGGCCTCGGCGGTATTGGCGTCATGATCATCATGGCGATCGTCATTGCGGCCTGCGCAATTGTGATGGGTTCCGGCAACGCTCCATTTATGTCTTTTGCGAGTCTAATCCCGGATATCGCCACAGGACTTCACATTCCCGCCGTCGTTATGATCATGCCGATGCATTTTGCGACAACGCTGGCTCGCGCGGTTTCGCCGATCACCGCCGTCATTGTTGTAACGTCAGGCATTGCGGGCGTCTCTCCCTTTGAGGTCGTTAAGCGTACGGCGATCCCAATGGCGGTAGGATTCGTGGTGAATATGATTGCCACTATCATATTTTTTTATTAGCGGACAGTAGAATACAAAACAGGCCCCTGGGGGCCTGTTTGATTTTATAGACGATTTATTTTACGACGCGGAGCGCCGGTCGACCACCACGTGGCGGTGGCGGCGGATCGTCATCGGGACGGTTGTCATCATCATGATCCGGCTTATCACCATCGATAACAGACATGACCGTCTCGCCCTCTACACCCGCGGTTTCGTCATCATCATTGATACTGGTGACGTTTTCATCGTAAGCGGCTTCAGGTTCGAACATCGTACCCGCGCCATTCTCACGTGCATAAATCGCCAGCACGGCAGCCAGCGGAACTGAAACCTGGCGAGGTACGCCGCCAAAGCGCGCATTGAAACGCACTTCGTCATTCGCCAGCTCCAGGTTCCCCACCGCACGAGGCGCAATGTTCAGGACTATTTGCCCGTCACGCGCATATTCCATGGGGACATGCACGCCAGGAAGCGTCACATCCACCACCAGGTGCGGCGTTAGCTGGTTATCCAGCAGCCATTCATAAAATGCACGCAGCAGGTATGGACGGCGTGGGGATAGCTGTGACAAATCCATACAGATTAACCCCGGCCGAGGCGCATTTCACGCTCAGGTTCGGTCAGCGACGCCAGGAAAGAGTCACGCTCAAATACGCGAGTCATGTACCCTTTCAGCTCTTTCGCACCCGCGCCGCTGAACTCAATGCCCAACTGCGGCAAACGCCACAGCAACGGCGCCAGGTAGCAATCGACCAGGCTGAATTCATCGCTCAGGAAATACGGTTTCTGACCAAATACAGGCGCAATCGCCTGCAGCTCTTCACGCAGTTGTTTGCGTGCAACGTCAGCTTCAGAAGCAGACCCGTTTACGATGACGTTCATCAGCGTATACCAGTCTTTTTCTATACGGTGCATGTACAGGCGGCTTTCACCGCGAGCAACCGGGTAAACCGGCATCAGCGGCGGATGAGGGAAACGCTCATCAAGATATTCCATAATGATGCGAGATTCCCATAGGGTCAGCTCACGATCCACCAGTGTCGGTACGCTCTGATTCGGGTTGAGGTCAATCAGATCCTGAGGTGGATTGTCCTTTTCCACGTGCTCGATCTCGAAACTAACACCTTTTTCAGCCAGCACAATGCGGACCTGATGGCTATAGATGTCAGTAGGACCAGAAAACAGCGTCATTACCGAACGTTTGTTGGCAGCGACAGCCATGAAAACCTCCAGGTATATTCAGAATTTTTACTGCTACCAGCCACCAGGTGACCAGTCAGAAGTTATGTTTCCCATCGTCGGAAAAGTCATTCGCTGTTCAAAAATCAAACAAAAAATGAACAATCCTCGATATTTGGGCAGAAAATTGGATGATAGTTTACCAGATTTTGTGACCTTTGTGGTGAGTCGATTCTGGAAATGGGGAAAAAGAGGGCGCTAATCGGAGGATAGCGGTGCGTTTGACGGTGATATATCGATAAAAAAACCCGCCGAAGCGGGTTTTTCGCCAACTGTGCTCTGCCGAAGCAGAAACCAATTAACGTTTGGAGAACTGCGGACGACGACGTGCTTTACGCAGACCGACTTTCTTACGTTCAACCTGACGAGCGTCACGAGTAACGAAGCCAGCTTTACGCAGTTCAGAACGCAGGGACTCGTCGTACTCCATCAGAGCGCGGGTGATACCGTGACGGATCGCACCAGCCTGACCAGAGATACCACCACCTTTAACGGTGATGTACAGATCCAGTTTCTCAACCATGTCGACCAGTTCCAGCGGCTGACGAACTACCATGCGGGCAGTTTCACGACCGAAGTACTGTTCCAGAGAACGTTGGTTGATTACGATTTTACCACTGCCCGGTTTGATGAAAACGCGAGCTGCGGAACTTTTGCGGCGACCAGTGCCGTAGTATTGATTTTCAGCCATTGCCTATAATCCCGATTAGATGTCAAGAACTTGCGGTTGCTGTGCCGCATGGTTGTGCTCGTTGCCCGCGTAAACTTTCAGTTTACGGTACATAGCACGACCCAGCGGGCCTTTTGGCAGCATGCCTTTAACCGCGATTTCAATCACACGCTCAGGACGGCGGGCAATCATCTCTTCAAAGGTCGCTTGTTTGATACCGCCGATGTGGCCAGTGTGGTGATAGTACACTTTGTCAGTACGCTTGTTGCCGGTTACAGCAACTTTGTCAGCGTTCAGAACAATGATGTAATCACCGGTATCTACGTGCGGAGTGTATTCCGCTTTGTGCTTACCGCGCAGGCGACGAGCCAGTTCAGTAGCCAGACGGCCCAGAGTTTTACCGGTCGCGTCAACAACATACCAGTCGCGTTTTACGGTTTCTGGTTTAGCTGTAAAAGTTTTCATTAAAAGCTTACCCAAATAAATAAGTTACACGTTGGTGAACACCCAAACGTTTAGTCAGTTGAGGTTCACACGACATTGTCCAGCAAACCTACCCCTTCGAATAGCCTATGCCGGCGCAGAGAAAGTTTCGGGAAAAAAACTCTCTTGTAACGTGGGGTCGCAAGATTATAGAGAAGTCGGGGTCAAAGGTCGACCCCTTTATGTGATTTGCGACAGGTTTAACCGGCCAGGTGTTCCCGCTTGAGGTACTCCTCGCTCTGCATCTCCTGTAAACGCGACAGACAGCGCTGAAATTCGAACTTCAGGCGCTCGCCCCGATAGATTTCATATAAAGGTACGGCGGCGCTAACCACCAGTTTGACGTGGCGCTCATAAAACTCATCCACCAGCGCAATAAAGCGACGCGCTTCACTCTCCATCAACGGCGTCATCACGGGAACATCAAATAACAGCACCGTATGAAAAAGACGCGACAACGCAATGTAGTCATGCTGGCTACGGGCATCCACGCACAGCGTGGAGAACGAGACTGCCAGCGTTTGGTTTTCGACTCCCAGCGTTGCGAGCGGACGATGGTTAACTTCCAGCGTCGGCGCATGCTCACGCTTTGTCTCCGCAAGCGCCAGCCAGAGCGAATCCATCTGCCGTTGCGTGTCATCGTTGAGCGGGGCGAGCCATAAATGCGCCTGAGTCAGCGTACGCAGGCGATAATCGACCCCGGCGTCCACATTCATGATGTCACAGTGCTGTTTTATCGCATCTATGGCCGGGAGAAAACGCGCACGTTGCAGACCGTTACGGTACAAGTCGTCCGGCGGAATGTTGGATGTCGCCACCAGCGTGATACCGCGAGCAAACAGCGCCTTCATTAATCCACCAAGCAACATCGCATCGGTGATATCCGAAACAAAAAACTCATCGAAACAGAGCACATCCGTCTCTGCTTTAAAACGGTCGGCAACGATCTCCAGCGGGTCGCTTTTCCCCTGTAGGGCGGTCAGTTCTTCATGTACGCGCAGCATAAAACGGTGGAAATGCAGTCGCTGTTTACGTTCGCCCGGCAGACTGTGATAAAACAGATCCATCAGCCAGGTTTTCCCGCGTCCCACCCCGCCCCACATATACAGACCGCGCACCGGTAAACGTGCTGCTGGCTCACGTTTTCCCAACAATTTGCCAAAACGGGCCATCAGTCCGCTGGCCTGTGGCTCAGGGGACACGCTGCTCGTTAGTTCCTGGTAAATGGTTTCCAGCCGGTTAACCGCTTCTTTTTGTACGTCGTCGGGCTGATGGCTTCCCTCGTTGAGGGCATGGAGGTAACGCGATGTCGGGGAAAAGCTTTGCATGATGTTATTGTTATTCCTTGAGAATCGATGTGCCGTCGTTCACGGTTGACGAAAAAAAGGCCGTTCTACACTACGCGATATAAAGTCGGGATTCCACTTCTACGGGATTAGCGGTTATAGTGGCATAATCAGGCGCAGGCATGGAGCCTAAAGCCAACACCCTACGGAAACAAAAGACAACGGGAGATGTTCATGACCTGGGAATATGCGCTAATTGGGTTAGTCGTCGGTATCATTATTGGTGCCGTAGCCGTGCGTTTTGGTAATCGTAAATTACGTCAACAGCAGGCATTGCAGTACGAACTGGAAAAGAACAAAGCTGAGCTGGAAGAGTATCGTGAAGAGCTGGTCAGCCACTTTGCCCGCAGCGCTGAGCTGCTGGATACCATGGCGCATGATTATCGCCAGCTGTATCAACACATGGCAAAAAGCTCCAGCAGCCTGCTGCCGGAACTGACTGCGGAAACTAACCCGTTCCGTAATCGCCTGGCGGAGTCTGAAGCCGGTAACGATCAGGCACCGGTTCAGATGCCACGTGACTATTCCGAAGGGGCGTCCGGCCTGCTACGTGCGGGTGCCAAACGCGGTTAACCACACAACGTAAATAATTTTATTGGGCGCAGTCATTGCGCCCTCTCTTCTCTCCTGTCCCAGCTATTATTTAGTCAGCAGTCTCATTGTTGCCATGTCGAAAATTCAATAACATCAAACTGTTTTGAATCGTCTTTCCTTTCACTCAAGGTACGAGAGCAGGATCCATGAAAAAACAAACCCAGTTGTTGAGTGCATTAGCGTTAAGTATCGGTTTAACGCTCTCAGCGCCGTTTCAGGCCCTCGCGTCAATACCAGCACAAATTCCTGGCCAGGCAGCGCTGCCAAGCCTCGCCCCCATGCTGGAAAAGGTACTGCCTGCCGTGGTTAGCGTCAGAGTCGAAGGAACGGCTGCCCAGGGGCAAAAAGTCCCGGAAGAGTTCAAAAAATTTTTTGGCGATGAGTTACCTGACCAACCGTCACAACCTTTCGAAGGTTTAGGGTCTGGGGTCATCATTGATGCCGCGAAAGGGTATGTCCTGACCAATAATCACGTTATCAGTCAGGCGCAGAAGATCAGCATCCAGTTAAATGACGGGCGTGAATTCGACGCCAAACTGATCGGCAGTGACGATCAAAGTGATATCGCTCTGCTGCAAATTCAGAAAGCCAGTAATCTGACGCAAATTGCCATCGCCGACTCCGACAAGTTGCGCGTAGGGGACTTTGCCGTCGCCGTAGGTAATCCGTTTGGGCTGGGGCAAACGGCGACGTCCGGTATTGTGTCTGCGCTGGGGCGTAGCGGGCTGAATCTGGAAGGGCTGGAAAACTTCATTCAGACTGACGCGTCCATTAACCGCGGTAACTCTGGTGGGGCTCTGCTCAACCTGAACGGCGAGCTGATCGGTATTAACACCGCCATCCTTGCCCCTGGCGGCGGCAGTATCGGAATTGGGTTTGCTATCCCGAGCAACATGGCGCGCACGCTGGCGCAGCAGTTGATCCAGTTCGGTGAAATCAAGCGGGGTCTGCTGGGTATCAAAGGCACGGAAATGACTGCCGATATCGCCAAAGCGTTCAAACTTGACGTACAGCGCGGCGCATTTGTCAGTGAAGTGCTGCCAAACTCGGGTTCCGCAAAAGCGGGCGTGAAGTCCGGCGATGTCATCACCAGTCTTAACGGCAAGCCACTCAACAGTTTTGCAGAGTTACGTTCGCGTATTGCAACAACGGAGCCTGGCACCACCGTGAAACTGGGTCTGTTGCGTGACGGTAAACCACTGGAGGTCGACGTTACCCTGGACTCCAACACATCATCATCCGCCAGTGCTGAGATGATCGCCCCGGCGCTGCAAGGTGCTACGTTAAGCGACGGTCAATTGAAGGACGGCAGCAAAGGCATCAAGATTGATAATGTTGAAAAAAGCAGCCCTGCGGCTCAGGCGGGTTTACATAAAGATGACGTCATCGTCAGTGTAAACCGCGATCGCGTGAACTCTATCGCCGAGATGCGCAAGGTGCTGGAGGCGAAACCGTCCATCATTGCTCTGCAAATCGTTCGCGGTAATGAGAGCATTTATTTGCTCTTACGTTAAGTCCGTCGTGAACCGGACATCAGCCTCACGTGTGATGTCCGGTAAACTCATGGTATGCTGCTGACGTTCCCTTTTTTAATGACGCCTCCATCATGTTTGTGAAGCTCTTACGTTCAGTCGCGATTGGTTTAATTGTCGGCGCCATTTTGTTGGCCGCTATGCCGTCGCTGCGCAAAATAAATACCCTTACGGCTCCGCAATTCGACAGCACCGATGAGACGCCTGTCAGTTACAACTCGGCGGTCCGCCGTGCAGCACCAGCCGTCGTTAACGTCTATAACCGCAGTATGAACAGTACGGCGCATAATCAGCTTGAGATCCGCACGCTGGGCTCCGGTGTGATCATGGATCAGCGCGGTTATATCATCACCAACAAGCATGTCATTAACGACGCCGATCAGATCATCGTCGCCCTACAAGATGGACGCGTGTTTGAGGCGCTGCTGGTGGGGTCCGATACGCTGACCGATCTGGCCGTGTTAAAAATTAATGCCGCCGGTGGACTCCCGACGATTCCGATAAACTCGCGCCGTACGCCGCATATTGGCGACGTCGTTCTGGCAATCGGTAACCCGTATAATCTCGGACAAACCATCACCCAGGGGATCATCAGCGCGACCGGTCGTATTGGTCTGAACCCTTCCGGGCGCCAGAATTTTCTACAAACGGACGCCTCCATCAACCACGGTAACTCCGGTGGTGCGCTTATCAACTCGCTGGGTGAGTTGATGGGTATTAACACCTTATCCTTTGATAAAAGTAATGACGGCGAAACGCCGGAAGGCATTGGTTTCGCCATTCCGTTCCAGCTGGCGACCAAAATTATGGATAAACTTATCCGTGATGGTCGTGTGATCCGTGGCTACATCGGTATTGGCGGCCGCGAAATCGCGCCAATGCATGCCCAGGGCGGTGGAATAGACCAAATTCAGGGAATCGTCGTCAATGAGGTCTCACCGGATGGCCCGGCGGCTCAGGCTGGCATTCAGGTCAATGACTTGATCATTTCGGTGAACAATAAGCCTGCCGTTTCCGCGCTGGAAACGATGGACCAGGTAGCTGAAATTCGCCCAGGCTCGGTGATCTCTGTGGTCGTCATGCGGGATGACAAGCAGTTGACGCTGCAGGTTACCATTCAGGAATATCCGGCAACCAACTGAGTATTTCCCGAAGCCAGAGACAAAAAAAACCGGAGTCGCAATGCTCCGGTTTTTTTTCACTGATGGCGGTTCGCTTACTTATTAACGAACTCTTCGCCCAGGGTGATATCTTTCTTCAGCGTATCCAGCATGCCTTCCATCGCATTCTGCTCAAAGGCACTCAGTTTGCCGATAGACTGACGCTCTTCCACACCATTTTTGCCCAGCAGCAGCGGTTGTGAGAAGAAACGCGCATACTGGCCGTCGCCTTCAACGTAAGCACATTCCACAACGCCTTTTTCGCCCTGCAGCGCGCGAACCAGAGACAGACCAAAACGTGCGGCAGCCTGACCCATAGACAGGGTTGCAGATCCGCCACCGGCTTTTGCTTCAACCACTTCAGTACCCGCGTTCTGGATACGTTTGGTCAGGGCAGCGGCCTCTTCCTCGGTGAAGCTAACGCCAGGGATTTGCGACAGCAGTGGCAGAATTGTCACACCAGAGTGTCCGCCAATCACCGGAACTTCAACTTCAGTCGGCAGCTTGCCTTTCAGTTCCGCAACAAAGGTGTTGGAGCGGATGATGTCCAGCGTGGTCACGCCAAACAGTTTGTTCTTGTCGTAAACACCTGCTTTCTTCAGGACTTCTGCAGCGATAGCGACAGTGGTGTTCACCGGGTTGGTGATAATACCCACGCACGCTTTCGGGCAGGTTTTCGCAATCTGCTGGACCAGGTTTTTCACGATACCGGCGTTAACGTTAAACAGGTCGGAACGATCCATACCCGGTTTACGCGCCACACCCGCAGAGATCAGAACCACATCCGCACCTTCCAGTGCCGGGGTTGCGTCTTCGCCACAGAAACCTTTGATCTTCACAGCAGTTGGGATATGGCTCAAGTCAGTGGCCACACCTGGAGTCACTGGAGCGATGTCGTACAGGGAGAGTTCTGAACCTGAAGGCAGTTGATTCTTTAACAATAATGCTAGCGCCTGACCGATACCGCCAGCTGCGCCGAGGACTGCAACTTTCATCCTAAACTCCTTATTATATTGATAAGCTAAGTGTTTAATGCTCCGCGGCGGCGACCTTAATTCACAAAATTAATGATTACAATACTCACGTGTCAAGAATGCGGAGTCACGCGAATTTGGCTTTTATGCATTTAATTTACGTAATCCAAAGCCACTGCAGCTGTAGAGCAACTTTTCCACAAGTGCGGACAATATACCCTACTCCCCCCTCAAAACAACATCAATTTGATAACATTTAATTTACTTTTAACCTTATTTGCGAGCCGTGACACAGGCATGTTTCTTGATAACGAAATTTGATAAAATTCCGCTCTTTCATAACATTATTTCAGCCTCGAACAAGGCAGACTGTTTGCATAAAAATTCATCTGTATGCACAATAATGTTGTTTCTACCGCCATATTACGGGTGACTTATGCGAAGCTCGGCAAAACAAGAAGAATTAGTAAAGGCGTTTAAAGCGCTGCTTAAAGAAGAAAAATTCAGCTCACAGGGTGAAATCGTCCTCGCGTTGCAGGATCAGGGCTTTGATAACATCAACCAGTCCAAAGTCTCACGCATGCTGACAAAGTTCGGCGCCGTGCGGACCCGCAACGCAAAAATGGAGATGGTGTACTGCCTCCCGGCAGAGTTGGGTGTCCCCACGACATCCAGCCCGTTAAAGAACCTGGTATTAGATATCGATTTCAATGACGCCGTTGTAGTGATCCATACCAGCCCAGGCGCTGCGCAACTGATCGCACGCCTGCTGGATTCACTGGGCAAAGCGGAAGGTATCCTCGGGACAATTGCGGGCGATGACACCATTTTCACAACCCCAGCTAATGGCTTCTCAGTGAAAGATCTGTACGAAGCGATTCTCGAACTGTTCGAACAAGAGCTGTAATCCCCTCTCCCCGCCGCCACACACGGCGGGGAAAATCCTGCCTTTCTCCCTGCTTTACGCGCATTTCCACTGCTTTTGATTTAACGAATAGTGCGTTTAATCGCTTAAACACATTCACGTGGTCAATGATAAAGCCAAATATCGCACATTTTGTTAAATTTTATATCTTTATGAATTTACTAGATTTAAATCGAAAACCTCGCCACCAGAAGCATTTTTAATTCCATGTGATTATAAAAAATAAATTTTTTAATACTTAATCACTAACTGAACCATTAGCAGGGTATTAATTAATCGCGTGACTAGTGTATACTTTATTTTGTGATGAGGGTCACGAAACAAAGGACCCCAATAAAAGAATTCGACGAGGTAAATATCATGAAAATCAAAACTACAGTTGCAACGTTAAGTATTCTCTCTGTTCTCTCATTCGGTGCATTTGCCGCAGATTCCATCAATGCCCAGCAGGCGCAAAACCGCGAAGCTATCGGTTCTGTTTCCGTCAGCGCGATCGGCTCTTCACCGATGGACATGCATGAAATGCTGAACAAAAAAGCGGAACAACAAGGCGCCTCAGCGTATCAGATCACCGAAGCACGTAGCGGTAGCCACTGGCACGCCACTGCTGAACTGTACAAATAAGGCTCGCCTGTCATCGCTAATGCAAACAATAACTCGCGGGAATATCGCATAAGAACGCCCTTCAAACCGCTGAGTTAACCGTATTGAGGAATGTAAACTATGAACACTAAATATCTTATCGCTTCACTCGGCCTGGCTTCAGTTCTCTCTTTCGGCGCAAACGCTGCCGTACACCAGGTCAATGCGCAAGAAGCACAAAATCTGCAATCCATGGGCAGTGTCTCTGTTTCTCAGATTGGCAGTTCTCCGATGGATATGCGTCAGGAGCTCGCCGCTAAAGCAGAAAAAGCAGGCGCCAGCAGCTATCGCGTGATTGAACTGAAAGAAGGGTCACAGTGGCACGCCACGGCAGAACTCTACAAATAAACCCTCGTCGTCTAGTCCGACGACTTGCCCCCGCCTGTCGGGGGCTTTTTTATACCTAAGGCTTAGAGCCGAACGTTAAAACGTAACTGTCCTTCCAGCTCTTCTTCTGCTTCATCGAACAGCAAAATCAGCGCCCCATAACGTCGGCGCTGCTTTTCAGGTAGATGAACAAACTCTATTTCCAGCGGCAACGGCAATACTTCGCCTATCACTATCTCCCACAGAGAATCCAGATCGCTGATCTGTTCTCTGGCAATACCAAACATCCGCGCAAACTCACGGTAAAAGTCACTCTGGTTTTCTATCTCATCAAAATCAAAGGTATAGATATTCATTGCCCGCCACCACCTCCGGTAAGCGCTTTCGCAACCCACCAAACTACCTACCACGACGATTCCTGCACATCGGTTAAGTATAGCCATAAAAAAACCGACGCTTTTGGCGTCGGCTTTTCCGTGTTTAGTTATCCGTGAGGGCATGCTGGTATTTATGCAACATGCCTGAGAGGCGTTTTACTGGTTCCGTGACCTGCGGTGGTGCTTCCCAGATGCGCAGTTTTTCCTGATAGATATCGAGTTCCTCAAGGAGTTGTCCGAAGTATCGCCGACGCTTGTCGTCGCTACTGGCGGAAATCACGCGATCGGCGGTGCGGCGAAGCTGACGGTGGAAAATAGAGAGATCGTCATTCACCGGAACCGGCGCGTCACGAAGACGTTGATGCGCAATGATCATCGTCAGCGCCAGACGGAATTTGGGCAAATCCCCAGGGAATTTGTTCATCAGCAAAAACAGCTGCTGATAGAGCGCCGGAAGATGGTTTTGCTTACGCCGTACCACATTGGTGGTCATGGCTGAGACGGCCGCCGAAACAAACTGATTCAGCAACACGCGACCGGTCCTGTCGCGGGAGTTATCCCGTACCAGCAATATCACGATAAACGCCAGCATACAGCCGACAATCTGCCCCAATGCGCTGTCCAGAAACTGGCTGAAATGGAAGGTCATGGGGTTGTCGAGCACAATGATGTTAATGGTGCTCGCCAGTGCCCCCATCGAACCCAGGCGGCGTTTCTGGACTTCGATTCCCAGAAAGAAGCCCAGTACCGCCAGACTAAGACAGAGCAGCAACATACTTTGTTGGGTGTTGGGGATGATCACCAGAAAATAGAGTAACCCCAACGGCAGCGCTGCCAGCGTCCCGTAGATAAAGTCGATCGCAACCATTCGCGGATTCGGCAATCGCATCGCCAGTGAGGTCACGACGGCAATCATCACCATCGCACCGCTACCAGACGTCCATCCCGTCCACAGCCAGAACAACGTCCCCAGCACACATGACAAGGTGGTGCGCCAGAAGTTGACCATCGCATGGTGACGCTCGGCAGACTCCACCTTCACCACGGGCTCACCCTGTAAAATCTCTTCTTCAGTCGCACTGATTTTCGTATTACCCACCACGCCGCGTTTCAATAACAGATACCGCGTTGCTGCCCCAGCCCAGGTGTACAGAGTGACAGGCGTTTCCCGCTCACCCGTCCAGGCGATCACGCGGCGCATGCGCTTGAGCTGTCGATGTACATCCTGCGCAGTTTCAACAGGGGTTTCAAACAACTCACGAAACGTATCGGTGATCAGCTCCGGACGCGTATTTTGAATCATGTAGGTTTCGCAGGATTGCGTAATCAGCGTCAGGGAGAGCGTATTCAGCGCCTTCAGACGTCGGTTAGCACGCCCCCAGCGCGAGGACTCCATGTTCAGATTGCTGCGCATGCCATCCAGTGCCGCAGTACGCCGCACAAGCGCACTCCAGGCCCGGTCCACTTCCTCACTGTCACCGTGTTTAATACACAGTTGCATCAGTTGATATTGCGCGATGAGCAGGTTATCCAGTTCAAGATCAACCTCTTGCTTCACCGATCGTGGAGAGAAAATCAGATCCGCGATGATGGCGCAGACGATACCAATCACAATCTCGCTACAGCGCTCAAGGGCGAACTGCGGCGTCAATAGCGGTTCCGTTTGAATGGTGATGACGATAATAAGTGCGGTATACCCCGAAAGCCCCCATGCATAGGAGTTTTCAAGGCGCACCAGAGAAGAGATCCAGGTGCAAAATCCCGCCCAGATACAGCACACCAGAATCATCAGCAGCGGTGCGCGAATCATGGTGATGATGATCGCCAGCGCGGCGATACAGCCGATAAAGGTTCCGATGATGCGCAACATACCGCGATAGCGGATGGCGCCAGAATACGGTTCGCCTCCGGCAGCAAACGCCGGACCCGCTGCAACAAGCGCCGCAGTCAGTACCGCCCAGCGCGGCGTTTCAAGCTGAAAGTGAAAGCCAACAAACAGAGCCAGCACAATCGCGCACGCCAGCTTTATCGCAAAGCGAACGTGTTGGCTGGCGATGGTGAACATCCCCATCATGATTAACCAAACTCGCGCAGACGATGCGCTAATTTGCGAAAGAAGGAGTCCTGACTTTCATCACGATCCTGCTGACCGGTAATCACGACCGTCGCCGTTGTACCTGCTGGCCACAGATTGTTCTGCTGGTCATCAAGACGGATCCGCACCGGAACACGCTGCGCCAGTCGCACCCATTCGAGGTTGGAATCAATCGTCGCCATGCCCTTCGCATCGCGGGTACTGCTGGCATTCGTGACCCCCGCCGCCACACTGTCCACACTTCCTTTTAATACCCGATTACTGCCCAGCGGCGTAATTTCCGCACGATAGCCCGGATGAACGCCCTCCAGCTTGGTTTCCTCCATATACGCCAGGACATAAAAAGAGTTCTGTTTCACCAGAGCAACTGCCGTGGAACCACGGGTAATAAACTCACCGGTATAGACGTTCAGGTTGGTTATCCAACCGTCTGCCGGTGCGCGAATCACGGTCCGTTCGAGATCTAATTTCGCCAGGTCACGGGTAGCCTGCGCTCTCGCGAGCTGGTGTAATACGGTTTGCAGAACGTTGTTGGCCTGATCGATCTCTTCACGAGACATCGCCTGAACGCCAAGACGGTTGCGGCGACCGGCCTCCAGGCGTTTTTCCTGCGACAACACCTGGTAATACGCCACATCGGCTTCGGCCTCTTCAAGCGCCTTTATATAGCGCGGCTGATCGATGGTGAACAGCACCTGATCCTTTTTCACCAGTTGGTTATCGCGAACATTAACATGGGTGATAAGTCCTGCCACATCTGGCGCAATGGCCACCACATCCGCGCTGAAACGCGCATCGCGCGTCCACGGTGACTCGGTGTAATAAACCCAGGCACGAAAAATGGCGATAAAAGCCAGGATGACCAGTACCAGCGTAATGGCCGTACGGGAGATTTTTCTTGTTAGTGTTTTCACTTCAGCCTCAAACAAACATGCGCGATATCAGATAAAAAAGGCAGCAATAGAGCGCGGTATTAAACAGAGCCGGATGCCATACGAAATCATAGATACCTGTCGGTACCAGCACCCGGCGCACCAGCCAGAAAATCGCCAGTGATAAAAGAAGTTCGAAAAATATCGGTGGGAAGGACAGCCCAAACACCACGATAACGGGAAACAGACTCATGTTGACCTTGATTGTAGAGAGAGTGCAGGCGATAGCGTTATTAGCCAATGTCACCGCAGAGAAGGGCAAGGAAAGCCAGGCGAGAGCGACACTGCTGTTATTTGAATAATAATATATTAGCGTAACTGTTATGCTGTTATCTATAATATGTGATCTAAATCACTTTTAAGCCAGAGTGAATAATGGAACGATTAAAACGGATGTCGGTGTTTGCCAAAGTGGTCGAATTTGGCTCCTTTACCGCCGCTGCCAGACAGCTACAAATGAGCGTCTCCTCCATTAGCCAGACCGTGGCAAAACTGGAAGATGAACTGCAGGTGAAGCTGCTGAACCGCAGTACTCGCAGCATTGGCCTTACCGAAGCCGGTAAAATTTACTACCAGGGCTGCCGCCGAATGTTGCATGAAGTCCAGGATGTGCATGAGCAGCTCTATGCGTTTAACAACA
Source organism: Citrobacter sp. GW821-FHT02E08 (assembly GCF_059421685.1). NCBI lineage: Bacteria > Pseudomonadati > Pseudomonadota > Gammaproteobacteria > Enterobacterales > Enterobacteriaceae > Citrobacter > Citrobacter sp. GW821-FHT02E08. The sequence goes on along the minus strand of NZ_JBWKVL010000001.1, from coordinate 34,753 downwards.
CCCCTATCGGTACGTTGCGTATCGGTTGTTCTTCAACCATGGCGCAAAATGTCCTTGCCGGACTGACCGCCAGGATGCTGAAAGAATACCCCGGGCTCACGGTGAACCTGGTGACAGGTATTCCAGCCCCTGACCTGATTGCCGACGGTCTGGACGTTGTGATTCGGGTCGGCGCGTTGCAGGACTCGAGCCTGTTTTCTCGCCGTCTGGGAGCCATGCCGATGGTGGTCTGCGCCGCAAAAAGCTATCTCGCACAATTTGGCGTACCGGAAAAACCTGCCGATCTCAGCAACCACTCCTGGCTGGAATACAGCGTGCGACCGGATAACGAATTTGAGCTGATCGCCCCGGAAGGGATCTCCACCCGGCTAATCCCTCAGGGAAGATTCGTGACCAACGATCCTATGACGCTCAGCCGCTGGCTGACGGTAGGTGCCGGGATCGCCTACGTCCCGCTGATGTGGGTGATCAACGAGATCAATCGGGGAGAGCTTGAGATCTTACTGCCCCGTTATCAGTCGGATCCCCGTCCGGTCTACGCGTTGTACACCGAAAAAGACAAACTGCCCTTAAAAGTGCAGGTTGTAATCAACTATCTGACGGACTACTTTGTCGACGTGGCGAAGCTGTTTCAGGGGATGTACGGCAGAGGAAAGGAAAAGTAATAAAGGCCCGATAGCGCTGCGCGTATCGGGCCTGGAGCAAGAATCAAATTCACAGACCGGGTATATCCGGCCTCTGATAATCAGGCAGTGCCACCCACCGTCAGGTTATCCACCTTCAGCGTCGGCTGACCCACGCCAACCGGCAGGCTTTGCCCTTCCTTACCGCAGACGCCAACGCCGTTATCCAGTTTCAGGTCATTGCCGACCATCGAAATTTGCTGCATGGCTTCAATACCTGAGCCAATCAGCGTGGCGCCTTTGACCGGCTTCGTCACTTTTCCGTTTTCGATCAGATAGGCTTCTGAGGTCGAGAACACAAACTTACCGGAAGTGATGTCCACCTGGCCGCCGCCAAAGTTAGGCGCGTAGATCCCGAATTCAACCGATTCGATAATTTCCTGCGGTGTGGATTTTCCTGGCAACATGTAGGTGTTGGTCATACGCGGCATTGGCAGGTGCGCATAAGACTCACGACGCCCGTTCCCTGTCGGCGCAACGCCCATCAAACGCGCATTCAGTTTATCCTGCATGTACCCTTTCAGAATGCCGTTTTCAATCAATACGTTGTACTGGCCTGGCGTCCCTTCGTCATCGATGGCGACAGATCCACGACGGTCAACCATCGTGCCGTCGTCAACCACGGTACAAAGCTCAGAAGCCACCAGTTCACCCATATGGCCGCTGAACACTGACGTGCCACGACGGTTGAAATCGCCTTCCAGTCCGTGCCCTACCGCTTCGTGCAACAACACGCCCGGCCAGCCTGCGCCCAATACCACCGGCAGCGTTCCCGCAGGCGCAGCAACCGCAGAGAGATTCACCAGCGCCATACGTACCGCTTCTTTTGCCCACGCATCCGCGCGCACTTCGCCGTCCAGCGAGCCTAAGAAAAACTCATAGCCAAAACGACCGCCGCCGCCGCTGGCACCGCGCTCGCGTTTGCCGTCCTCTTCAACCTGTACGCTGACAGACAGGCGCACCAGCGGGCGAACATCTGCCGCCAGCGTACCGTCGGTCGCAGCAACCAGAATAAGCTCATAAACGCCGGTCAGGCTGGCAGTCACTTCCTGCACTCGTTTGTCGGCTTCACGCGCCACTTTGTCCACGCGACGCAGAATGTCCAGCTTCTCTTCACGGCTCATGCTCTGCAGCGGATCAGCGGAGGTATAAAGCGCCTGATGCTCCACGGCACCCAGCGTTTTCACTTTACCGTCCCCACTGTCCCGCACAATGGTACGCGCCGCGTGAGCACTTTGTTCAAGCGCCAGCAGGCTTATCTGATCCGCGTAAGCAAATCCGGTTTTTTCACCGCTGACCGCACGTACACCGACGCCCTGATCGATGTTGTAAGAACCATCTTTAATGATGCGGTCTTCTAAAACCCAGGATTCGTGATAGCTCGACTGAAAATAGAGATCGCCGTAATCAAGACGGCGTTCGGCCAGTTGGCCCAGAATAGCGAACAGATCCTGATGTTTCAGGCCATTCGCTGCTAGCAATTGTTCACTTACCAGGTTCAGACTCATCGTTTTGCTACTCGTTAGTTACTGCGGTAGAAGTTCTATTTACTGAGATTGGGGCAATTACTCGCCCCCGTCAAATCATTGCGGGCTTTCTTTACGCGCCTGGCGCAGGACTTCGTTAATCTGCGGTTTGTCTACCGGACCCGTGATGCGGTAGCGCAGAATCGACACTTTGCTCCACAACGGCCCCAGCACTTTACTGGCGGCAAACACTGCCGCGCCGACAATCGGGTTAACCGCAAACGCAGCCGCCACGCCCACTGTCGCGGAGATCTCCGGTGCCACAACCGCCTCCAGATTGAGCTCCCGGCGCACCAGATTCACCGACCCCTTCATGGCGATATCGGCCTCCAGGCCATCCACCAGCGTGTCGTCTGTATTCAGAACACCGTCTTTAATCCATGCCGTGCTGCGAATGGAATCGAAATAAAAACCTTCGTTAAAGGTATCACTGAAATCAAAACGCAGCTTACGTAACAGGGCATCAAAACTCAGCAAACGCAGCAATTGACCGGCATGACCGGTACTCAGCTCCGTGATCTCACCTTTGCCAAGATGCACTTTTAAAATTCCGTTAAGCGAGGATTCTTCGGGCTGCCACGGCGGGTTACGCCAGTGCAGATCGTAATCCACATTAAACGACGCATTACGAATCGGCGTTGAGAAACCAAAGAATCCCACAGCGGCGTCAATCTTGTTACCGCGCAACTTACCTTTGAACGATGTGCGTTCACGGCCAGGGATATTCACCCACTCGCCGTCTACCGTCAGTCGGGCAAAACCGGTATCCAGCAACCCATTAGACAGCGTCAGCGTGTCGCCTTTGATACCCACATCCCCGTCGATACGCCCGTATTTTTGTCCCCACATCCAGCACTCTTCACAACGCAGTTGTACGTCCGGCCAGCCACGGAAACTCACTCTGTCATTCGACGAGAACGGTGAGGGTGATGGCGCGCTTCCACTACTCTTCGCTACATTTGGGTTGTAATAGAGGTACTTAATATTTGCCAGCCATGGCGCGTTATTACGCATCGCCAGCGTGGCGTTGATCTCTCGCCCCTGTGCAGCAACCTGAGCGCCATTCGACGAGGGTTCTGAGACAATACTCAGGTTATTCCACTGCTGCCCGCCAAGAGACAGAGAAGGCGTACGCAGCGTAATACGCTGAGGGAAATTGGCATTGGCGCCGACATTATCTGCCGCACCTTTCTGGAACAACGCTAACCATTCTGCACCATCCATGGCCGGCAGGTTGAGTTCAACACCTTCTTTCTCCGGCAATTGCGGCGTTGTGTGGCTGTCGGTTGTCCAGATAGCACGGTCCAGCGTCAATTTGTGATTCAGCAGCCAGCGGGTATTAAAATGGTTTTTATTGCCTGCGCTGCCTGTCAGGTCGAAACTCTGCAAGTTACCCGTTGCTTTAATATTCACAGGCAACGGTTCACCGGATTGTTTATTTAACGGCGCGGGTAAGTGACTACTTACATTTCGCAGATCGCCTGTCATGTCGATGTTGTACGTCGCACCTGCGTGATACGGGAGATCGATCCCCACTTTGCCGTTCCACGCCATGCTGCCGTTTAACGCACCACTGACTTGCTCTGGCAGCACGCCCATGCGGGTTGGCTGCCAGTTGCCCTTGAGATTGACCGCAACCTGATAGGCTTTCGCGCCTTCGTTGGTAGAGAAGTCCACATTCAGCGGCTGATTAAACCAGTTCGCTGTCAGCGGTTCGCTCTTGAGATTGCCATTCACAAAACTAAATTTGCCAGTCAGATTTTTCAGCGTGCTGTCGAGCGGTTGAATGAACAAGCTGTTGTTGTTCAATGAAACATCGCCCTTCGCCGTCACCTGCTCGCCATCCAGCGGGATGTCGAGATGTAAGCGAGCATTCACATCACCGTCAATCTGGAGTTGTTCCAGCGTCGCGCCAAGAGAATCCTTCAGTGGCGTTTCGTCGAAATAAGGACCGACCGCTTTACCTGGCCCCTTGATATCCGCATCAATCAGCAGTTTTTCTTTGCTGTAGTCAGGGATATTCGCCGTCAAATTGCTGGCCCTGACGCCGCCCAGATTGACGCCATCGGTCTTCATCCACAGGCCATCGTTCAGGAAGTTGAGCTCAATATTGAGATCTGTCAGCGCGGGCCAGTCCGGCTGAAACGCAAATTTCGCATTACGCAGCGGCACCAGAACCTGGAACTGACCTTCATTATGTTTATACGGGAACAGACGTGGATTACCGCCATAGACCAGCGTGGCATTATCCGCCTGGCCACCCTGAATCGCGCCACTGAGATAATCGACCAGCGCAGTACCCATCAGGTTTTCCGGGAAGTAGCGCCAGGCCTGAGAACCGTCGTCCGTGCTGATGCCCGCCAGAATGCCTAGCCAGGGTTCATCGCCCGCTAGCTGCAGATAACGGAAACCGCCGCGCGCATGGACAGCTTTTGCCTTAACGTCAATATTTCGCCCGTCTAACTGAAAACCCTTATCGTTCTTCAGCCAGTTCAACGTCGCTACGCCGCGTTCAATTTCCAGTGGCGCGCGGAAGACGGTTTCATACGGCATTTTGGCCTGTTGCATCGAAGCCGTCAGCGCACCATTTTCAACGCTCCCCGACAGCGTACCGGAGAAATTCTCCGCACCGGGTAACAGTTTCCATTGTTTCCAGGCCAGATCATTCCATGAGGCCTGGAAGCGGGTTTTTTCAGTCGCCTGCAGGGGAATATCCAGCGCCAGGATATCAATCTTTCCGCTCGGCTGTGTGGCTTGCCAGATGTCGCCCAACGCAGGAGAGAGTTTTGTGACGACAGGGCGCAATCCGTCCATATCGGACAGTTCAAGGTTACTGGCGCGAATACGTAATTCATCACTACGTTTATTGTTCTGCCCGCCCACTTCCTGTTCCGGAACCCAGGCTAGGGTCAGCGCCCCACGCGGCCAGGGCTTGTTATCCAGCGTTATACTGGTATTCGGAATATAAAATTGCCAACCCGGTTGTGCGCGACTGATATGCGCGGTCAGATTGTCGACGGAAAGGGAGTGTGCATTATTGTCGCCCTTCCAGCTCGCTCCCCCCTGTTTAAGCCAGATATCGCCGCCGGAGACTTCGCCTTTGCTAAGCGTCATCCAACCTTCCAGGCTAAAACGTGCCGTCTGTAACGCCACATTGTCCTGCATCCATTTACCCAACCACGGCTTCACGTCGATGTCATCAGCCTGTAGCCATACCCGACCATTGTTCAGCAGCCCTTCATCGTCTCGCAGATCCATACGAACCTGCATTACGCCATGCTGTCCGGTGAGACTGGAGAGGCTAACCTGCCCTTCGGCGCGGTGTCTGTCTTTGCCGTTTAGCCAGGTAAGTTGCGGGATCGCGAGTTCAGCGCGCTGGCCTGAAAGGGTGAGAAAACTGATTTGGCTGTCGCGCAGATCGAAGTGATCAAACTGTCGCAGGAAGAGATCGCTAATGCGGTTGGTTTCAAACCCGTCACTGCTCTCGTTGCGTTGGATTGGCGTATTGGTGCGGATATTCAACTGCCAGAAGGTCAGGTCGCGAAACTGCCAGCGCATGTTCAGCAGACTTTGCCAGACATCCAGCGCCAGCGTGACGCGCTTTACGGAGAGTTCACCGCCATCTTTCAGGCTGGCGTGAATATCCTTCGCCTCGAGTGTGGGGCCGAAATTTTGCCAGCTGGCGTTCAGTTGGCTGGCTGAGACAGGGATCCCCGTCGCTGACTCAATCCGGGAAAGAATCGTTGGTCGCCAGCTGTCCAGATGGGGTAACGCAAGGCGCAGCCCACTGACCAGCAGCGCTGCGACGACAACGAGCGCGGCTCCAGTGAGCAATAAAATCCCCGGCAATCGCCTCACGCGTCTCTCCTTGTCTACCCAAAAATATGACTCACAAACCCACTTCTCCGGATGGCGGCGTGAACGCCTTATCCGGCCTACGCCTGGTTTGTAGGCCCGATAAGCGCAGCGCCATCGGGCACAGTCGTTTTACATCATGACCACGTCAAATTGCTCCTGGTTATAGAGCGGTTCAATTTGCACTTTGACCTGCTTACCGACGAAGATTTCCACTTCAGCCAACGCATGCGACTCCTCGCCTTTCAACGTCTCCGCAACGGAAGGAGAAGCATAGACCAGGAATCGGTCAGAGTCGTAAGCATGATGAACGCGGACAATTTCACGCATGATCTCATAGCAGACGGTTTCGACCGTTTTCACCGTACCGCGCCCGTGGCAAGTCGGACACTCATTGCATAGCACATGTTCCACACTTTCGCGCGTACGCTTGCGCGTCATCTCCACCAGCCCCAACTGCGAAAAGCCGTTGATGCTGGTCTTCACGCGATCTTTGCTGAGCGCCTGCTCCAGCGAATGCAGCACGCGGCGTCGGTGATCTTCATTATTCATGTCGATAAAATCGATAATGATAATCCCGCCCAGATTGCGCAATCTCAGCTGTCGGGCAATGGCCTGCGTCGCTTCAATGTTGGTATTGAAGATGGTGTCATCGAGGTTTCGATGCCCCACAAACGCGCCAGTATTAATATCAACGGTGGTCATGGCTTCAGTCTGATCGATAATCAGATAGCCGCCAGATTTCAGCTCAACTTTACGCTCCAGCGCCCGCTGGATCTCATTTTCGACATCAAAGAGATCAAAAATGGGCTGACGTCCGCTGTAGTGCTCCAGCTTACTGGTCATTTCTGGAATATATTCTGCGGTGAACTCCAGCAGCGCCTCGTAAGTCAGGCGGGAATCCACGCGGATCCGGTCGAGTTGCGCGTCGGCAAAATCGCGTAAAACACGCTGTGCCAGCGCCAGTTCGCCATACATCTGATAGCGGGTTTGCGGGCGCTTTTTGCGCTCCATGACTTTGGTCCAGACGCGTTTGAGATAGGCGGCATCTGATGCCAGATCCTCTTCGCATACCCCTTCCGCCGCCGTACGAATGATAAATCCGCCCTGCTCGTCGCAATAATCAGCGACCACATTTTTCAGGCGTTCACGTTCGGCTTCGCTTTCAATACGTTGAGAAACACCAACGTGTGATGCGCCAGGCATAAAGACGAGATAGCGGGAAGGCAGCGTAATGTCCGTGGTCAGGCGGGCGCCTTTCGTGCCGAGCGGATCTTTCACCACCTGCACCATCAGATCCTGCCCCTGACGAACCAGCTCAGAGATGTCACGTACGGTGAAGTTTTTTTGTTCCTCACCGGCCACGCACTCGGTGTGCGGCATAATGTCTGAAGCGTGAAGAAATGCGGCTTTATCCAGTCCAATATCTACAAAAGCCGCCTGCATACCCGGAAGTACACGACTCACACGACCTTTGTAGATATTGCCTACGATTCCGCGTCGCGCTTCACGTTCAATATGAATTTCCTGAAGAATACCGCCATCAATGTACGCTACTCGTGTTTCCGATGGCGTTACGTTTACCAACAATTCAGCCGTCATGTGTATCCCTTTTCTCACGCAGTGAGTTAAAATTACTCAGCAACTCATACGTTTCAACCAGCGGTAAGCCGACCACGGCGTGATAGCTGCCATTTATCTTCCTGACAAAACAGCCACCCAGCCCCTGAATACCGTATGCACCTGCTTTATCCATCGGTTCACCGCTGGCGATATAGCCTGCGATGTCCTCGTCGGTCAGTGCTCTGAAAGTCACCTCTGTCACCACCAGACAGTCCAGCACGTACTGGCTGTCAGCCAGTGCAACGGCGGTCATCACCTGGTGCGTTTGTCCGGACATTTTGCGCAACATCTGCGCCGCGTGCGCAGCATCACGCGGTTTTTCCAGCACTTCACCACCCAGGATAACGATGGTATCTGCGCCCAGCACCGGTAAATCACGCGGCGTTTGCGCCACGCCCGCTTGCGCCTTTTCTCGCGCCAGACGAGAGACATACTGTTGAGCGCTTTCTCCCTCGCCGCGTTTTTCTTCAACACCGGTAAGGATACGTTCAAAAGAGACGCCAAGCTGCGTTAACAGCTCCTGACGACGCGGAGAACCGGAAGCTAAATACAGAGAAGTCATAAAAACCTTTATTGCACCGCGAACTGCTGACGCACTTTACGCATCAGCAAGAATAACCATGGCCAGAGCACACCATTGACTACACTACTCCAGAATACTTCAGGTCTGAAAGAGACGTTGATCACTAAAAACTCGGACCAGAACACAATAATATCGACGACCAGAGAAAGTAGCATTACCACCAGCGCCTGTTGCCAGAGCGCCAGGTTTCTGAATAGCTGAAATTTTAGTGCGACCAAATAGGCGATAATGCTCATGGACAACGCCCGCACGCCAAGCGTTGAGCCGCTTATCAAATCCAGTATGGCACCCATCACAAACCCCGTACCGACATTTACGCGGTGCGGTAGCGCAAGAGTCCAGTACAACAAGATGAGCAGCACCCAGTTTGGCCGGAAGACGATAATGTCGTCCGGCCAGGGCATGACTTGCAGCAAAAGTGCGATCAGAAACGAGAGCCAGATAACCCAGCGTCCCTGGCTACGATAACTTGCCACTATTGCCCTCCCGGCGCGCGTGGCGGTGGCGTTGTCGCATCCGCTGGCGGTGGGGTTATCCCTGTCGCAGGAGCTGGAACGGGCGCAGGCGGCCCCATCGCGTCTGGCGCAGGAAGAACTTGCGGCATCATCTGCATCAGGCGTTCATTTGCTACACGGTGCACTTCTTCCGGTGTCATGGGGTTCGCACCGTTACGGTCAGCGCCCCACAGCAACAACAGATAACGCAGACGCTGTAAACCTGCCGTCGGACGGGCCTGAATCACGGTGTAAGCGCGCTGGGTATCCAGCTTAACGGAAGAAACCACGGCAACCGGATACCCTTCCGGGAACCGACCGCCCAGACCGGATGTCACCAGCACATCACCAACGCGAATATCGGTATTGGCCGGTAAATGCTCCAGTTGCAAATCATCCGTGCAACCATTGCCCGCAGCGATAACGCGAATATCGTTACGCAGAACCTGAATCGGCAGCGCGTGCGTCGCGTCGCAAATCAGCAGCACACGGCTGGTCAGTTTTGCTACTGCAACGACCTGACCGACCACGCCTTTGTCACTGATGACCGGCTGGCCTTCATAAACGCCGTTAACGCTGCCTTTGTCGATCACCACCTGATCGCTGTAAGGGTCGTTCACCGTTGAGATGACCTGAGTCACCATCTTTTGCTCATCCTGACGCAACGGCGATCCCAGCAGCTCGCGCAAACGCGCGTTCTCCTGTTTATATTGCCCCAGCATCAGTATTTCGCTGTTTTTCAGCAGCAATTCCTGGCGCAATGCCCGGTTTTCAAGTTCGAGTTGGTCACGCGACGCCAGCGTTTGCGACACGCCGTCGAGCAATTCACGGGGACCATTTGAAATAAAGTAGAAAGGACTGACGGCGGTATCCATGTACGTTCGAATTTGACTGAACGTACCCAGGCGGCTGTCGGCAATAATCACGCCGAGCGCAACCAGCACCGCCAGAATGAGGCGAATCTGTAGCGACGGACCACGGCTAAAAATGGGCTTCATAGGCTATGCGTATTCTCGTGTCAGAGCGGAAGGGTAGCCCACGGACTACCCTGCCTGCACTCGACTACTCTTCGCTAAACAGGTCGCCGCCGTGCATGTCGATCATTTCCAGCGCCTTGCCGCCGCCGCGCGCCACACAGGTCAGCGGATCTTCAGCAACAACAACTGGGATACCGGTCTCTTCCATTAACAGACGGTCAAGGTTACGCAGCAATGCGCCACCGCCGGTCAGAACCATACCACGCTCGGAGATATCGGACGCCAGCTCCGGCGGACACTGTTCCAGTGCAACCATTACCGCGCTCACGATACCGGTCAGCGGTTCCTGCAGCGCTTCCAGAATCTCGTTTGAGTTCAGGGTAAAGCCACGCGGAACACCTTCAGCCAGGTTACGACCGCGAACTTCGATTTCGCGAACTTCGTCGCCCGGATAGGCAGAGCCGATCTCATGTTTAATACGCTCTGCGGTGGCTTCACCGATCAGAGAGCCGTAATTGCGACGCACGTAGTTGATGATCGCTTCGTCGAAACGGTCACCACCAATACGTACGGAAGAAGAGTAAACCACACCATTCAGGGAGATAACCGCAACTTCAGTGGTACCGCCACCGATATCAACAACCATAGAACCGGTTGCTTCGGAAACCGGCAGACCAGCACCAATGGCCGCCGCCATCGGTTCTTCAATCAGGAACACTTCACGAGCGCCTGCACCCTGAGCGGATTCACGAATCGCACGACGTTCAACCTGGGTCGCGCCAACCGGAACACACACCAGTACGCGAGGGCTTGGACGCATAAAGCTGTTGCTGTGCACTTGCTTGATAAAGTGCTGGAGCATTTTTTCAGTCACGAAGAAGTCAGCGATAACGCCGTCTTTCATTGGGCGAATCGCAGCGATATTGCCCGGCGTACGCCCCAGCATCTGCTTCGCATCATGACCTACTGCAGCCACGCTTTTTGGTGAGCCGGCACGATCCTGACGAATGGCCACAACGGAAGGCTCATTCAATACGATGCCTTGTCCTTTTACATAAATCAGGGTATTCGCGGTACCCAGGTCAATGGACAGGTCATTGGAAAACATGCCACGAAATTTTTTCAACATACTAAGGGATAATCCTGAAAGCTGGGGCGGAAAACAAAATCCGCTTACTTTACCAACCACACGCAGCAGCGACAAGGCGCAAAAATCATCTGCTACGGTGAAAATTAGTGCAGTTCGTTTCCTTTGTTACAAATCTCTGCCTGAGTCCCTCAGGGCTGAGTACATCAGCAGCCATCCTCGCCCGCGTTTGCAACCTGTCAAAGGTCATTCACCTGCATATTTGCTGCAACAATCTGGCGAGCAGACAAGCACACCCCCATGAGGCACAGCGCGCGTTATTCTACGTGAAAACAAATTAAACGGCAGGTTAAACCGAGTATCTTTGCGAATATTTTTTCACGTTTGTGTCAAGTGGCTGTGATGAGGCAAAAAAATCGCCCTGTCCACCCGCCACTCCGCGCTCGGTCAGTGTGCGCCACTCGCTACGCGATCGAACGCCCGTGGCGTAAACCTGCGTATGGGTGCCCGTGCAAGCCTCCACCAGACTTTGAACCAACAGTTGGTTCTCTGTTCGCTTCTCAATGTTTCTTACCAGGCTGGGATGCAGCTTGAGTAATTCGACATTGAGTTCTTTAATCCAACTGGTGCTTACCAGCGTCAAACCAGCCTGCGTAACCGCCACCCTAACGCCAAGCGCGTTCACCAGACGAATCACCGGCTGTAACCGGCTGATGTGTTGACACACATCAGCCTCTGCAAGTTCAATAATTATGCGTTTGCGATACGATTTTTCACATTGCATCAAGGTATCACGCAACCAGCGCTGGAAACGGGGACGAATTAACGACTCCACCGTCACCTGCATGGCCAGGGATTCTTGCGGCCAGTACCCTAATAATGGGATCAGGCGGCTGATCTGCAGGCGGTCGTACTCTTCCGACAAGCCAAACTGCAGCACCATCGGCATGTATTCCGCGGCAATCACCTCTTCTTCGCCATCAAAAATGCGGCACATCAGCTCCCGATGATGCACACGGCCTTCGCGCGTCACCGCCGGTTTTTGATAAATTCGTGGCCCGCCGCGAGTCAGCATCTGCTCAATGAGTGTCCGCCAGCGCACGTTGCCACGGCCTTTTTCCGGCAGGGAATCGTCATAAACAGCCCAACTGTTCCCTCCCTGCAATACAGCATTGCGGGTGGCGGCTTCAGCATGTTCCATCACTTGTTCCGTTGACTGCCCGCTGCGCCAGGCGCAAATACCGATATGCATCATATCGTCCCGATCGAGCATTTTATTCACCGGCAACGCATCGACCGCTTTTAGCAGTTGCCCGGCAATACTTTCAGATTCTTTCAATGTGCGGTGCGGTAATAAAACGGCGAAGTCGCTGCGGTGATAGCGCGCCAGTAGCGACCCCGGGTAGCGCATGATGAATGTCGAGAGCAGATTAATCAGCATGAACAGTTGCTCTTCGGCAAGGTTACGCCCCCCACTGTCGCGCAGAAGATTAAAGTCAGGCAGGCGGATCATCATCACCACGCCATGCGCGCCAACCTTCTCCTGGTCTTCCAGCAACGTCGCCAGTTGGTTATCAAAAAACAGGCGGTTACCCAACCCTGTTTTTATATCCTGCGCCGCGTAGGAGCGGATCAGCGTGTCCAGTCGACTGCGTTGTTCGCGGGCATTCTGAATTTCAGAGAGCAGCATGTCGAGCGCGCTACTGGTTCGCGCTGGCCACTCATACACTGAACCACGCACGTTTGGCCCACGCTCGCCGTTTAAAATGCGCGTCGAGCGCACCTCCAGCAATTCCTGGCCGAAAAGCTGACGCTGCAGCCAACGCACCGCCAGAAACAGCATGAGAATAATGAATCCAATCGCCAGCGTCAGCGGTGCGGTGGTCATCAGCGAATGGAAATAATTGCCCATCGGATCCTGGTACACCAGATGCAATGACATTCCGGGTTGCTTCATCAAAGGCACCGTCAGCTCGCGATAAAGATTATTGGTGCCTGCCGGACGATAACTGCTGTGACGTGAATAGCTGTAAACCTGCCGGGTTCCCTGCAGAAGATCAGCGCGCACAATATCGGCCGACATCATCAGTTCGTTAACCTGGGGCGTCAATGTGACGAAATCGCTGGAGACGAGACGGGTATCGATCGCCGTGGCAACCGCCTGAACGCGGCTGGCGTACTTGTACTGAATCGCGTTGTAGAAACTCAGCGAGCAGCCAATGAGCGTCACGAAGATCGTTAGCCCAGTGAGCAACGTAACAAAAGCTGAAAATTTCGTCGTTAATCGCATCCTTGTGTTAACTCCGATAGTTATAAAACTGCATAAGAGTGATAAAGCGACGCGAAAACGCAAAACTAAATACGAAATCCGCCCTGTTGCGCAAAGTGTGCGGGCATACTACCAAATCAGGTATATCTGGCAATTTATTGCGCTGAATCGACATCACGTTTTAATTAGCGAGTATAGTCTTCGTAGATAATTTTCCAATCCACGATGCCCACTGGATTTCGGGTTGCCGCTTGAAAAACGACGGGCACATGCAAATTGAGGACAGGTTATGCAGGCTTTGATCTTAGAACAGCAGGACGGTAAAACCCTCGCATCCGTTCAGACCATTGAGGAAAGTCAGCTGCCGGAAGGTGATGTGACGGTGGACATACACTGGTCGAGCCTGAACTACAAAGACGCACTCGCTATCACGGGCACAGGTAAAATTATCCGTCATTTTCCGATGATTCCTGGAATTGATTTCGCAGGTACGGTTTGCGCAAGCGAAGATCCCCGTTTCCATGCTGGGCAAGAGGTGCTACTGACCGGCTGGGGAGTGGGTGAAAACCACTGGGGCGGTCTGGCAGAACGCGCACGGGTGAAAGGCGACTGGCTGGTTGCCCTTCCACAAGGGCTGGATGGCCGTAAAGCAATGGTCATCGGCACCGCCGGATTTACGGCAATGCTGTGCGTAATGGCGCTGGAAGACGCGGGCATTCGTCCTGAAGACGGCGAGATTGTAGTCACTGGCGCCAGCGGTGGAGTGGGCAGTACCGCCGTTGCGCTACTGCATAAGCTGGGTTATCAGGTCGCGGCGGTGTCGGGCCGTGAAAGTACCCATGACTATCTGCGCAGCCTTGGCGCTAACCGCATTCTCGGCCGCGATGAATTTGCCGAATCTCGCCCGCTAGAGAAACAGCTCTGGGCTGGCGCAATTGATACTGTCGGCGACAAAGTGTTGGCAAAAGTGCTGGCGCAAATGAACTACGGCGGCTGTGTCGCCGCCTGCGGACTGGCGGGAGGGTTTACTCTGCCCACCACGGTGATGCCGTTTATCCTGCGCAATGTGCGTTTGCAGGGCGTGGATTCAGTTATGACCCCCGCTGCTCGCCGTGCGCAAGCATGGAAACGTCTGGCAAACGATCTGCCGGAATCCTTCTATACACAGGCAGCAACGGAAATTACCCTGGCTGACGCACCGAAGTTTGCGAATGCTATCATTAATAACCAGATCCAGGGCCGCACGCTGGTGAAGGTAAAATAAGGGCGCACGCATCAGAAATTTACACTTTATTAACTAAATTTCGCAGCACATTGACAGACTTCCTGCCATAGTAACTACGCGCCACCCGTGAGCCATGGCGCGTATACCGGGGTCTGTTATGAAAAAAATACGTCCATTTACAGAAGCCGATGTCACTGCCGAATCGGCTTTTTTTATGCAACGCCGCCAGGTCCTCAAAGCGTTAGGGATCAGCGCTGCGGCCCTGTCACTACCCGCCACTGCCCATGCCGATCTCCTGGATTGGTTTAAAGGCAACGATCGCCCGCCAGCACCCGCCGGTAAGCCGCTGAAGTTCAGTAAGCCTTCGGCCTGGCAAAACGATCTGCCGTTAACGCCAGCCGATAAAGTCTCCGGCTATAACAACTTCTACGAATTTGGCCTGGATAAAGCAGACCCGGCGGCCAATGCGGGCAGTTTGAAAACCGATCCCTGGATCCTGAAGATCAGCGGTGAGGTGGCGAAACCCTTAACGCTGGATCATGATGCGCTAACCACGCGTTTTCCGCTGGAAGAGCGCATTTACCGCATGCGTTGCGTTGAAGCGTGGTCCATGGTCGTCCCCTGGATTGGTTTTCCTCTGCATAAATTGCTGGCGCTGGTTGAACCCACCAGCAACGCCAAATATGTCGCGTTCGAAACCCTCTACGCGCCCGACCAAATGCCGGGGCAAAAAGATCGTTTTATTGGCGGAGGGCTGAAATATCCCTACGTTGAGGGACTGCGTCTGGATGAAGCGATGCACCCGCTCACGCTGCTCACCGTCGGGGTATATGGCAAAGCGCTCCCTCCGCAAAACGGTGCTCCTATCCGTTTAACCGTACCGTGGAAGTATGGTTTTAAAGGGATTAAGTCGATTGTAAGTATCAAGTTGACCCGTGAGCGCCCTCCTACCACCTGGAATCTGGCCGCCCCTAACGAGTACGGTTTTTATGCGAATGTGAATCCACAGGTCGATCACCCTCGCTGGTCGCAAGCGACAGAACGTTTTATCGGTTCAGGCGGTATTCTTGATGTGCAACGCCAACCTACACTTCTGTTCAACGGTTATGCCGATGACGTTGCCGCTCTCTATCGCGGTTTGAATTTGCGGGAGAATTTCTAAGTGCGATTGTCGGTAAAACAGATAACTGTGCTGAAAGTGCTTTTACATCTCGCCGGTTTATTACCGTTTTTGTGGCTCGTTTGGGCAGTGAACAACGGGGGATTAAGCGCTGATCCCGTCAAAGATATTCAACATTTTACCGGTAGGACTGCACTGAAATTCCTCCTGGCGACCTTGCTCGTCACCCCTCTGGCGCGCTACGCTAAACAGCCATTATTGATACGCATCCGTCGCTTATTAGGGCTATGGTGTTTCACCTGGGCGACGCTGCATTTGACCAGCTATGCGACGCTGGAGTTAGGTATTAATAATCTTGCGCTGTTCGGTCGCGAGTTGATTACGCGCCCCTATTTGGTGCTGGGGATTATCAGTTGGACTATATTGTTGGCCCTCACATTAACGTCCACGCAGGCTGCACAACGAAAACTGGGTAAACGCTGGCAACTTTTGCACAACTTCGTCTATCTTGTGGCGATTCTTGCGCCCATTCATTACCTGTGGTCGGTAAAAATTATCTCCCCGCAACCGGTCATTTATGCGCTGCTTGCGTTCGCGCTTTTGGCATGGCGTTACAAGAAGTTCCGCCAGTGGTGGCGGTAGTTGCCGGATATGTGCGGCTTGTTGCAAAACACAGACTCTCTGATGGCGTTTACAGGTTAGCGGTTGATTATCTTCCCTGATAAGACCAGTATTTAGCTGCCAATTGCTACGAAATCGTTATAATGTGCGACTTTGGTTTCCCTGACAGTGTTTTTAAGCCGCTGAAAAGGTGACATTCGCGCATTGAAGGTATATTTTGTTTTTTGCCGGAGGATTGCAGAAGATCGCAGCACAATGTCCGACAAGTCTCACATCACAACGTGAGGCCAAATATACCGGCGTCCCGATCTGACTGGAGATTCACTTGATGCCAGCGTCGGGACACACGCTTTACAGACGGCAGTAAAACTGCCTGTCACAATCACACTAAACAAAGAGTACGGAACCCACTCATGGATATTCGTAAGATTAAAAAACTGATCGAGCTGGTTGAAGAATCAGGCATCTCCGAACTGGAAATTTCTGAAGGCGAAGAGTCTGTACGCATCAGCCGTGCAGCGCCAATGCAAAGTTTCCCAGTGATGCAACAAGCTTACGCTGCACCGATGATGCAGCAGCCAGCTCTGTCTAACGCTGTCGCCACAGCGACAACTCCAGCGATGGAAGCGCCTGCCGCAGCGGAAATCAGTGGTCACATCGTACGTTCCCCGATGGTTGGTACCTTCTACCGCACGCCGAGCCCGGATGCAAAAGCGTTCATCGAAATCGGTCAGAAAGTTAACGCGGGCGATACCCTGTGCATCGTTGAAGCCATGAAAATGATGAACCAGATCGAAGCCGATAAATCCGGCGTGGTGAAAGCGATTCTGGTCGAAAGTGGTCAGCCGGTAGAATTTGACGAGCCGCTGGTCGTCATCGAATAACGAGGCGAACATGCTGGATAAAATTGTTATCGCCAACCGCGGCGAGATCGCACTGCGTATTCTTCGTGCCTGTAAAGAACTGGGCATCAAGACTGTCGCTGTGCACTCAAGCGCGGATCGCGATTTAAAACACGTATTGCTGGCGGATGAGACGGTCTGTATTGGCCCGGCTCCGTCCGTAAAAAGCTATCTGAACATCCCGGCTATCATCAGCGCCGCTGAAATCACCGGCGCGGTGGCAATTCATCCGGGTTACGGCTTCCTCTCTGAGAACGCCAACTTTGCTGAGCAGGTTGAACGCTCTGGCTTTATCTTCATCGGCCCGAAAGCCGACACTATCCGCCTGATGGGCGACAAAGTGTCTGCAATCACCGCAATGAAAAAAGCTGGTGTCCCAACCGTACCAGGCTCTGACGGCCCTCTGACTGACGATATGGATGCTAACCGTGCACATGCTAAACGCATTGGCTACCCGGTTATCATCAAGGCGTCTGGCGGTGGTGGCGGTCGCGGTATGCGCGTTGTGCGTAGCGATGCTGAACTGGCGCAGTCCATCTCCATGACCAAAGCTGAAGCGAAAGCCGCTTTCAGCAACGACATGGTTTACATGGAAAAATACCTGGAAAACCCACGCCACATCGAAATTCAGGTGCTGGCTGATGGTCAAGGTAACGCTATCTATCTGGCAGAACGTGACTGCTCCATGCAGCGTCGTCACCAGAAAGTGGTCGAAGAGGCACCAGCACCGGGCATTACGCCGGAACTGCGTCGCTACATCGGCGAACGCTGTTCTAAAGCGTGTGTCGATATCGGCTACCGCGGTGCGGGTACTTTCGAGTTCCTGTTCGAAAACGGCGAGTTCTACTTCATTGAAATGAACACCCGTATTCAGGTTGAACACCCGGTTACCGAAATGATCACCGGTGTTGACCTGATCAAAGAGCAGCTGCGTATTGCTGCCGGCCAACCTCTGTCCATCAAACAGGACGAAGTTGTGGTCAAAGGCCATGCGGTAGAATGCCGTATCAACGCCGAAGACCCGAACACCTTCCTGCCAAGCCCGGGTAAAATCACGCGTTTCCACGCGCCGGGTGGCTTTGGTGTACGTTGGGAATCGCATATCTACGCTGGTTACACCGTACCGCCGTACTATGACTCAATGATCGGTAAACTTATCTGCTACGGCGAAAACCGTGATGTGGCGATTGCCCGCATGAAGAACGCCCTGCAGGAGCTGATCATCGACGGTATCAAAACCAACGTTGAACTGCAGATGCGTATCATGAGCGACGAGCACTTCCAGAATGGTGGAACCAACATCCACTATCTGGAGAAGAAACTCGGTCTGCAAGACAAGTAAGCATACGCTAACTGAAAAAGGCCGGATTATCCGGCCTTTTTTATTTCTGGGGGGAGTTATGCCCCATCATGTACAATCCCCGCTTTCTTCATCCACAAGGGACAAAAAATGGACAAACGTTTTGTTCAGGCCCATAAAGAAGCGCGCTGGGCGCTGTGGCTGACCCTTTTATATCTGGCTGCTTGGTTAGTGGCTGCTTACTTACCTGATTCGGCGCTGGGCATTACCGGACTGCCGCACTGGTTTGAAATGGCCTGTCTGCTAACGCCGCTGGTCTTTATTTTACTCTGCTGGGCAATGGTGAAATTTATCTATCGCGATATTCCTCTGGAGGATGACGATGCAGCTTGAAGTCATTTTGCCGCTTGTTGCTTATCTTCTGGTGGTCTTTGGCCTCTCGGTCTACGCCATGAGAAAAAGAGCCACCGGCAGCTTCCTGAACGAGTATTTTCTCGGTAGTCGCTCGATGGGGGGGATTGTCCTGGCGATGACGCTGACCGCCACCTACATCAGCGCCAGTTCATTTATTGGCGGCCCCGGCGCCGCCTACAAATACGGGCTGGGTTGGGTACTGCTGGCGATGATCCAGTTACCTGCAGTCTGGCTCTCACTGGGCATTCTCGGTAAAAAATTTGCCATCCTGGCACGACGTTACAACGCCGTGACACTTAACGATATGCTGTTTGCCCGTTACCAAAGCCGTCTTCTGGTGTGGCTGGCAAGTATCAGCTTACTGGTTGCCTTTGTGGGCGCAATGACCGTGCAATTTATTGGTGGCGCGCGTCTGCTGGAGACAGCGGCGGGGATCCCTTACGATACCGGCTTGCTGATTTTTGGTATCAGTATCGCGCTGTACACTGCATTTGGTGGTTTTCGCGCCAGCGTGCTCAACGACACCATGCAAGGCATGGTGATGCTGATTGGCACAATCGTCCTGCTGGTGGGCGTGGTGCATGCTGCAGGCGGTTTAAGCCATGCTGTAGAAACGTTGCAAGCGATCGATCCGAAGCTGGTGTCACCACAGGGTGCGGACGATATTCTGTCGCCAGCCTTTATGACCTCGTTTTGGGTGCTGGTCTGTTTCGGCGTTATCGGCCTGCCGCATACGGCGGTGCGCTGCATCTCCTATAAAGACAGTAAAGCAGTGCACCGGGGAATCATTATCGGCACAATTGTGGTGGCGATCCTGATGTTCGGCATGCACCTGGCGGGTGCGTTAGGCCGTGCGGTCATCCCCGACCTGACGGTGCCCGATCTGGTTATCCCAACGCTGATGGTCAAAGTGTTACCGCCCTTTGCCGCAGGGATCTTTCTGGCGGCCCCCATGGCGGCGATCATGTCGACGATCAACGCCCAGTTGCTGCAAAGTTCCGCTACGATCATTAAAGATCTCTATCTGAACATTCGCCCGGAACAGATGACCAATGAAACACGGCTCAAGCGGATGTCGGCGGTGATCACCCTTTTGCTGGGCGCGCTGCTGCTCCTTGCCGCGTGGAAACCGCCCGAGATGATCATCTGGCTGAATCTGCTGGCATTCGGTGGGCTGGAAGCGGTGTTCTTGTGGCCTCTGGTACTTGGCTTGTATTGGGAACGCGCGAATGCGGCAGGCGCATTGAGCGCCATGATCGTCGGTGGTGTGCTGTATGCCGTACTGGCCACCTTTAATGTTCAGTACCTGGGCTTCCACGCTATTGTGCCCTCGTTGCTGCTAAGTTTGTTGGCTTTCCTGGTCGGGAACCGTTTTGGTTCACCCGCCCCACAAGCCTCCGTATTGATTACTGATAAATAAAGAGTTTTGCTATGCCTTGGATCCAACTGAAACTGAATACCACCGGTGCGAATGCTGAAGAGTTAAGCGATGCGCTGATGGAAGCGGGCGCCGTTTCTATCACCTTCCAGGATACGCACGATACGCCGGTGTTTGAACCGTTGCCGGGCGAAACCCGTCTTTGGGGCGATACGGATGTGACTGGCCTTTTCGACGCCGAAACCGACATGAAAGAGGTGGTGGCCATCCTTGAGAACCATCCTCTGCTGGGTGCGGGCTTCGTGCATAAAATCGAACAGCTTGAAGACAAAGACTGGGAGCGCGAATGGATGGATAACTTCCACCCGATGCGCTTTGGTGAACGTCTGTGGATTTGCCCAAGCTGGCGCGATGTTCCGGATGAAAACGCCGTTAACGTCATGCTGGACCCGGGTCTGGCGTTTGGTACCGGTACGCACCCTACCACCTCATTGTGCCTGCAATGGCTGGATGGACTTGATCTGAACGGTAAGACGGTTATCGACTTTGGCTGTGGCTCCGGCATTCTGGCTATTGCGGCCCTGAAACTGGGCGCAGCAAAAGCGATCGGTGTGGATATTGACCCACAGGCCATTCAGGCCAGCCGTGACAATGCCCAACGTAATGGCGTATCCGAGCGCCTGGAACTCTATTTGCCAAAAGACCAGCCAGAAGCCATGAAAGCCGATGTGGTCGTGGCAAACATCCTGGCAGGCCCATTACGCGAACTGGCGCCGTTAATCAGCGTACTGCCCACTGAGGGCGGTTTACTGGGACTTTCTGGCATCCTCGCCAGTCAGGCAGACAGTGTTTGTGAAGCGTACGCCGATCTCTTTACCCTCGACCCCGTGGTAGAGAAAGAAGAATGGTGTCGTATTACCGGCCGTAAAAAGTAATACATTTGGCGTGGTTATTCGACCACGCCTCTTGTCCCGAGAGGGGGGCGGGATTGTCCTGTAATGAGGCCGCGATCACAGAGTCAGACGATAATTTGCTGATTAATTCAGCAGATTATCTTGTTTGCGCACTTCTCAATGAAGAAAAAATGAGAAGTTACGCAAAATTGCAGACGTATAAATTTCCCGCGTAAATTTATAACTCAATGATTTATATAATCTATTAATAATTACCGTCCGCTTTAACTGCGATTCTTTGATCCACCTCAGAGGATTGGTCAAAGTTTGGCCTTTCATCTCGGGCAAAAAATGCGTAATATACGCCGCCTTGCAGTCACAGTATGGTCATTTCTTAACTCATGCGCATCGGACAATACCAGCTTAGAAATCGCCTGATCGCAGCGCCCATGGCTGGCATTACTGACAGACCTTTTCGGACGCTGTGTTATGAGATGGGAGCAGGTTTAACAGTATCTGAGATGATGTCTTCTAACCCGCAAGTGTGGGAAAGCGACAAATCTCGTTTACGGATGGTGCACGTTGATGAGCCAGGAATTCGCACGGTGCAAATTGCCGGTAGCGACCCTGTTGAAATGGCTGATGCCGCACGTATTAACGTGGAAAGCGGCGCCCAAATTATTGATATCAATATGGGGTGTCCGGCTAAAAAAGTGAATCGCAAGCTTGCAGGTTCAGCCCTACTACAGTACCCGGATCTCGTGAAGTCGATACTCAACGAGGTCGTCAGTGCTGTGGACGTTCCTGTCACTCTCAAGATTCGCACCGGTTGGGCTCCGGAACACCGTAACTGCGTAGAGATTGCCCAACTGGCTGAAGACTGTGGCATTCAGGCTCTGACCATTCATGGACGCACCCGCGCCTGTTTGTTCAATGGAGATGCTGAGTACGACAGCATTCGGACAGTTAAGCAGAAAGTTTCCATTCCGATTATCGCGAATGGCGACATAACTGACCCGCATAAAGCCAGAGCTGTACTCGACTATACGGGGGCGGACGCCCTTATGATAGGCCGTGCAGCTCAGGGAAGACCCTGGATCTTTCGGGAAATCCAGCATTATCTGGACACTGGGGAGTTGCTACCCCCCCTGCCTCTGGCAGAGGTTAAGCGCTTACTTTGCGCGCACGTTCGGGAACTGCATGACTTTTATGGTCAGGCAAAAGGGTACCGAATTGCACGTAAACACGTCTCCTGGTATCTCCAGGAGCACGCTCCAAATGACCAGTTTCGGCGCACATTCAACGCCATTGAGGATGCCAGCGAACAGCTGGTGGCGTTGGAGGCATACTTCGAAAATTTTGCGTAAACAGAAATAAAGAGCTGACAGAACTATGTTCGAACAACGCGTAAATTCTGACGTACTGACCGTTTCTACCGTTAACTCTCAGGATCAGGTAACCCAAAAACCCCTGCGTGACTCGGTTAAACAGGCACTGAAGAACTATTTTGCTCAACTGAATGGTCAGGATGTGAATGACCTCTATGAGCTGGTACTGGCTGAAGTAGAACAGCCCCTGTTGGACATGGTGATGCAATACACCCGTGGTAACCAGACCCGCGCTGCCCTGATGATGGGCATCAACCGTGGTACGCTGCGTAAAAAATTGAAAAAGTACGGCATGAACTAATTTCGATTAGCTAATTGCTTGTTTAAAAAGGCGCTACTCGGCATGGGGAAGCGCCTTTTTTATTCGCATCACACAGGAGTTTAACCATGAATGCTGGATTTGCCCCCAACTACTATGGCGATGAATCTAAAAAAATAATCCATGGTGATGCGCTGACTGAACTGAAAAAACTGCCCTCCGGCAGCGTCGACCTGATCTTTGCCGATCCCCCTTACAACATCGGAAAAGACTTTGATGGCATGGTCGAATCATGGAACGAAGAGGTTTTTCTTACCTGGCTGTTCGAATGTATCGATGAGTGCCACCGGGTACTGAAGAAACAGGGCACAATGTATATCATGAACAGCACCGAAAACATGCCGCATATCGATCTTAAATGCAGAAAGCTGTTTGATATTAAAAGCCGTATCGTATGGTCATACGACAGCTCAGGTGTGCAAGCTAAAAATTTCTTTGGTTCGATGTATGAACCGATCCTGATGATGGTTAAAGACCCCAAAAGTTATACCTTCAATCGGGAAGACATTTTGGTTGAAGCCAAAACCGGCGCCAAAAGAGCGCTGATCGATTACAGGAAAAACCCGCCGCAACCCTACAATCAGCAAAAGGTGCCCGGAAATGTCTGGGACTTCCCACGGGTGCGTTTCTTGATGGATGAATACGAAAACCATCCAACGCAAAAACCCACGGCACTGTTAAAGCGGATCGTGCTGGCCTCCTCAAATCCGGGTGATACCGTATTGGATCCATTTGCAGGGAGTTTCACCACCGGAGCCGTCGCGGTAGACGCGGGGCGAAAATTTATCGGTATCGAAGTCAATAATGAATACGTCAAAATGGGTCTGCGAAGACTGAGTATCAGTTCGCATTATTCGGAAAAAGACCTTGAAAAAGTGAAAAAGCGGAAGACGAAAAACCTGTCAAAAAAGAGCCGTAATACAGAAACGACGGGTGTGGATTCAACGAATTAAAAGCATTGTAAGTCTGCTTTTCCACTATCAAAATTCCTGTATATTCCCTGCACGTTTGGGCATGAATACACGGAGTTTGGCAATGATTCGCAAATATTGGTGGCTGGTTGTTTTTGCTGTTTCTGTTTTCCTGTTTGATGCACTACTCATGCAATGGATCGAACTGATGACCACAGAATATGACAAGTGCCGTAATATGAACTCCGTCAATCCTCTCAAACTGGTCAATTGTACCGACCTCCAGTAAGGCCAGGGCATCCGACTCACTCATGTTCAATGAAGAGCATCATCAAAAGGCGATTATGCCTCCTCAACGCGGTTGTCGCTCTGCATCAATTGCATCACGCAACCCTCCGGGCTTAGCATTCTCAGAACATTATCGACTAACACAGGAGCCTGGTTGTAGAGATCATAACTTGCCGGACTCATTAACCAGTTTTTTACTATTCCGCTAAAACTGCCGTGTAGAATAATTAATATGACGTCTAAATCGAGGCTGATTGAAATCAAACTTTTCGCCATGCATTGTTGAAGTAGCTCACGCATTGTCTGATGGCTGAAGCCAATTTTATCTCGAATTTCCTGTTCTGATGTCATGCCGTTAAGGAATTCACATTTATGATATAAAATTTGCAATAACGCCTGCTGCCTTGGGTTTTCTGCAATATATTGTAAACCAGCAACTAATTTCTCACGCAGGTTCTTTAAAGGATTATCCCTTGGGTAAGATGTCAATCTGTCCTGAATAAGATCACGCAGTGCGGGTTGTTGCAACCACAACTCATTAAAAAGCTGATTTTTATTTTCAAAATGCCAATAGATAGCCCCACGGGTGACGTTCGCCGCATCCGCGATATCGTTTAAGGTGGTATTGCCTACACCGCGCAAGGCAAACTGCGTTATTGCCGTTTCAATCAAGTGTTGCCGGGTCTTGAGGGCATCAGCTTTCGTTTTTTTAACCATGATTCAGCGTGTCTGGGACAGAGTAAGTGGCGATAAAGAGATGACTAAGACAATCTCATATTATCTTTAATAGTGAAGGAATGTATCACTTACTTTTAATTAAGCACTAAATATTCAAAAAAAACAATAAATGAGGCACATGTAAAAACGTTAAATATTCATAACATAAATATAAATTTCAAGATGTGTTAATAAACATCAAAGCTTTACCTCCACAACCCTTTAGAGAATACGAAATATTAATCTTTTTTGTGTTTCTGTGCCGTTGGTCGCGCAACGAAATAAGTATTGCTTACATCGCAAGCTAATAATTTGTAGGATAGCCAACTGCTATTTTATTTGCACACGTTAACGCCTTACCGTTACCCGGTAAATAACGAGCTTTTGTTTTTTTTAAGGAACAGTAATGACGAAATATGCCAGGTTTTCACTCCTGCCCTCATTCATCATAATCTCTGCTGCGTTACTTGCCGGTTGTAACGACCAAGGGGAGATACAGGTGAATCCCGCAGAACCACAAGTCTCCGTTCATGTGGTCGAATCCGCACCTCTCGCTGTTACTACTGAGCTGCCTGGACGCACGGCCTCATTTCGAATTGCAGAGGTACGCCCTCAGGTGAGCGGCATTGTACTTAAAAGGAATTTTACTGAAGGCAGCAATGTTGAAGCTGGCCAGTCGCTTTACCAGATCGATCCCGCGACGTATCAGGCCGATTACAACAGCGCCCAAGGTGAACTGGCAAAAAGTGAAGCTGCGGCCACTATCGCGCATTTAACCGTGAAACGTTATGTTCCGTTAGTAGGAACAAAATACATCAGCCAGCAAGAGTACGATCAGGCCGTTGCTGATGCTCGTCAGGCCGATGCAGCGGTGGTTGCTGCAAAAGCAGCGGTTGAGAGTGCGCACATCAACCTTGCTTACACCAAAGTGACATCGCCAATTAGCGGACGTATTGGTAAATCCAGCGTAACCGAAGGCGCTCTGGTGACCAATGGTCAGTCCACCGCGCTGGCGACCGTACAGCAGCTTGATCCTATTTATGTGGATGTGACGCAATCCAGCAACGACTTTATGCGCCTCAGACAGTCGGTTGAACAAGGAAGCCTGCATAAAGACAATACCCGCAGCGATGTTGAGCTTGTCATGGAGAATGGCCAGGCATATCCGCTGAAAGGCACCCTGCAATTCTCTGATGTGACGGTTGACGAAAGCACCGGTTCAATAACGCTCAGGGCCGTTTTTCCTAACCCTCAGCACACCCTGCTTCCCGGCATGTTTGTTCGCGCGCGTATTGATGAAGGGATCCAGCCCAATGCCATCCTCGTTCCGCAGCAAGGCGTCACTCGCACGCCTCGCGGCGATGCCACAGTGATGATAGTCAACAAACAAAACCAGGCAGAAATCCGCACGGTTATCGCCACGCAGGCGATTGGCGATAAATGGCTCGTCAGTGAAGGCTTGCAACCCGGTGACAAGGTTATTGTTAGCGGATTGCAGAAAGTTCGTCAGGGTATCCATGTCAAGGCAACCACCGACGCCCCGACAGCCGATTCGGCGCAATAAGGTAACAGGACATGGCTAATTTTTTTATTAATCGCCCTATCTTTGCCTGGGTACTGGCCATCATTCTGATGATGGCTGGTGCTCTGGCGATAATACAGCTACCCGTTGCGCAGTACCCCACTATTGCCCCTCCTGCGGTTGCTGTTTCCGCGACTTACCCAGGCGCGGATGCGCAAACCGTGCAGGACACGGTGACTCAGGTTATCGAACAAAATATGAATGGCATCGATAACCTGATGTATATGTCTTCCACCAGCGACTCTGCCGGAAGCGTGACGATCACGCTGACATTCCAGTCCGGCACCGACCCTGATATTGCGCAAGTTCAGGTGCAGAATAAACTGCAATTGGCGATGCCTCTCCTGCCTCAGGAAGTACAACAGCAGGGCATCAGCGTCGAAAAATCCAGCAGCAGCTTTCTTCTTGTGGCGGGATTCGTTTCCGACAACAAGAGTCTGACGCAGGATGACATTTCCGACTATGTCGCGTCTAACGTCAAGGATGCCATCAGCCGTACATCAGGCGTGGGCGACGTGCAACTGTTTGGCGCGCAGTATGCCATGCGTATTTGGCTCGACAGCAACGCGCTGAATAAGTATCAACTCACGCCGCTGGACGTCATCAATCAGCTAAAAACACAGAATAACCAGATTGCTGCTGGCCAGTTAGGAGGAACCCCCTCCATTGCGGATCAACAGTTGAACGCCTCGATCATTGCTCAGACGCGGCTGAAAACACCGGAGGAGTTTGGTCACATCACGCTGAAAGTGAACCAGGATGGTTCGATGGTCCACCTCAAAGATGTGGCCCGTATTGAACTCGGCGGCGAAAACTACAATATGGTGACCAAAATTAATGGCCAGGCGGCGACAGGCCTGGGTATTAAGCTGGCAACCGGCGCCAATGCGCTGAATACGGCTGCGGCGATCAAATCAAAACTCGCCGAATTACAGCCTTTTTTCCCGCAAGGTTTAAAGGTCGTTTACCCATATGACACCACCCCCTTTGTAAAAATCTCGATTCACGAAGTGGTGAAGACACTGTTTGAAGCCATTATCCTTGTCTTCCTGGTCATGTATCTGTTTTTACAAAACCTGCGCGCCACGTTAATTCCAACCATCGCTGTGCCGGTCGTTCTGTTGGGTACATTCGCCGTGCTGGCAGCCTTCGGATTTTCGATCAATACCCTGACGATGTTCGGGATGGTTCTCGCCATCGGCTTGCTGGTTGATGACGCCATCGTGGTGGTAGAAAACGTCGAACGCGTGATGGTGGAAGATAAACTACCGCCGAAAGAGGCAACGCAGAAATCCATGGAACAGATACAGGGGGCGCTGGTCGGCATTGCGATGGTGCTCTCTGCGGTGTTTGTCCCGATGGCTTTCTTCGGTGGATCGACCGGCGCAATTTATCGCCAGTTCTCGTTGACCATCGTGTCAGCGATGGCGCTTTCCGTGCTTGTTGCGCTCATTCTGACCCCAGCTCTTTGCGCCACGCTGCTGAAACCGGCATCTGGCGAACATCATGAAAAGAAAGGCGGCGTCTTCGGCTGGTTTAACGCGCTATTTGATAAGAGCGTTGATCACTACAGCGGCAGCGTGAGCGGTATTCTACGCAAGACCGGACGTTATCTGTTGGTGTATGT
Organism: Citrobacter sp. GW821-FHT02E08; assembly: GCF_059421685.1. Lineage (NCBI taxonomy): Bacteria > Pseudomonadati > Pseudomonadota > Gammaproteobacteria > Enterobacterales > Enterobacteriaceae > Citrobacter > Citrobacter sp. GW821-FHT02E08. Next base: position 6,971 of record NZ_JBWKVL010000001.1, on the reverse strand, counting down.
CCTTATTGTCGGTGGGATGGCCATCCTGTTCCTGCGACTGCCAACCTCCTTCCTCCCGGAGGAAGATCAGGGCGTTTTCATGACGATGGTGCAGCTTCCGGCAGGCGCGACGCAGGATCGAACACAAAAAGTTCTCGATCAAATTCAGAATTATTATCTGAATGAGGAAAAAGCCAACGTTGAGTCCGTCTTCACCGTCAATGGGTTCAGTTTCAGCGGCCAGGGGCAAAACTCCGGTATCGTCTTTATTAGTCTTAAACCATGGGAAGAGCGCTCTGGAGAAGAAAATGGCGTAGGTGCGATCGTGGCGCGTGCGACTAAAGCCTTCAGCCAGATCAAAGACGGGCTTGTATTTCCGTTTAACCTCCCGGCCATTCTCGAATTAGGTACAGCAACGGGTTTTGACTTTGAGTTGATCGACCAGGCTAACCTCGGCCATACGGAACTCACCAATGCGCGAAATCAGCTGTTGGGCATGGTGAAAGAACATCCGGATTTACTGGTACGTGTGCGCCCTAACGGCCTGGAGGATACCCCACAATTTAAGCTGGAAATCGATCAGGAAAAAGCGCAAGCGCTGGGTGTGAGTCTGTCCGATATCAACCAGATGATCTCTACCGCTCTCGGTGGCACCTACGTGAATGACTTTATCGATCATGGCCGGGTGAAAAAAGTCTATGTACAGGCGGATGCGCCATTCCGCATGCTACCCAGCGACATTAACAATTTCTATGTGCGCAGCGCAAATGGCGAAATGGTGCCGTTCTCAACTTTCAGCTCAGCGCACTGGGTATATGGTTCGCCGCGACTGGAACGCTATAATGGTATGCCGTCAATGGAACTGCTGGGTGAAGCAGCGCCTGGCAGAAGTACGGGCGAGGCTATGGTGCTGATGGAAAGTCTGGCAGCCAAACTCCCTGGCGGGATTGGCCACGACTGGACGGGCATGTCATTCCAGGAACGTCTCTCTGGCAACCAGGCACCCGCACTGTATGCGATCTCGTTAATCGTGGTCTTCCTCTGTCTTGCCGCACTGTATGAAAGCTGGTCCATTCCATTCTCGGTCATGTTGGTGGTCCCACTCGGTGTGGTCGGCGCGCTTCTGGCGGCATCGCTTCGCGGAATGAACAATGATGTGTACTTCCAGGTTGGTCTGCTAACGACGATCGGGCTTTCAGCCAAAAACGCCATTTTGATTGTCGAGTTTGCCAAGGATCTGATGGAAAAAGAGGGACGCGGATTGATTGAAGCAACGCTCGAAGCATCGCGTATGCGCCTGCGTCCTATCCTGATGACATCCCTCGCCTTTATTCTGGGGGTTATGCCACTGGTTATCAGCCATGGTGCAGGCAGCGGTGCACAAAATGCGGTAGGCACAGGCGTGATGGGGGGGATGCTTACGGCGACATTGCTGGCTATCTTCTTCGTGCCCGTGTTCTTTGTCGTGGTTAAACGCCGCTTCAATCGACATCCCGATTAATTTGTAAAATAAAGACGCCTCCGGGCGTCTTTCTACAAAATAACCACCTCCTTATTTATTAAATAGATAGTCATTTATTTTTCTCTATTTCATCCCGATAACGCTCTCCCAACCAGTTTGTTTCTCCATTATTTTTACAATTCACACGAATTGAGATTATTCCCCATGCCAGCCGCTTTTTAAGTGGTGGTAAAATAACCACGAGTTCGCAGATGGCCTGGCATTTGTCTTTGCTGTATTTCGCGAAACGTTTATTTTTGAGGTAACACCATGAAAAGATTAATTTCAGTTGCATTGCTCACCGCATTGCTGGCGGGCTGTGCACATGATTCCCCTTGCGTACCCGTGTATGATGATCAGGGCCGTCTGGTACATACCAATACCTGTATGAAGGGGACCACTCAGGATAACTGGGAAACTGCAGGGGCTATCGCCGTCGGGACTGCTGCCGTAGCCGGCATGACGATGGGGATCATCGCCCTGTCCAAATAAATGTTAAAAGCGCGGCATTGCCGCGCTTTTAACGTCAAAGAAAGAATCTTCATATAAGACAAAATGTTGGCCTCGTTTTTAATCCCTGATTTTTAATTATTCGTTTTACTTACAGAGTGCGGCGATAAATTTAACAACCAAACTTTTCGCAACTATCCTCATTTTATCTACATCCTTACCCTGTCAATTTTCACCCCCGAAATTATTATTCAACACATCACCTGAAATTTAAATATTTTGCTCCAAAATGTGGCTTACGTTTCAATTTCGCACCATTTCAGGGCGCTGCATTTATTTTTTCCTGTCTACACTCAGACATATTGCGTTAGAGATTCAAACGCAAAACCTGGCACCACCTTTGCTTAAAAGAGTATGGCCAGAGCCACAGACAGGTAAAAGGCGTTTCCAGAACGTCTCTCTATAACGATAATTTCGCCACACAGGATGCATTATGAAAAAGATGATGATAGCCAGCTTTGCTGCAGCCGGCGTGCTGCTTGCGGTTGCAAATCAGGCACATGCCGGAGCCACTCTGGATGCAGTGAAGAAAAAAGGTTTCGTACAATGTGGTATCAGTGACGGCCTGCCTGGTTTTTCTTACGCTGACGCGAGCGGTAAATTTTCGGGCATTGATGTTGATGTTTGCCGTGGTGTCGCCGCTGCAGTATTTGGCGATGATACAAAAGTAAAATACACCCCGCTCACGGCAAAAGAACGTTTTACTGCATTGCAGTCTGGCGAAGTTGATATGTTATCCCGCAATACCACCTGGACCTCCTCCCGCGATACCGGCATGGGCATGTCTTTCACCGGCGTGACTTACTACGATGGCATCGGTTTTCTTACGCATAATAAAGCTGGCCTGAAGAGCGCCAAAGAGCTGGACGGTGCGACCGTTTGTATCCAGGCGGGAACCGATACCGAACTTAACGTGGCCGATTACTTCAAGGCCAATAACATGAAATACACACCGGTGACTTTCGACCGTTCTGACGAGTCAGCCAAAGCGCTGGAATCAGGCCGTTGCGATACATTAGCTTCCGATCAGTCTCAACTGTATGCCCTGCGGATCAAACTCAGCAATCCGGCTGAATGGGTAGTGTTGCCGGAAGTCATTTCAAAAGAACCGCTGGGGCCTGTCGTGCGCCGTGGCGACGATGAGTGGTTCTCTGTCGTCCGCTGGACGCTCTTTGCCATGCTGAACGCTGAGGAAATGGGCGTGAACTCGAAGAACGTCGATGAAAAAGCCGCTAACCCGGCAACACCTGATATGGCGCACCTGCTGGGTAAAGAAGGGGATTACGGCAAGGATCTTAAGCTCGATAACAAGTGGGCTTATAACGTTATTAAGCAAGTGGGGAACTACGCGGAGATCTTTGAACGTAACGTGGGATCGGAAAGCCCCCTGAAGATCAAACGCGGTCAGAATAATCTCTGGAACAACGGCGGTATTCAGTATGCCCCTCCCGTGCGCTAATCCGATGTGATGTAACGGGCGCCGCGACCAGGCGGCGCTCAGCCAAGAGTCATGGTTTCCGAGGTTTTCTTATGTTCCATCGCCGCTCCCCCGTAAAAGGAACGTTATCCTTTTCTAACCCTGCGGTACGCGCCTGGTTATTTCAAATACTCGCCGTCATCGTGGTTGTCAGCGTTGCTATCTATTTAATACATAACACCATTAATAATTTGAGCAACCGGAGCATTACCTCAGGGTTTGCCTTTCTCGATCGCAGTGCCGGATTCGGTATCGTCCAGCATCTGATCGATTACGAACAGGGTGATACCTATGGCCGCGTTTTTATTGTCGGATTGCTCAATACGCTCTTAGTTTCTGCATTATGCATTGTATTCGCGTCATTTCTCGGTTTCTTTCTGGGGCTTGCTCGCCTGTCGGATAACTGGCTATTACGCAAACTCTCCACCTTCTACGTCGAAACCTTCCGCAATATCCCGCCCCTGTTGCAGATCTTCTTTTGGTATTTTGCCGTACTGCGCAATCTTCCGGGACCGCGTCAGGCCGTCAGCGCACTGGATCTGGTCTTTCTGAGCAACCGGGGGCTCTATATCCCAGCCCCATTGATTGGAGAAGGGCTGTTCGCGTTTTGCCTTGCGCTCCTGTTTGCCGCAGCATTGTCCGTTGGGCTATTTCGCTTCAACAAAATGCACCAGATAAAAACAGGTCGGCTACGCAGAACCTGGCCGACGGCAATGGCATTGTTAGTCCTGTTCCCCATGATGGCACACTGGATTTTTGGCGCTGCGCTGCACTGGAACGTACCGGAATTGCGCGGGTTTAACTTCCGGGGGGGGATGGCTCTCATTCCCGAGTTGGCGGCACTGACTCTGGCGTTATCTGTGTATACCTCCGCATTTATTGCAGAAATCATTCGGGCCGGTATTCAGGCGGTTCCTTATGGTCAACATGAGGCTGCACGTTCACTGGGTCTGCCAAATACGGTGACGCTACGCCAGGTCATTATTCCTCAGGCGCTGCGCGTAATCATTCCACCACTCACCAGCCAGTATCTGAACATTGTCAAAAACTCTTCGCTTGCCGCCGCCATTGGCTACCCGGATATGGTGTCGCTGTTTGCCGGGACGGTGCTCAACCAGACGGGGCAAGCCATTGAGACTATCGCCATTACCATGTCTGTGTACCTCATTATCAGTCTGTCTATTTCACTGCTGATGAACATTTATAACCGCCGCATCGCACTGATAGAGCGCTAAGGAATCATGATGACAAAAGCTCTGCTGTCTCATCCCCCGCGCCCAGCCAGTAACGGCGCAGACCGCGCAGTGTTGTGGGCCCGTAAGAATTTATTTTCCAGTTGGTCCAATAGTCTGCTGACGATTTTCTGCCTATGGCTCATGTGGGAGCTCATTCCCCCTCTACTGAATTGGGCATTCTTGCAGGCTAACTGGGTAGGTTCCACCCGGAGTGATTGCACAAAAGCAGGCGCCTGTTGGGTGTTTATCCATGAGCGCTTCGGCCAGTTTATGTATGGGCTCTATCCACATGAGCAGCGTTGGCGTATCAATATTGCATTACTCACAGGCCTGCTCTCCATTGCTCCCATGTTCTGGAGGTCGATACCGCATCGCGGGCGCTATATTGCGGTTTGGGCAGTTATCTACCCTATCGTTGTTTGGTGGCTCATGTATGGCGGTGTTTTGGGGCTTGATCGGGTAGAAACGCGGCAGTGGGGTGGGTTAACCCTGACCCTGATTATTGCCTCGGTGGGTATCGCGGGGGCGCTGCCATTAGGGATTTTGCTGGCGCTAAGCCGCCGTTCTCATATGCCAGTCGTTCGCGTACTGTCCGTCATTTTTATTGAATTCTGGCGCGGCGTACCTTTGATTACCGTACTGTTTATGTCCTCAGTCATGCTACCGCTCTTCATGGCGGAAGGTACCAGCATCGACAAACTTATCCGGGCACTGGTAGGCGTAATTCTGTTCCAGTCCGCCTATGTCGCAGAAGTGGTGCGCGGTGGACTACAGGCGTTACCAAAAGGCCAGTATGAAGCCGCAGAGTCTCTGGCATTGGGTTACTGGAAAACCCAGGGGCTCGTCATTCTTCCGCAAGCGTTGAAGATGGTGATCCCAGGTCTTGTAAACACCATCATTGCCCTGTTTAAAGATACCAGTCTGGTGATCATCATCGGCCTGTTTGATCTGTTTAGCAGCGTGCAGCAGGCCACCGTCGATCCCACCTGGCTGGGCATGTCGACCGAAGGATATGTTTTTGCTGCCCTCATTTACTGGGTTTTCTGTTTCAGCATGTCTCGCTATAGCCAGCATCTGGAGAAACGTTTTAACACCGGGCGTACGCCGCACTGAGGAATCTATGAGCCAATTACTAATCCAACCTGCCGACGCGATGATTACGCTGGAAAACGTCAACAAATGGTTCGGGCAATTTCATGTCCTGAAAAATATCAATTTGAACGTGAGACAAGGCGAGCGAATTGTACTTTGCGGGCCATCCGGCTCTGGTAAGTCAACCACTATCCGCTGTATTAACCATCTGGAGGAGCATCAGCAAGGACGTATCATCGTCGATGGAATTGAACTCAATGAAGACATCCGCAATATCGAGCGTGTCAGGCAGGAAGTTGGGATGGTGTTCCAGCACTTCAATCTGTTTCCTCACCTTACGGTTTTGCAAAATTGCACACTTGCGCCGATTTGGGTTCATAAAATGCCAAAGAAAGAGGCTGAAGCACTGGCGATGCTTTATCTGGAGCGAGTACGGATCGCTGAACATGCGCAGAAATTCCCGGGACAAATATCGGGTGGCCAACAACAACGCGTGGCGATTGCGCGCTCACTGTGCATGAAACCGAAAATTATGCTTTTTGACGAACCCACCTCGGCTCTGGACCCTGAAATGGTAAAAGAGGTGCTGGATACCATGATTGGCCTGGCGCAGTCCGGAATGACGATGTTGTGTGTGACGCATGAAATGGGGTTTGCCAGAACGGTAGCTGACCGGGTGATCTTTATGGATCGTGGTGAAATTGTTGAACAGGCGCCTCCGGATGAGTTTTTCTCTCAACCAAAATCAGAGCGCACCCGCGCGTTTCTATCGCAGGTACTGCATTAATTTTGCATGATTTATTGTCGCCCTCCTCAGACCGGATAAGGCGTTTACGCCACCATCCGGCCAAATTCGTGAACCTGTTCCGCCTTATGCCACTGTGCTTATCAGGCTAATAAACGCAAAAAACCCCGGACCTTGCGGACCGGGGTTCTTCTTATTTGATGTCTGGCAGTTCCCTACTCTCGCATGGGGAGACCCCACACTACCATCGGCGCTACGGCGTTTCACTTCTGAGTTCGGCATGGGGTCAGGTGGGACCACCGCGCTACAGCCGCCAGGCAAATTCTTTTCTACTGCACCGAACTTTAACCGAATTAAGTGGTGCTGATACCCAGAGTCGAACTGGGGACCTCACCCTTACCAAGGGTGCGCTCTACCAACTGAGCCATATCA